>CAMWTI010000144.1 GCA_947177135.1 uncultured Porphyromonadaceae bacterium | reverse complement strand
CGCAGGCGATGAAATTGTGCGATACGAGTCTGTGTCTTCGTCAATAGGCATGGCTGGGATATGGTTCAATAGGAAACCTGTTCGGATTCTTTGCGTGACATAGCGCGCCAGACATAGATAATGTAGGCGAGCACGAACGGAATGGCAAGTGAAACATAACTCATCACTGTGAGAGTGAAGAGCGACGACGAACTGTTGGCGATTGTGAGCGACGATTCCGGATCAGTGATTGAAGGATAATATGCCGTGCCGTTGTATCCGATAATCCAAAACAGGCTCATGACCACCAGGACTGTGCCGCTGCCGGTACACCATGAGCCATGGCGAAATCCTTTAAAAACAAGGATTCCGGCGATGCCACACAACACCAGCACCGTGCCGGCAATGAAAGCGACACCAGCCCACCATAAGGCAACGAGGTTGTCAAGATAGCCATACGGGACCATATCAATATGACCGAAAGAATCGACACGATATGCCGGACTTATCAGAAGCACGACGGCAAGAATTATGAATAGCGTAACGAATATAACGCCGCTGTATAGTACGCGCTTGCGCAACATGATCTGAAATTCACGGTCTCCATCAGTCGTGTCGAGCATATATATCGCACACTGTACTCGGGCCAGGAAGAGAATGGTGAACCCAAGCAGCAGATTGCGCCATGACGCTATTGCCTCAAGTCCGCGCGCCGGATTATTCCAAGTAGAGATTACTGGTGCAGCAGTATCAAGCAGATTGGATTTGTTCACCGTGAATTCGGCACCCCAGATCATAGTTCCAACAGCCACGCCAAGCAGTATGCATCCGAAGCAACCATTGAGAAACAGGAAGATATCATATGTACCCACTCCATAGAGATTGCCTTTTTTACGGCGGTATTCATAACTGACGGCCTGAAGCACAAAACTTGACAAAATCAGCATCCATAGCCAATATGCGCCACCGAAACTTGTGGAATAAAACAGAGGAAACGAAGCGAAAAATGCCCCGCCGAACACCACCAGTGTTGTGAACGTCAGTTCCCATTTGCTGCCGAGCGAGTTAATCATGATCGAACGGTGAGCCGCCGAGCGGGCCTGAAACAGCATGGACTGGCCTCCCTGGACAAAGAGCATCATCACCAGCAGGGCTCCGAGCAAAGAGATCAGCAGCCACCAATAATTTTGGAGAAATGAGAGTGTCATAATTTATTCTTCTGTTTCTTTACTGTGAATGGAAATCTGGCGCAACATGATCGAGACTTCGGCTGCAAGCAGCGCTGTGAACACTGCGGCAAACAGCCAGAACGTGAGACGGACGCTTTCAACCGGCAAAGCCGATATGGCGGCGCGCGTCGGCATAAGATCCTGGATCACCCATGGCTGGCGCCCTACTTCGGCACATACCCATCCGGCCTGACTGCAGATCCAGACAATAGCGATTGAAGCCATGCCGAGCAGACAAAGCCACTTATTGGTCAGCCATATCGGACGCGCATATGCAAGCATGAGCATGACGGCGATAAATGCCATCAGATAACCGCCGGCAAGCACCATGATATGGAATGAATAAAAAGTCACAGCCACCGGCGGAATGAAATCAGACGGCGAATCATAATATCCATATCCGAAATATGGATAATCCGCGCGCAATGCTTTGAGAGCAACTTCGGCCTCTTCGGCATTTCCGCTCTTGGCCGCGACGCTATATTCCGCCAAAGCGGCGCGGGCGGCACGGCCACGCTCCATGCGTTCCGTATAAGCCACCGTGTCAATCGGCTTTCCGCCAACAACGTCACGTCCGGCTATCACGTCGTTGATTCCAGGTACAAAAGCATTGAAATCACTGCGGGCAAGAAAACTCAGCGCACCAGGAAGCCCGATTTTAAAAATATACGGGTCGACATCATTGTCAAACGTTTTTTCCGGATTGAGTATGCCGAAAGCCACAAGCTCCTGACCATGCCCGCCATTCCACAGGCCCTCCATGGCCGCGAGTTTCATTGGCTGCGTCCGACTCACCTCAACGGCCGAACCATGACCGGTGGCTGCAGTCAGCACTATGCCGGTCATACCGATCCAGCCGGCAACCTTGATGGAGCGCACGGCAAACTCGACACGACGGCGGCGCATCAGCATCCAGCAGCTCACGCCGATGACAAACACGCCTGCCAACGCCCAGCCGCTCATCACCGCATGAAAAAACTTATTGATCGCCACAGGCGACAGAGCCACGGCCCAGAAGTCGGTCATCTCATTGCGCATCATGTCGGGATTGAACGTCATTCCCGAAGGATATTGCATCCACGCATTGGCCACAAGAATCCACAGAGCCGAAATAGTCGCACCGATAGCAGTGAGCCATGTGGCGGCAAGATGAAACCGCGGACTGACGCGCTTCCAGCCGAAAAACATCACCGCCACAAACGTCGACTCCATAAAGAAGGCAAAAATACCCTCAATGGCCAATGGCGCTCCGAAAATGTCGCCCACAAACCATGAATAATTGCTCCAGTTAGTCC
>CAMWTI010000143.1 GCA_947177135.1 uncultured Porphyromonadaceae bacterium | reverse complement strand
GTCCGCCGGGTGCGCTGAGTCCCCTGCTGCTGGCGACTGCTGGTTAGCAGCCACATTGTCATCTGTCGACTCTAATGAAGTCTTTTCGTCCTTTTGGTGTCCATTCTGCTCCGAGGCAGGCGTCGCTGCGGAGGACTGGTCTTTTTTCTTGCGACCACGTTTCTTTGGTTCGGCAGTCTTCTCCTTATCGCCCACCACGGACGGATCATCGCCGGCAGCGTGCTCTGCAACAGGCGGTTGCTGTTGCGATGCGTCCAGCTTCTTATTGTCAGAAGCGGTCTGTTCCTTTTTTTTACGTCCGCGTTTCTTTGGTTCGTCTGAGGCTTTGCCGGATTCGCCGGCAGTATTGTCGTTGCCAGTAGCTACAGGGGCGGCCTGTTCGGATACTTTATCCTGAGCCGACGCTGATGACGACTGCTGATCTTTCTTTTTGCGACCTCGCTTTTTGGGTGCTTTATCTGTGACATTGGCAGAATCCACTTCTGCCTGATGGTCAAGAATAGCGTATGAAAGCGCTTCGTTGTCAAGCGAATCGATTTTCTGCAAACCGATTTCAGCTGCAATTGCCTTGAGTTGATCAAGGCTCATTTCGCTAAGTTGTGAAAACTTGTAATTCATTTATAATATGAAAGTATTTTTCCTGTTGGCACACAATATATGGTGTGCACGTTTTAACCTGATCAGGTTGGTAAAATGGGAATTGGGAAACGTATGCAAATCGAACCGAGGCCGGGCTCCAATATTGAATTCTGGCTGAGATAATCGCCTCAAACGATTCTAAAATACGATGCAAAATTAATCTTTTCTCGATAACAAAACAAATTTTATGCCAAAAAAGTTGCAAGGTCCGCACAACATCACAACTTCACTATATCAAATCAATGAAATATAGCGAAAAGCATGTCATGCAACAGATCATACTCATTCGCACGTGATCCGACACCCTTGCATCTGACATCGAAACGCCTGATTGCAGAGATTGCGCTGATGATCTGTCGGGCAGTATAGTTCCGCAGGCCTTCTTTGTAGTTTGCCAGCTGTCCGGGAAAGCGCGCGCCGCTGGACTGCATCAGCCCACGGTCGCTCAGATCAGGCGAATAGCGGCAAAGCAACAGTTTTGAAAAATAGCCAAAAAGAGCCACTCCCGTCATAATTGCAGGATTCTGCCTTGGATTCGAGCGAAAGTATTCGGAAATGCGGTAGGCTGTTGCAACATCGCGTCGGGCCACAGCGTCGACCAACTCAAAATTATTGAAATCCTTGCTTACTCCGATAAGCTTTTCAATAACAGAAGGTGTAACTGCCGCTCCTTTCGGAAGGGCCACTGTCACTTTCTCCACTTCATTATGGATGCGACTCAGATCAGAGCCGGTATGCTCGACAAGCATGGCAAGGGCCTTGGCGTCTATCGACAGGCCTGCGGCAGAGACAAATTGCTGAATCATCGGACTCACCTGATTGTCGCGCAACTTCTTGGATTCAAAAAACAAAGCCTTCGACGCCTGTGCCGCCTTTATAAACTTTGCCCCTTTGACCAGATCGCCGCGGGCCGCGACCACAAACACCGTCTGCGGAGATGGTTTTGCGGCATATGCCGCGAGTTTGTCCATGAATAAAGCTCCGACGCTCTGCGCTTCTTTCAGAATCACCACCTGACGGTCAGCCATCAGCGGATAACGGCGGCATGCGTCGACAACCACATCTGGAGTGGCCTCCGGCGCATATATAACCGTGAGATTGAAATCGCGCTCATCTTCCGGCACAAGCGCTTCAAAATCGCGTATGAGCACATCTATATAATATCCCTCGGCGCCGTGAATCACATAGATAGGCGACGCCGATCCGCCACGCAATTGCGCGCGTATGCCCTCAAATGTTGCCGCAGGAGTTGTTGCCATTGATTTTATTTCGTAAATTTGTACCTCAAAATTACTCTTTTTTTTTGAATCAGGCACTATTCACCCCATTAAATCTGCCTCCGAGGCCGCTCAAGCTGAGCCGCAACGCTTCGGGGCAGACAATCGTATTTGACCCGCTGCGCGGCAAATGGCTTGTGCTCACACCCGAAGAATGGGTGCGCCAACACACAGTGGCCCATCTGGTCGGCGATCTGGGTTATCCGGCCGCACTCACTGCCAACGAGGTTAGCCTACGCCTCAACGGGCGGTTGCGCCGTTGCGACACTCTGGTGTGGCGCGCAGGAGCTGCCGAACCTCTGATGGTGGTGGAATACAAAGCGCCGCATGTGGCTATTACACAGGAAACTTTCGACCAGATAGCACGCTATAATATGGTCATGCACGCCCGCTGCCTGATGGTGACCAACGGCCTGACCCACTATTGCTGCCTGACCGAGGGTACCGCCTCCCGCTTCATCGACCACATCCCATCCTACTCCGAACTACTCGGCCGCTGACCGACCTGTTTATTGCAACCAAGTTCTAAAAATCTACCATCGAGCCACGTTCGCTGGGCGTAACTTTGCGCCCGATATGAAAATAGATAATGCATTTTTTGAGCAGCGCT
>CAMWTI010000142.1 GCA_947177135.1 uncultured Porphyromonadaceae bacterium | reverse complement strand
GGGCGTCGGCCGGAGTGACCTTTGCGAGGTCTGTTTTCGGCATAGTCCTGAACGGTCCTCCTGACGCTGTGATGATCAGTCGTCTGACGGAGGCGGAGTCTTCTCCGGCCAGACACTGGTAGATGGCCGAGTGTTCGGAGTCAACCGGTATGATACGCGCCTTCGACGTCTGCAATAGACGGGTGATAAGATCGCCCGCCACGACGAGAGTCTCTTTGTTGGCCAGCGCGATCTCTTTGCCGGCGTTGATTGCGCTGACGGTTGGCGCCAGACCGCTGTATCCGACCGTTGCAGTCACCACCATGTCGACGTCTGATGTGCCCATCGCATAGGCCACAGCTTCGCTTCCGGCCTCGCACTCAATGCCGAGCGGCCCGACTGCTTCACGCAAGCGCGCGTAAAGAGAGCGATCGGCTATGATTGCACGTCGTGGACGAAACTGTCGGCATTGTTCGGCGAGTTCGTCAACTTTAGAACCCGCTACAAGGCAAGTGGCTTCAAACCGTTCGGGATAGCGCCTGATAATATCTAATGTCTGGGTGCCGATGGAGCCTGTTGATCCAAGCACCGCAATTCGTTTTCGTGATAATTCCATAAATGTCGGGTGAATGACACGCCAAAGTTACTTAAAAATCCTCAAACCTCCAAACCAAGCGTGATGTCCCGGTTTATGACACTGATTTGCCAATGAAATTTGACAAGTTGGAAAATAGTATGTATTTTTGTGGCGGTCAATAATCACCTTATCCTATTTTATTATGATGATAAAGAAAATACTTCGTTGTTTTTGCATATCGGTCTCGCTGGGGTGTTGTTTGTCGGCAAATGCCGCGGACTTTGCTGATCTGATCCCGCGGCCTGCCAGAATGGAGCAGATTCCGGGTACTCTGGCGCTCTCGTCCGGTCTCACCGTGTCGGTCGGCTCGCTCCCGCAGGACATGGCCGACGAAGCTGTGAGATTTGTGAAAACTCTGAATCTCGCCACCGGACTGAATGCCACTGTGACATGTGACAGCAATGAAGACTGTTTCATAGATGTGGCCCTTGATTCGTCGTTGCCATCTGAAGGCTATGGGCTGAAAATCAAATCAGACGGTATTGATGTGAAAGCCTCCGGAGCATCGGGCCTTTTCTATGCGTTTCAGACCATAAAAAAACTCTTGCCGCCAAATGTCATGGCTGGCCGCTGTGGAGATGCCGGCATGGACTATGCGTTGCCGCTCGGCCAGATCGAGGACAGACCGCGTTTTGAATATCGCGGATTCATGCTCGACGTGAGCCGTCACTTTTTTGACGCCGACCAGATCATGAAAATGATTGATCTGATGGCTGCTTATAAACTCAACCGCTTTCACTGGCATCTGACCGACGATCAGGGCTGGCGTCTGCCGGTGGAGGGATATCCGGAACTCACGGCCGGCGGAGCGACAAACCGCAACATTCTCCGGAGTGATTTTTCAACGCAGACACAGTGGCGTGATGGCGACAGTGTGGTCTATGGCCCATATGCCTATACAGTCGATGAAATCAGAGCAGTGGTGGCCTATGCGGCCGAACGCCATATCGAAGTGATACCTGAGGTAGACATGCCCGGCCATATGGTCGCGGCCATACACTCCTATCCCGAATTTTCAACAGACCCGGCCAGCGAGAAATTGTCACTGCATGAAGATTTCAGTCATAACATCTGGAATAAAGGCGGAGTGAGCCGCGATGTGCTTGATGTGAGCAATCCCGACGTAATGCGGTTTGTCCGGACTGTGGTCGACGTGCTTGCCGATCTGTTTCCGAGCAGATACATACACATCGGAGGCGACGAGTGTCCGACCTTGGCATGGGAGAATTCCGACGCCTGTGTAGCCAGAATGAAAGAACTCGGTCTGACTGATGTCCGTGCGCTTCAGAGCTGGTTTACAAAAGAAGTGGCCGACTATGCGCGTGTGCGCCACGGCCGCATGGTCATGGGGTGGAACGAACTAATCACTGAAGGCAATGCCGATATGGATATGATCAAGGCTATCGATCCTGTTATTTTCTGCTGGCTTGGAGGCGAAGACAAGGCCGAAGCCAACGGTCTGCGCCATGTCTACACACCGTTTAATGGCGGATACTATATCAATCGCTCATATGCCGGCATAGATCAGATCGGGGCCGGTCGGGACGGTGCTCTTGAGCTGACAATAAAGGTTAACCCGCCTGCTCACTCAAACTGCATCGGAGTGCAGGGCACATTCTGGACAGAGCAGGTCGACCGTTATCAGGACCTCGAATATCTTGCACTTCCTCGTTTGCTCGGCATCGCCGAACAAGGCTGGAGCGCCGAAACCAACAAGGACTATGAAGAATTTCGTGCACGAGCGATTAAAGATGCTGAATATCTTGATATGGCAGGATTTAACTATGGCTCACATCAACTTACACAATCAGAATGAACGTGCTGACAACGAGATTTGAACTGTAAATTTGCACAATTCAAAATAAAAGTGTAAATTTGCAGTGTCTTTAATGGCATCGGGGCGTAGCGCAGTCCGGTAGCGCACCTGGTTTGGGACCAGGTGGTCGCAG
>CAMWTI010000141.1 GCA_947177135.1 uncultured Porphyromonadaceae bacterium | reverse complement strand
CTCTGATAAAACTTGCCGAAGCCAAAGTTGTGACCGTGCTGCGCAACGGCACCGACAGTGTTGAGATCAGACTGCCGGAGCAGTTCCTGTTTGATCTGAACGATGACCGCGGATTCTTTGCATATCGCCAGCCCGTGGTCGTGGCGTCAGTGATGAACGGAGAGCCTGCACAAAAAGCGGGCTTACAGCCAGACGACCGCATCGTGGCCGTCGGTGACAGCCTCACACCGTCATATCCGCAACTGGCTGCCGCTCTCCAGAGCTATGCCGGCAAGAACATTTTCTTGCGAGTGGCACGCGGTTCCGACGAAATCACCCTGCCGGTAACCCCCACCGATGAAGGCACTCTCGGGTTCCAACTGAAACCTATTGACCAGATATATCCTGTGTTCACCACACGATACTCACTGTTAAAGTCCATTCCTAAAGGCTGGGAACTGGGCACGACAACTCTGGGCAATTATGTGTCGTCGATGAAACATGTGTTCACTCCGCGCGGAGCTAAAAGCCTTGGAGGCTTCGGCACTCTCGGATCCATGTTTCCCGAGCGGTGGAACTGGTATTACTTCTGGTCGCTCACTGCATTTTTGTCGGTGGCTTTGGCCTTTATGAACATAGTCCCTATTCCCGGTCTCGACGGTGGCCATGTACTGTTCCTTCTATGGGAGGCCGTTACTCGCAGACCGTTGCCTGAAAAATTTCTTGAATATGCCCAGATGACCGGCATGTGCCTGCTCTTGCTGCTGCTGGTCTATGTTAATGGCAATGATATTTTCCGTTTTCTTCTGAAATGAACAACTATCCGGCAATCAAGCTAAAACGCGGCCGCGACGAGTCGCTGCTCCGCTTTCATCCGTGGGTATTCTCAGGCGCTGTGGCCTCGCTGCCGCCAAACCTTGACGAAGGTGACGTGGTGGAAGTGCACTCGGCCGAAGGCAACTTGATCGGCATCGGCCACTACCAGATCGGCAGCATCGTGGTCAGAATGCTCCGCTTCGGATCGGCAGCCCCGATCGACTCCGATTTTTTCACAGAACGACTGACAGAGGCTTTCAGACTTCGCCGCTCGCTGAAACTGATACGCACCGACAACAACGCATACAGGTTGGTGCACGGCGAGGGAGACTTTCTGCCAGGCCTTGTGATCGACGTCTATGGTGACACGGCCGTGGTGCAGGCACACTCGCCCGGCATGCACTTCTGCCGCGACATTATAGCCCGCACCCTCACCGAAATTCCCGACCTGAACGTCGTCAACGTATATTACAAATCAGAGACCACCCTACCCTACAAGGCCCGTCTTGATCCTCAGAACGACTACATAATCGGGTCGTATTCAGGCAGTGTGGCCATGGAGAACGGACTGCAGTTCAACATTGACTGGCTGCGCGGACAAAAGACCGGATTTTTTGTGGATCAGCGCGAAAACCGCCATCTGCTCGAACACTTTTCGGCAGGCCGACGAGTTCTCAACATGTTCTGCTACACAGGCGGCTTCTCGGTATATGCCATGCGCGGCGGCGCCAGCCTTGTGCACTCAGTTGACTCATCGGCCAAAGCAGTGGAACTGACACGCGCAAACGTGCAGATGAATTTTCCGGAAGACAACCGCCACACCGCCTATGCCGAAGATGCCTTCAGATTCCTGGCCGACATGAAGCGGGATGAGTATGACCTGATCATACTTGATCCGCCGGCATTCGCCAAACACCGCTCCGCGCTACGCAACGCACTGATCGGCTACCGGCGCATAAATGCGGCTGCATTTGAAAAAATCGCACCTGGAGGCATATTGTTCACCTTCAGCTGCTCACAGGCCGTCAGCCGTGAGCAGTTCCGGCTGGCGGTGTTCACCGCTGCCGCTCAGAGCGGACGGCGCGTGAGAATACTGCACCAGCTGACCCAACCTGCCGACCACCCGATCTCCATATACCATCCCGAGGGCGAATACCTGAAGGGACTGGTCCTGTATGTTGAATAACATTAATAATACAATAACACAGCATCATGAGAAAACTATTGCCACTGGCGCTGCTGACTCTCACCGCGTGCGCCCCGAAAACCGACACTGAAACCCAACAGACACAAGACATCAATTACAACGTGGACCGTTTTGCCGACATAGAGGTGCTGCGCTATGCAGTCCCTGGATTCGAGGATCTGTCGCTCGAACAGAAACAACTCATCTACTATTTGACAGAAGCCGCCATTTCTGGGCGCGACATCATCTGGGATCAGAATTGCTCCTACAATCTGCCCATCCGCGATATGCTCGAAGCAGTATACACAAACTATTCCGACGACAAAGAATCCGACGAATGGAAAGCATTTGAAACGTATTTGAAGCAGGTTGAATTCGCCAACGGCATACACCATCACTACAGCATGGATAAATTCAAGCCAGGTTTTTCGCAGGAATTTCTCGACAACCAGATATCGAAACTTCCGGCGGAACTCCGGCCTGCCAATGCCGAAGAGCTGTATAGTGTGATTTTCGACCCGACAGTGTTGCCCAAGCGCGTGAATCAAGCTGACGGAGTCGCCCTGCTCTCCACTGCGGCTTGTAATCTCTATGGCGGCGGAATCACCCAGAAAGAGGTGGAAGACTACTATTCCGGCATCAAGGATCCCAAGGACGAGACTCCGGTGTCTTATGGTCTTAACTCACGACTCGACAAAAAACCACACGCAACAATCACCGACCACGACAACAAAAAACAACAA
>CAMWTI010000140.1 GCA_947177135.1 uncultured Porphyromonadaceae bacterium | reverse complement strand
GACCGCCTGCTTGAATACACCAAGACCGTGGCACAAAAAGACCTGCAGGCTCAGGTGCTTGATGACATGGACCTTGAGCGCGAACGCGGCATCACCATCAAGAGCCACGCCATCCAGATGGACTATGAGCTTGACGGACAGAAATATGTGCTCAACCTGATCGACACTCCCGGACACGTCGACTTCTCCTATGAAGTCTCGCGCTCAATCGCTGCCTGCGAAGGCGCGCTTCTGATCGTCGACGCCTCGCAGGGCATCCAGGCGCAGACCATATCCAACCTATATATGGCGATCGACAACGACCTGGAGATCATCCCCGTGCTCAACAAAGTCGACCTCGACTCGGCCAAGCCAGAAGAGGTTGAAGACCAGATCATAGACCTGCTCGGATGCAAGCGCGAGGAGATTATCCGCGCCAGCGGCAAGACAGGCTTCGGCGTGGACGACGTGCTACGCGCCATCGTGGAACGCGTTCCCGCACCAAAGGGAGATCCCGAAGCTCCGCTGCAGGCACTGATCTTCGACTCGGTGTTCAATCCCTTCCGCGGCATCATCGCTTACTACAAGATCGTCAACGGCACCATCAGCCAGGGCGACTTCGTCAAATTCGTCAACACAGGCAAGGAATATAACGCCGACGAAATCGGCATCCTGCGCCTCGACATGCAGCCCCGCAAGCAGCTCTCGGCCGGCAATGTCGGCTATATCATCTCCGGCATCAAGACCTCGCGCGAGGTGAAGGTGGGCGACACGATCACCCACGTGGCCCGTCCGTGCCCGGAAGCCGTTGACGGTTTTGAAGAGGTGAAGCCGATGGTGTTTGCCGGCGTCTACCCCATCGAGACCGAAGACTTTGAAAACCTGCGCGCATCGCTCGAAAAACTCCAGCTCAACGACGCATCGCTCACCTTCCAGCCCGAAAGCTCAATGGCTCTCGGATTCGGATTCCGCTGCGGCTTCCTCGGCCTGCTCCACATGGAGATCATCCAGGAGCGCCTTGGCCGCGAGTTCGACATGGACGTGATCACCACGGTGCCCAACGTGTCATATCGCGTATATGACAAAAAAGGCAACATGACCGAAGTCCACAACCCCTCCGGACTGCCCGACGCCACACTCATTGACCATATCGAAGAGCCATACATCCGCGCTTCGGTCATCACCGCCGCCGAATTCATCGGTCCGATCATGACCCTCTGCCTCAGCAAACGCGGCGAACTGGTCAAGCAGGAATACATCTCGGGCAACCGCATGGAGATGATCTTCGACATGCCACTGGGCGAGATCGTGATCGACTTCTACGACAAGCTCAAATCCATCTCCAAGGGATACGCATCGTTTGACTACCATATCCACGACTTCCGCGAGAGCAAACTCATAAAACTCGACATTCTGCTCAACGGCGAGAGCGTCGACGCCCTCTCCACCCTGACCCACGTTGACAACGCCGTCAACTTCGGCCGACGCATGTGTGAGAAACTCAAGGAGCTGATTCCCCGCCAGCAGTTCGACATTGCCATCCAGGCGGCCATCGGCGCCAAGATCATCGCCCGCGAAACAATCAAGGCCGTGCGCAAGGACGTGACTGCCAAGTGTTATGGCGGCGACATCTCCCGTAAACGCAAGCTCCTTGAAAAGCAGAAAAAGGGCAAGAAGCGCATGAAGCAGATCGGCTCCGTCGAAGTTCCCCAGAAGGCCTTCCTCGCAGTCCTCAAACTCGACTGACCCCGCCCCTGTTCTGATGCGCAGACTCCTTTACGTCATCATCGTTTTCTCAATGGCCGTGGCGTGCACCTCACGCCACGCCGTCAACGACCCGCAGTTGCTGCGGGCCGAGAAGCTGACCGATGCCAACGCTCTATATCAGGCCGATTCCATCTTACGGTTGATCGACAGCGTTGACTTCGCGACGCGCTATGACTCAATGCTCTATGCTTTGCTGCGTCTGCGCCTGGACCATTCACTCAATCGCCCGATTGCCAACGACTCCATGGCCGTGGTCCTGTCGGAATTCTTCAACGATGACCCCGATCCCGCCAGAGCCATGTATGCCTGGTATAAACGAGCCTGCGTGCAGTTCGACAATGAGCAGTATGCCGATGCGGCCTATTCGGCCGAGCATATGCGTGAATTTGCCGTGAAAGCCGGCAATGACCTCCACCAGGCCCGCTATGCCGACATCATGGCCCACTGCCATCAGTTTGCAGGCAATCAGATTAATGCCGCCAGCTTCTACACTCTTGCCTTCAGGATTTTCAACACCTCGCCTCAGTTTGACAAGTCTGACTTCCATAACGCATTTTATTTCTATTCCAATGCCGCCAACCTCTGGACAGCGACTGCAAAGGTAGACAGCCTGCTCGAATTGAGCAGACAATTTCTTCCCAACGTGATGGCCAACGGTGACTCGGTCTCGTTCAATGCCTTCATATTCCGATATATGGTCTTTCTAAACATACTTGAGACGGAAGAATCCAGGCTTGAAGCGGACAGACTGATGAATCTGACGGCTGAGAGAGCCGATTATGACAGCGTCAACCTCGATTTCATATTCCATAAATGGACCGACTACCTGAGAGACGGTCGGCCTGAAGACTACGCTGCATTGATAAACGCCATCGACAGTTCCGGCTATGGCAACGGCATGATTCTCGGCAACAACGGCATGGTAGGCTTATACGAACTCGACAGCAAGCTCCAGCAGTATCAGACAGAAGCGAGCCGAAAGCAGACCGACATTGCCCTGAAGCGCAACAACGTGGTCATCATCACGGTCGGCGCCCTGCTGCT
>CAMWTI010000139.1 GCA_947177135.1 uncultured Porphyromonadaceae bacterium | reverse complement strand
ATTTTTAATTTTAACATTCATTAACATCAACCGGGGCGAACAATTCGCGAAAAACACCCAAAAACACAGCCATAGACAACTGCCGGCACACCTTCAAAAAAACACAGATAAAGCTCCGGAATAAACCCTCGGCACCTCCTCTAAAGGCTCTTCTCAAGAAAATTTGGTGGTCTTTTATATAATGTGTAATTTTGCCTTAGCTAAACCCAATCGTAATTGCAATGCTAAAATCTCAATTTCTTAAACCGATCGTCCTATCGGCGATCACCATTTTTGCCGCATCATGGAGCAGCGCCGCGGAACCGGAAGGGTATTACTCGGCAGCCTATGGACGCAGCGGCAAAAATTTGCTCACAAGCCTGCATGATATCATCGACGACCATCACAATGTGGGCTACGACGGCCTGTGGCAGGTCTACTACACATCTGACGTGCGCGAAGACGGCACACTGTGGGACATGTATTCCACCAAACACTGGACATGGGGCAACAAACAATGCGGAAACTACAAAAATGTCGGCGATTGCTACAACCGCGAGCACTCGATGCCCAAAAGCTGGTTTGACGACCGCTCTCCGATGGTGAGCGACGCATTCCACATATACCCGACCGACGGCAAAGTCAACGGACAGCGAAGCAACTATCCGTTCGGTGAATGCAGCGGCGGCACCACCCTTCCGTCAAACGGCGGAGTGCGCGCCCTCGGCCGCCTCGGCACGTGCACATTCCCCGGATATAGCGGCACGGTGTTTGAGCCAGATGATGAATACAAAGGCGATTTTGCCAGGACATACTTCTACATGGCAACCCGCTACAACGACCTTATCGCCGGATGGAGCAGCCCGATGCTGGCCGGCAACAGCTATCCGGCCTACACCACATGGGCGGTAAACCTGCTGCTCAAATGGCATGAGCAGGATCCAGTGAGCGATAAGGAGACCAAACGCAATGACGCCGTATACGTCTATCAGGGCAACCGCAATCCGTTTATTGACCATCCGGAACTGGTGGATCTGATCTGGGGCGACCGCTTCGGCGATAAGTGGGAAGCCGGAGAGAACCCAGACCCGGATCCGACGCCAGACCCTGACCCTGACCCAGACCCAGACCCGGATCCAGATCCAGATCCAGACCCCATAGAACCTGGATCCGAGATCGAATATTTCTACACATTCACATCAGGCGACGTGACAACCGGCGGAGGCATGAAGACCTGGGGAGAGGCGACCTGGTCGACTCCTTCGGTAAGCTATGCAGGATGGGGCGACAAGCGCGGCTGTCAGATCGGCTCAGGCAACAAGCCCGCTTCGGAATGGGAGATCCACACTGACAGATTCGATGGAATGCAGATCACATCGGTCACCGTTTCCGCCTGCACCGCAAGCAACGGTTCGGCCACAGTGAGCACATCGGTCAACGGCACTCCTCTCGGCTCGGCCATAGGCATCGACGACTCCGGCCTGAGCGAATGCGTTTTCACCGGCGCCATCAACGCCGGACAGCTGAGCGTAAAATTCACCAACAACGCATCGAAAGCCATGTATATCGCATCGATCAGAGTCAAGGCCAAGAAGCCGGCAACCTCGACGACCGAAATCAAGACCGTCAGGCCGAAGGCAGTTCCAACTGACGGCGGCGTGGTTGTCCACACCGGAGAGCAGTGGCTTCCGGTAAGCATCTACAGCGCCGACGGCATCCGCTGGTTTGCCGGCGAAGTTTCCGGCTCGGAATTCTTTGAGTTGGAATCGGGCATATATATCGTGAAGATCGACAATAAACCGTTCCGTATATTAGTCAAATAATCCGCGCAACACATCGACCGATTTCAGACCGGAAAGATCGGCGACATGGAGCGTATAATACTGCAATATCACATCCAACACGCGTGCGCGTTGCGCACGCGTGTATTTATATATGTGTGCGTTGCGCCAGTCAATCCGCCCGAGCCTGGCCAGGGCGGCAGCTTCGTCGGGCATCAGAAAGCGTCCATGCAGCGGTGCGGTCACGCGAAAACAGGCATCGGCCATATCAAACACCATTCCAGTGCGGTATCCCCCCAGATCAGGAGCCACTCCGAGATAGCCGAGCAAACGGATAAGAAAGACAATATGGAAATTCGCCACCGATGTTCGCTCGCTGTTGAGACGCACCGCGGAGTCAGCGATAAAATCAAACATCACCGGCTCGCTCTCGCTCTGACGCAGAACGCATTGAAGCACCTCGGAAACAAACAGCGCCATGACACAGCGCATCGGATCGGCCGATACCAGCGGAAGAGGCGGCCAGGCCACCGGCTCGCGCATCGGCATCACATCGCGCCCGGGCGACACCGAAACCTGACACCTGACCGGACAGAACGGCATAAGCAAAGCACGACGCCGGCGCGATTCGCGCCCCGCCCCCGCCGGCAACAGACATGACACTTTTCCCATCTCTCTGGAATAGGCCGAAAGGATGGAGTTTCTATCGGAATATGGCGTAATACGCAGCGGTATCAGAGTCAAATTTCGGTTCATCGGAGAAAAAAACAAAAAAATATGCGCGAAATTACCCAAAAATTTGCTCAATCCAAAAAAAGTACGTAAATTTGCACTCGATTTAAGCGCTGGCCCATTCGTCTATCGGTTAGGACGCAAGATTTTCATTCTTGAAAGAGGAGTTCGATTCTCCTATGGGCTACATAAATTAAAAAATTATCGATTTAAAGCTTTTTATTAACTAAAGTAATGGCAAACCATAAATCATCAATCAAGAGAATCCGCCAGACCGAGGCCCGTCGTCTCCGCAACCGTTATTACGAGAAGAGCGCCCGTACAGCAGTACGTCGTCTGCGTCGCATGACTAACAAAGCCGAGGCTGAGGTAGCACTGGTTAAAGTAACCG
>CAMWTI010000138.1 GCA_947177135.1 uncultured Porphyromonadaceae bacterium | reverse complement strand
TTGCTCAATGTAAACGCTCCGTCAGATCCTGACCTTTAACGGCGTCTTTTGGTTTGTTTGTCCACTCGATTTTTACGCCGCCAGACCGTGCAATATTGCATATATCGCACCACACATTTCCATAATTAATTGAGACTCATGGCATGTAGAATTTTCGACAAGAATGAGTATTAAGCCTACACAAAAGGATTAACACACCTAAAACCTAAATCCGAAATTTTGCATGGCGTCATAGTCCTGGGTGCGGAAACCTGCGGATTGCAGGTCTACCGCTTCGTTGCGATCGTTGACAAACAGACGTGTGGCCACAGGCGTGAATTCCTCTGCCGTTAGAGCCGAAGTTCGGTCAAGACGCGGCGAACTGATTCCGGCCATGTGCATCAAAGTTGGAGTGAACGATTCGCTCGACGATATTTCCTGACCACACGAACTTAGCACACATTTCCATTTGTCAGAATTTTCGTCACGCCATGACCGATTGAAATATAGCATCATCGGCACGTGAAGCTGGGCAAAAGTGGCCGTGGGCGAAGCATGGAGAAAGCGACCGCGCTCATCGTCAAAAATATCTTCACCGTGGTCGGCGGTGTAAATGAGTCCACCGGGACAGTCAAGCGAGTCAAGGCGCGTGATCAGCCCATGAAGCACCCTGTCAGTACAGCGTATCGAATTGTCATAAGCATTGACAAGTCTCTGACGGTGTGTCTGGTTTGCTTCTGACGCTTTGTCGGGCAGAAAATATGCTTCGGAACGCGGATAGCGGTCCACGTAATTGAAATGTGAGCCATATAGATGAACCACAAGCAACAACGGATCTGTGTCAGCGTCGACGTCCAACAGCGAATCCACCACAGGGAGCAGATCGGTGTCGCAGATATGCTGGCCGAGGCTCTCTCTAAGAAATATGGTCGTATCGGCCTCCGAACCGAAAAAGTCTATAAAGGAGTTGTTGCGGTTCTGCATCGACAGAAACACGGTGTGGAACCCGGCTTCACGAAAAGCGGTGATTACTGATTTGTGGCGATATATCGAATCGCCGAATTCAGTGGCGGTGAGAGTGCTCAGCAACATCGGCACCGACTTGTGGGTGGTGTTGCTCTCAGAGAGCACGCGCGGGCACCCCACCAACGAGTCTACAGTGCAGAGCAACGGCGTGGTGAAGCGGTCGTAGCCGAACATCTGATAGTGGTCGGCGCGCGATGTTTCGCCAATGACTGCCATATATATCCGGCGCCGTGAACCGGATTCGCTTTCAGCAGTGGCTCCGAATGTGAATCCAGACGAAGTGTCGGCATATCGGGCGGTACGCACCGTGCGGCTCACCGCTTCAGCCAGATTGCACAAAGCGTTGACAGGAAAGACCTCACGGTCGGCCTTATAGCGCGGCAGCGTGACCGAGGCCACAAGCATGCAGACTCCGCCGGCCCCTACAAGCGCCGCTCCGGTCACCGCACACCGCCGCCTGAGCAGCGACGGAGTGCGTTCACGCCTCAGCCACGCAGCGACACCGGCCTCGAGCGGAGGCAGATATAGCAGCAACACCAGCGCCACCGGTCCGGCAAGATTGCCAAGCAGTTCCCCAGCTTCGGAGCTGTTGGTCGTGACAACGTTGAGAAACATGTCGACGGCGATCACTGATCCGTCGAGATACAGAGCCAGCAAAACGATCTGAAATGCCGCCAGGATGCTGAACGGAAGCATCAACACAGCCGAGCGTCCGGCATTGGAGCTCCAGGCCATCAGCAACAGATAGACGCCGAGCGGAGCGGCCAGATTGGCCAGAAAGGCAGACCACGGCATGGACGACCACGCAGACATGACCACGTTCGGCACCAGCAGCAGCAACGGCAGAGCGATCTGCAACACCGCCGCAATCTTATATCGAGACTTGTCAGAATGCTTCATTAATGCTGAATATAAGTCCGTGCTGATGACGGCCAAAACCATAATCTATGCGCACATTCACCCGTTTTTTGAATTCCCAGCGATAGCCCACACCCCAGTTCCAGAGCAAAGGCCCGCGTCCGATACGATTCAGTTTTGGAAACACCTCTCCGATTCCAGCCCACACCACGGCACCGTTGCGGCGCCAGATATGCTGACGGAATTCAACGGTGAGATCCGCTTCGCACTTATCATTATAGCGTCCTTCATAATAACCGCGCATACTATAGCTGCCGCCAAATTTCGACATCAGCCCCCAGGGCGTGTCGCCATACGTCAGGCGGGAGTGGAGGCGCGATGCCATGACACACCCTTTCCACAGCGGCTGATAGTGGCTCAGAGTGATCTCCGTGGCCGAAAAAGCATAACGGTTGCCGATAACACCCGGAGCGAAGGTCTGGTCAAGGCGGGCATAAAAGCCGCGGTAGGCATTGAATACATTGTCGCGCGAGTCATACATGACGGCAAAACCGATCCCGCCAGTGAACGTGCGCAGACTCTGCCCCTGCCAGAGTTCCGGCCGGGACACCTTCTTGGCTATCAGATAGTCAACCAGAAGCCTCGGACCAAGGTAGAAATCAGGTGCAAGCTGAAAAAGATATGCCATGTCGACGTTTGCCCGCCAGCGTTTGAAGTCAGTGCGGTTTGAATCGCACCGCGCCATGGCATAGCCTATTCCCCAGTACTGATCGGGACGCGATTCAAATGAAGCGTCATAGGTCAGCTCATGTTTGCCACCACGGACCATCTGATTGCCACGTATTCCAACCTTGAAATAACCGTTGACCGACACATCGCCATAGATGTTGAACTGTCCGGCCGGATTGATGGTATCGGCAAGATTCCGGCGATAGATTCCTGCTGCGACAAGTCCGATTCCGAGTTTTGTGTCAGAGGCATAATACGGGCCTCCGATGATACTGAAATCAAGCTGTTTCGTTTCGTGTACCT
>CAMWTI010000137.1 GCA_947177135.1 uncultured Porphyromonadaceae bacterium | reverse complement strand
GAAACATCGAAGGCTATTATCAGGAAATAGGCCGGGCAGGACGAGACGGACTCCCCGCCGAAGCACTTCTCTTCTATTCATTTGCCGACATAGCCACCCTCAGATCATTCATCGACGAAGGTGAACGCCAGATGATCAACATGGAAAAACTCACACGGATGCAGGAATATGCCGAAACATCACTGTGTCGGCGCCGGGTTCTTCTGAGTTATTTCTCCGAACACACCGACTCCGACTGCGGCAACTGCGACGTGTGCCTCCACCCGCCGACACGGTTTGACGGAACAATCATTGTACAAAAAGCCCTCAGCGCAATCATCCGATGCCAGGAAAAAATCGGAGCGAACATGCTTGTCGACATTCTCCGCGGATCAGCCAGAACCGACATCATCAGCCGGGGCTATGACCGCATCCGCACATATGGCGCCGGACGCGACCTTCCAGCTGCCGAATGGCGGGCCTATCTCCTGCAGATGCTTCAGCTCGGATTCATCGAAATCGCATACGACAAAGGAAACCACCTTCACGTCACGCCATACGGACACAGCGTGCTCACAGGCAGAGCCCAGGCAACACTTGCCCGATTCGACAATGCACGCCATGATACCGCCCAAACCGGCAAACCACCTAAACCGGCCAGACAAACGGGAAAAAAAGCGTCCGTCGGACAATCCGCCCCCACGGCAACCACACCCGAAGATCAGACATTGCTGAAAGAACTCAAACGCCTTCGCATGAATCTGGCAAAAATCGAAGGAGTCCCGCCTTACATAATATTCAACGACCGGACTCTATGCGAAATGTCTGAGACACGCCCCCGTACCAAAGACGAATTTTCTGCAATCACAGGAATAGGAGAAGTAAAGACAGAAAAATACTGGAAACACTTTACCAGAGCAATCACAAAATTCTCAAAATAACACGCGCATCATCATATTTAACATTTTTTATAACACTTTTTCTGCACTAAAAATTTGGTCGTATCCATAATTTATACGTAAATTTGTAGCCGTATACTCAAATGCCCTTTGAATTCACTATTAAATTCATATCACACTTATAACACCCTAAATTCTATGAGAAAATCTACCCTTCTGATGGGCCTGCTTCTCGGATGCGCAACCGCTTCCGCTGAATATGTCGTGCCCGTTGCGTCGACCGCCAACGCACCCAAGTACTACAAAGTCGTGGCAAACCGCGCCCTCACCCTGCAGTATGCCAACGCCACCAACCCCGACGGCTCTACCGCAACCCAGAACACTCCGGTAGAAGCTGGCCAGGGCACATTCGGCCAGCGCCCCTATGTAGGCCTCTATCAGCTCAACAACGCTGCAATCTCCGTTAGCGCCGACTACGTGCCCAATGCATCTCTGTACTGGCGCTTTGACGCTGTTGAGAGCAACACTTCCGGCAAACTCGACGACGGCGTGCGCTGGGTCAACCTCTACAAAGACGACATGGTGCTCTATGCAGGCGGTAGTCAGAGCGAACTCGCTCACCTCACCAAAGAAGGCGCCACCCTCTATGCCGTGAACCTGAACTATGTAAACGAAGCTGCTGGCACTCAGCTCTACACCGAAAACTCCTATGCCATCTCATGGAAGGGCAACGACCCCAACAAAGGCGGCTGCTTCGACGTGAAGAACTACTGCGGCATAGCTCAGTCATTCGAAGTTGCTCCCTATGTGTTCATGGCCGCTGACTGGAACCCGTTCTCTGACTTCGGCGTAGACCCCACCACCGGCACCTACAACTCAGACCCCAACCTCAACAACGGTTCTGTATTCTACTTCGAAGAAGCCACCGAGGAAGAAATCAAAACTGCAAAAGTTGAACTCGCCGCATACGAGAAACAGCTCCTCGAAGAACTCGGTCCCGAGCTGATCGACAACGCCCGTAAAGCCGGTGCGAACCGCGTGCTCGCATATGCCAACGTGCCCGCACTGTGGGATGCCAACACCGTCAATGCCGTTGCCGACAAGATTGACGCCCTCACCCTCGACATCAAAGACTACGACAAAATCTCGGAACTCTACGAAGGCATCGAAGCATACAACAAATCCGTCAGCGAATGCCTGGCTGGAATCAACGACGGCCTCAACAACATAATCATCACCCTTAAGAACGTATCGCGTCCCTATCTGGGCGAAGAAGGCACTCCTGCTTACCTCGCAGCAAACGAGAGAACTGAATACAACGACGACTACGAACCCATTCTCATCCAGTGCCTTGACGTCACCAACGACGCCGACGACGACATCGCCAAATGGACAATCCAGCTCGTTGACGGACAGATCTGCCTCATCAACAACGCTCTTGAATGCTACGCATCGAAAGACTCTCTGGTAGTGAACAAGACCTGGATGACAACCACCGACAAATCCAATGCCGCTCTGTTCACCATCGCCGGCGCAGCCACCGACACCCTGCCCGACGTCACCAACCGCGTATACGTGCGCGCCACCAACCTCGCCAACGGTGCTGACTATGCCTATTCCTGCATCCACGCAGCCGGCAGCGGCACAAACTTCAACGTTGTAGGCTACTCAGCCGAAGCCACCATGGACGGAGCTTCAACCTGGGAAATTACCAACCTTGGTCCAAACACCGCCATCGAATCCATCGCAGTTGACAAGACCAACCTCGAAAACACAATTTTCGACATCAACGGACGTCGCGTCTCAAAGATCAGCCACTCCGGCCTCTACATCGTCAACGGCAAAAAGGTTATCGTTCGCAAATAAACGATTTCCCCATATAACCCACTGACAGCGGCGGCTCCGGGGAGCCGCCGCTCTTTTTTACGCACATACACATCACACCCGGAACATACCGCCACACCAGCTCACAATCGAGTAGGAGGTAAACACTAATTGCAGGTGTTTATCTCCTGCTTTCGTGT
>CAMWTI010000136.1 GCA_947177135.1 uncultured Porphyromonadaceae bacterium | reverse complement strand
TCTTTTTTGCGTGGGGCAGCGTAATAGCTGATTGCCTGGAAATCAATCGGCGGGATTTGCAGATGTGCCCATTGCGGAGGCGTCAGCGTGAGCCAGTGGCGATAGGCTTTCAGTCGGAAGTCGAGCAGCCATTCCGGTTCGCCTTTTTTTTGCGAGATCAGTCGCACCACCTCTTCCGACAGTCCGGCCGGAATTATTTCGGAGTCGATATTGGAGTGAAAACCATATTTATAGTCGTCGGATTCCGACGATATGTCAGACAGCAGTTCTTCGTTTTGATCCATAACAGATGTTTATCCTATATATCCGCGGGCCACTCCGAAGAGCCACGGCACCAGGTGCATGGCTCGAGATGCGAGCACAGAGCCGAAAATTGGCCAGCGGGGGTTGCACATAAAGAGAATATTGAGAAGCAGCGATGCAAACAATAACCATTTGAAAATTCCGGCAATCAGTCCGGCGGCACGGTCGAGCGGACCCATCAGCAGCAGGTGGACGGTGAATCGCAGCAGGCGGAAAATCAGGCTCACGACGATGAATGCCATGACAAACAGCGCGATATATGAGATTATCAGGCTGATTCCAAGGGCGGATGCCAGTCCCGGTCCGCATATTTTTGCGACGAAAAACGAGCATAGAAACGCTGCAAGCCATCCGATCTGGCGTATTGCTCCGCGCCATGCGCCCCAGCATGCAAAGCCTACGGCGCCGATGATCATGATTATGTCGGTGATGTTTTGCGGTGTCATTGTCCGGCGAGAGAGTTTATGGATGGATTTTTAACTGTGACGCGTCCGTTGGCGTCGATCAGATAGATGGCCGGAGTGGCGAGGAATATGTATAGGTCTTCGGCCTGGACGTCAGTGATGTCGAGCACCGGAGTCCAGTCGGACGGCAGCTGGCCGATGGTGTCGCGCCAGCGTTTTTCCGTTGAGTCCACGCAGATGGCAAGCACTGGCGCCGGCATGGGCCGGTCGTGGAGGAGTTTCAGCACTTGTATGCAATGCCGGCAGTCAGGATTGTAGAAATAGAGCATCGCAGGCTGGCCTGCGGTGAGTTCATGCATTGATGACACCTTGCCTGAGAGCAGTCTGACGTTGAAGTCTGCGGCTATGTTGCCCGGAGCGTTCAGTTCGGCGGCGTGGGCTTCCCATTCGGCCAACGCCCGCTGTGTTGTGGTGGCCAGAGGCGATGCGGCGATGGCACGTGCTATCGGGGCATATGCGCGTTCGTTGATCTTGTCTGGCTTGTCGGGATTGAATATTGTGTTGCGGGCGGTCTGCTCCAGTTCGGTCAGTGACGCCGCGTCGGTGAGCAGCGTGGCGGCCAGGGAATCAGCCTGATGCGCAGGCAAAGACTCCAGACGCGTCACCAGAGAGTCGAACTCCGCGGGAGTCAGCGCGCGTGCAGTCATTGCGTATGTCAGCAGGACCATGATGAGTATAGTTCTAATCATGCTACAAAATTACGCATTTTTTCTCAGAAATGAGACAGGCTTCGCATGAGATTTGCAAAGCCTGTCAAAAATCGCCCCTATGCGTTCAGTGTCCTTGCTGAGTGCCGCTTATCATTATGCCGTTGTTGGCCGTTGACCACAGTGATAAAGTGAATGTGCGTGTTCGGGGCTCAGGATTTGCTTCAGCTGTCAATGTCAGATTTTCGCTGTCGCGCCGTATGTTCAGCCAGTCGAGCTGACAGTCATATTGTTCGGAGTTTCCATATGCCGAGAAGTAATAGCCGCTGAATTCTTTGCCATCGACTGTGGCGTTCATTATGAACCATTTCGGAGTGGACGCGCCTGTGATCGTCACCGATGCTCCGTCGGCTGAAAATTCCAATGAAGAAGGCATTTCTCCGAATGGATATTCTGGCTCGATGTATGGCCCACGTTGTTTCGTACCCTGGATTTTCTGGCTTTCTCCGGCAGACGTGAGGAAGATTATGAAATTGTCATACACTGAATTGGTGTAATGCTTCGTTGCATAGTCGTTAATGCTGTCGGTTTCGATGGAGATGCTTTTGTCGAGCAGATAAAGTGTGAGCCATTCACAACTAATGGTTCCACCATTTTCAATGGTTTCGGAAAGCCTGTAGCAGCGCTCTTCAAGAGTGTTATTTCTGAACCATATCGAATCGATGGTGAAATGGCTGACGTTTGTTGTGATTTTACAGCCTTCGGACATATAGTCAAAAGTCAGAACAGAGTCAGGGGTTATTCCAAGTTCAAAGCAGGTGGGTTCAGCTGGGGTGTCGATTGGTGTTTGATCCTCTGATTCGCAGGCCACGGCCGCAATCAGCAGAATTGGAGTATATAATAGCTTTTTCATTGTTTTGGCGGTAAAATTTCTAAAATCTAATCTTTAAATATAGCGAAATACTCTAAATTTTCATAAGTGCCGAATTCGGTGTTAAATACTTCGCCTTCATAATGTCCATTATTAGTTCCACCCCATCCCCAATCGCAATAAAATAGAGTGCTAAAATATTTAGATTTATCTGGTTGGGGGGTAGGCCACAGGCAATAAACACCACCTTCGACAGTCCAGCAATGTCCACTTCCGCCCATTATTAATATAGCTTTTTTGAAGCGCAAATAGTCCATCATATCTTCTGCGTTATATGTTGCTGCATGAATGTAGCATAATGCATGAGGCTAAGGCGAAAAAGATTGTTTTTGACATAATAAATGATAGAGTTGACTAAAATTTATGCAAAAATAAGAATAATTAGTGTAGATGTGCAAAATGATTTGGTTAATTAACTATAGTTAATGGAATTGTTGGGTCTTAGAGACTTCAATCTCATCTTTAAGATAGCAAAGAACAAATAAAGCGGCGCGGGTGTTGTTGATATATAATGATTTAACTAAAACTATTTCCGTTATGAGAAAATTTTTTCTTCTTCTGGCCGTGGTGGCTGTCGTGATGACAACGGGTTGTTCGCCATATACTCTTG
>CAMWTI010000135.1 GCA_947177135.1 uncultured Porphyromonadaceae bacterium | reverse complement strand
ACATGACCCGCACGTTCTCATGCGGCAGCCTATCTGATCTGGCCATGAAAGCACATGCCTGCTCGATCGAGATCTGTGAGTCGCTGGCCGCCATGGGAAAACCCGGCACAGAGGCGAAAGCTCTTTATGAAACCGCCAGGCAGATAGCCGAAAGCCACGGCCTGTCTGACTATTTCATGGGCCACCGAAGTCACGCAGGATTCGTCGGTCACGGAGTCGGCATACAGATCAACGAACTGCCCGTCATTGCCCCGCGCAGCCGCCACATTCTGGCAGAAGGCAACGTGATAGCCCTCGAGCCCAAATTCGTGATTCCAGACACCGGCGCGGTCGGCATAGAAAACACCTATGTCGTTGAAGCCGGAGGAATGAGATCAATAACCAACGCCCCGGAGGCAATCATCGACTTGCTATGATACCGGAAAAAGACGAGAAAATATTGCGTCTGGTCGGACGCGTGGCCGACAGCCTCGGACTTGAATGCCATGCCGTCGGCGGCTATGTGCGCGACTGTGTCCTGAAGCGCGCGAGCAAAGACATTGATTTCGTTACCGTAGGCTCCGGCATAGAACTGGCCCAGGCCGTGGCACGCGAACTCGGAGCCGGCGCACACATAGCAGTGTTCCGCAACTTCGGCACAGCGCAGGTAAAATGGCACGACACCGAACTGGAATTCGTGGGGGCACGCCGCGAAAGCTACTCACACGACTCGCGAAAGCCCATTGTAGAAGACGGCACTCTTGACGATGACCTGTCACGCCGCGACTTCACAGTCAATGCACTCGCCATGAGCGTAAACCAGCATGATTTCGGCCGAATAACCGACAAATTCGGCGGCCTTGGCGACATGGAGCGGCGCATTCTCCGCACCCCGCTCGACCCCGACGTGACATTCAGCGACGACCCGTTGCGCATGATGCGGGCCATACGGTTCGCCACCCAATTGCGCTTCAGCATAAACGCCGCCACATTCGCCTCCATCACAAAAAACGCCGCGCGCATCGAGATCATATCGCGTGAACGAGTGGCCGACGAGCTGATGAAGATCATGCGCGCTCCAAAACCGTCGATCGGCTGGAGAATGCTGCTGGAATGCGGATTGCTGCACTATATCCTGCCCGAACTGGAGCAGATGGAGGTTGTGGATCATGTGCGCGGACGCGCACACAAAAACAACTTCGACCACACCCTCAAAGTGCTCGACAATGTGGCCGAAGTATCAGACAACGTCTGGCTGCGATGGAGCGCACTGCTTCACGACATAGGCAAACCGCAGACAAAGCGATGGGACGACAAACTCGGATGGACATTTCACAACCATTCGTTTGTCGGCTCAAAAATGGTGCCCCGACTGTTTCGCTCGCTGAGACTGCCCATGGGCGAACCGATGAAATTCGTGCAGAAGATGGTCGACCTGCATATGCGTCCGATCATACTCAGCGAAGAGATAGTCACGGACAGCGCCGTCAGAAGGCTGCTTTTCGATGCAGGCAACGATGTGGAGTCGCTGATGACACTCTGCGAGGCCGACATCACAACCGGACGTCCGGAAAAGCTGCGCTCCTGTCTGGACAACTTCGCCATTGTACGCCAGAAACTCATCGAACTGGAAGACAAGGACCGCATCCGCAACTTCCAGCCGCCGATCACCGGCGACGATATAATGACCGTGTTCGGAATCCCGCCGTCACAACCGATCAAAATCCTGAAGGAAACAGTGAAAAACGCCATCCTCGACGGCGTCATCCCGAATGAGCGCCAGGCAGCATTCCAGTTCCTTCTGCCAGTCGCAGAATCGATCGGACTAAAACCCATCAAACCTCTTCCTGACATATGTACATCGTCACCAAACGAATAGAAATATCAGCCTGCCACAGACTGGAACTCGACTATCCGAGCAAATGCACCAACGTGCACGGCCACAACTGGATAATCACCGTGCACTGCCGGGCTGAAAAGCTCAACGCCAACGGCATGGTGGAAGACTTCACGGCCATCAAAGAAATGGTGACCGGCAAACTCGACCATGCCGACCTCAACGCGGCCCTTCCGTTCAACCCGACCGCTGAAAACATCGCCCGCTGGATATGCGACAGCATAGCCACCTGCTTCAGAGTCGACGTCCAGGAGAGCGAAGGCAACGTGGCCACTTACACCACTGAACCCTGACACATATGCGAGTCAACGAAATATTCTACTCAATCCAGGGAGAAGGCGCCTGGACCGGCACTCCTATGGTATTCGTCAGATTCAGCGGATGCAACCGCGCGTGCGACTTCTGCGACACGAACTATATGCCGTTTACCGAAATGACCGAAGACGAAATCGCCAAGGCCGTGGACCGGTGGCCGGCGCGACACGTAGTAATCACCGGAGGCGAACCGGCCCTTCAGCTCACAGACTCGCTGGTGGATCTGCTCCATGAACGCGGACTGAAAGTACATGTCGAGACAAACGGATCGCTCCCGCTTCCGGAAGCGGTCGACTGGGTCACATGCTCGCCGAAGACTCCCCCCTATGGCATCTCCCGCATCAACGAACTGAAAATCGTATTTCAGGGACAGGACGTGGAGTCTATCGCCTCACAATTGCCTGCGGCCGAAGTGGAATGCCTTCAGCCTCTTTCGGGGACCAACATCGCCGAAACCGTGGAATACGTCAAGTCAAACCCGCGCTGGCGCCTGTCGCTCCAGACGCATAAACTCATCGAGATTCCCTGATACGCCGCGCTATCATATTCATCGTGCTTGTCAGCATGGCGCTCGCCGGCTGTCAGGTCAGGCGTGTCGAAACGACTCAACGTCAGCAGCCCTCACATCGGCAACAGCAGAAACAACCGGGTCTGGAGCACCTGTCAAAACCGCGGCCGGCCACCTCGGCCAAAACCGAACGACTGATAAAAGAAGCACGAAAATGGATCGGTACCCCATATCGCTACGGTGGCACATCACGCTCCGGCGTCGACTGCTCGGGACTGACCATGGAACTGTTTCGCGAAGTC
>CAMWTI010000134.1 GCA_947177135.1 uncultured Porphyromonadaceae bacterium | reverse complement strand
GTCATAGATCAGGTCTATGTGTGGCAGACGCTCGGGCACCACCGGCACAATCTCCGCACCGTCGTCTTCCAGCCCCAGAAACGTGGCCAGGCGGAAATGGCAGTTTGTGCGGTTGGTTTCGGCATCGGTGAGAGTTGATCGCGAGTTGAGAACGTTGAGGTGCATCTGGAGCACGTCGTTTTCCGAGATTGTGCCCATTGAACGCTTGGCCAGCGCCACCTCATAGAGTTTCTCGTCGTTAGCCAGATTCTGGCGGGCTATCTTCAGATTCTCGTCGGCCAGGACCAGATCGAAGAAATGGCTGATGGCCGACATGGCCACGGTCTCGGTCTGCGACAGGAACTGGGCCTTGGCTTCGCGATAGCGCACCGGCTCGATGCGCCGGTTCCACTTCACGGAGTTGGCGGCAAAGACGGGCTGGTTGAGGGTGAGCACGGCGGGCACGGCCATGTAGCGCGAATAGGCTCCGCGGCCCAGCTGGCGCATCATGTCGAACGACGACTGGAGCGACACGGTGCCGCCTGTGAACCAGAGTTTCTGGGTCATGCTCAGGGTGCCGGCGAGTCCGAGATTGCTGGTGCGCACGAAGGTGTAAGAGCCATCGCTCTGCAGGTAAGAGGAATAGCGCTTGGAGTATGAAGGCATAGTGGCGTTGAAATTCACCTCGGGGAGCAGATCGGCCCGATAGCTGCGATATTGCCAGTAGGATGCGCGCAACTCGTTGAGAGCCACGGCAGCGTCGACGCTGTTGACCCGGGCTATGGCTATGGCCCTGTCGAGGGTCATAACCAGCTTATCGGCCCGGGCCACAAACAGGCCCGGGAGCAGCGTCAGCACTATCATTATCAATCGTTTCATTATTTCCTTATTTTTAATCACTGAATCTGGCGTCCGTCGAAGAAGCGGATGATACGGTCGGTCTGCTGTGCCTGCTGTTCGTTGTGTGTCACCATCACGATGGTGCGTCCGTCTTCGCGGTTGAGCTGATGGAGCAGGGACATGACTTCGGCACCCATTTTGGAGTCAAGGTTGCCGGTGGGTTCGTCGGCCAGGATAATCTCCGGATTTCCGGCAATGGCGCGGGCAATGGCGACGCGCTGGCACTGACCTCCCGAGAGCTGCGAGGGCATGTGGCGCAGACGATGGGTAAGCCCTACCCTTTCGAGCACCTGGCGGGCACGCTCATGGCGGGCCGAAGCGCTCATGCCGCCACGATAGATCAGGGGGATCTCGACGTTGTCCATCACGTTGAGCGAGTTGATGAGGTGGAAGCTCTGGAAGACGAAACCGAGAGTCTTGTTGCGGAATGCTGAGAGTTTTTTGTCGCTCATGCCGGTGACCTGGGTGCCGGAGATCTCCACCGTTCCGGAGGTTGGAGTGTCAAGCAGACCGATAATGTTGAGCAGGGTTGACTTGCCGCAACCCGAAGGCCCCATCACGCTGACGAATTCACCATTTTCGATGTCGATGTTAACGTTTTCGAGAGCCTGGGTTTCGATTTCATCGGTACGATAGATTTTGTTGATTTCAGAGAGTCTGATGATTGCCATAGTCTGTTATAATTTTTATTGTTGTTTTATTGATTACTGATAAGATTACTCATTTCTTAATGCGTCGACAGGATTGACGCGACTGAGCCTGTGGGCAGGAATGGCTATGCCGAGGAGAACCACCGCCATCAGCACCGACAGAGTCACCGCCGACGAGACGGCCAGATGCCACCAGAAGTCGGTGGCCCACGAACCGAAGTAATGGCCGTTGATTATGACGTTGAATTCGGCACCGCGACTGCCCCAGATGGCGGGAGTCATGCAGCTGGGCAGGTCGGCGACAAAGGAGGAATGGATGCTTGTGATGATATAGAAGAATATGGCGGTGCCGATGAGCCAGCTGACCAGGGTGAGCACGGCGCCCTCGATCATGAGCAGGCGGCGCACGGCTGCCGGAGTGGAGCCGAACGAGCGGACTATGCCCATCTCCTCGCTGCGCTTGCGAGTCATCAGCCAGAAGGTGCCCAGCACGCCAAGGAAGAGATTTGCCAGGAAAAAGAAGGCGAACAGCCGGCTGAAAAACTCGAAATTCTGGGCGCCCACAAGGCGTTCGGTCAAGGTCTGATATGTCACCGTCTCGCGATAGCGATAGGTGCCGCGGCTGAGAGCGCCGGCCATGCCCAGCTCATTGAGCGGGTCGACGAGGTCGGCGGCCTTGACGCCGGGCGCGGTGCGGACCAGCAGGAACCGTCCGCCGGGCGAGTTGACGGATTTGAACATGACGCAGCGGGAGGTGTTGTTTGTGCGGGGCACCACATCCTCCACAATGCCGCGGATAATCTCGGGCCGGACATAATCATTGCCGGTCCACTCGGCGGCGGCGCGTCGCGAAGCGGCAAACGAGGCAGCAGCGTCGCCATAGAGTATCTCGGCCACCAGGCGTGTCACTATCGCCTCGCCGGGGGCGAGAGCCAGATTATCGAGTTCGTCGAGCGTCGGATTGCCGGCCACGTCGGCGCGTGTAATTCCATAGGTGGAGAAATAGCGCGTGGATGGGATGTAGTTTAACCTGGAGGTGAAGCAGAATGTGGTGTCGTCGAGCTGGATGGCCGAGCCACCCTGCATGCACTCCAGATAGGGGGAAGGAATGCGAGTCACTGACTCCACGCCTTTGACCGCGGCGGCCTTGTCCATGATTATTGAGAAGTCGGTAGAGCGGGAGTCGAAGTCATCACGGTCGGGGTTTATGGTCTGGCCATCAAAGTCGGTGTCGGTCAATTCCACCAACAGCAGGCGGTCGTGGTCATAGCCATAGTCGATGCCCGACAGATAGGATGCCGAAACGACCAGATGGTCAATGACGAACCAGCAGAGAACAGCCGCGATGATGAGTTCGGCAAACAGCCAGCCATAGCGGCCGCGGCGGTTCCAGAGATTCTTGAGAGCTAACTTTAACATGGTTGATCAGCGTTTGTTTTCGTTAAGGGCCATGACGGCAGGTTTGCGCAAACTCCACCAGGCGGGAATCAGAGATGAGGCCACAT
>CAMWTI010000133.1 GCA_947177135.1 uncultured Porphyromonadaceae bacterium | reverse complement strand
CTCCGACACCGACCAGACCCTATGCCATCTGGCCGACCTCAAAGTGCAATTTGAGGAATATTGGAGCGATACGCTCTGCAATGTGATGCGGCCGCTCAATCAGATTGTACATAATCCTGACGAAGATTTCGAATGAAAAACATAGCAATTAGAGCCTTGTCCGGCGGCATATACGTTGCCTTGATAGTAGCCGGAGTGCTTTCTGGCCCGACAATATTTCTTGTTCTGCTGTTACTGCTCGGCACTCTCGCTGTCAATGAATTTTTAAATCTGACCCATCCGATTGTCAGCGATAAAATGTCAATGACCGATGTGTTGCTCCGCGTAATTGACTGCTTTGGTGCGTATTCGCTCATCTTTATCATTACAATGGACTCTTGGTCTGCTTTTATCGGAGTTTTCAGTTTCATTGCATATATGATAGTCAGGCTCTGCGCCCAGCTTTGGATCAAAGGCGAGAATGCGTTGATGTCATTGTCGTTTTCATTAATGAGTCAACTCTACGTTGCCTTACCCATATCATTGATGGGAGCTGTCTACCACATTTGTTCGCCGGCCATGCTGCTGCTGCTATTCGTGTTGGTGTGGGTCAACGACACATTCGCCTTCCTGACCGGATGCACACTCGGACGTCACCGACTGTTTGAAAGGATATCCCCCAAAAAATCGTGGGAAGGATTTGTCGGCGGAGCAGTTTTCACAATAATCGCGGCCATCCTGGCGGCAACTTTCATGCCGCAGTATTTTCATATGGAATTATGGAAGATGGGTATTCTTGGGCTGACAGTCACTACTGCGGCCACATTAGGAGACCTGATTGAATCTTTGATCAAACGCACTCTTGACGTAAAGGACTCCGGCAAGCTGATTCCGGGTCATGGCGGAATCCTGGACCGCATTGACTCGCTGCTGCTTGTTGTTCCAGCTTCATTACTCATCCTCATAATTATAGCTTTTTAATATAGAAATTCCGACTTATGTCAATATTCAGTTTTTTCTCCACTAAGAAAACCCCGGCTAAACTACCGTTTCACACTGATATACACTGCCACATCGTGCCTGGTGTTGACGATGGCTCGCCAGAGTTGGAAAAATCAGTGGAACTGACCGCAAGAATGGCCGGATGGGGCATAGAACGAATCTTTCTCAGTCCGCACGTCACACAAGACACGTTTGAGAACACGCCCGAGACTCTGGCCGAACCTTTTGCTGCTCTGCAGCAAGGAGTGGCCACAGCAGGCATTCCTGTTAAACTCGCCATGCACGCTGAATATCGCATCGACGAATTTTTTCTGCAACAAATCGAACTGGGAAACCTACGCCCTATGCCGGGAAACTATCTGCTGGTTGAAAATTCATTCGCCCAAGAACCATGGGGACTCGACAAGTTACTGTTTGATTTGAAACTAAAAGGATACGTGCCGATCATGGCACATCCTGAACGCTATCTATATTATTCAGTCAACAATCGCGACCGCTATCGTCAGCTGCATGACACAGGGCTGCTATTCCAGATCAATCTGCTGAGTCTGGCAGGAGCCTATGGAAAACAGGAAAAACAAACGGCAGAATGGCTTCTTGAGCATGGAATGGTGGAATTCATCGGATCGGATATCCACCGTCGCGGTCATGCCGACTACATAGACTCATACCTGCGTTCACGCGACTTCACACGACACTCCAAGCACTTTAACAATTTGCTCAATGACACGATTTAGCATAGCTTTGATAATCGCTTCGGTCATAGCATCCGGCGAATCCTTTGCAAGCGAGCCACTGGTCATGAGGGCAAAAGCAGAGCTGGAAATCAATGGCGGCAACAGTTCTTTCGCGCCATATTATATAGCTTCGAACCGGCATGGCACATTATCGCAGGCCAAAGGAGCAGGAATCGGCATCACTCTTGACAAACAGATGGATTTGAGTCGACGCTTCACATATGGATTCGGGGTTGAAGGGCGATTTGGAGCAACAAACCGCACCGATTACGACCAGTTCCGCTCTGCCACACAATCATGGGGCGTCAGTAGACAGGCTCCAGCCAACGTATGGCTGCAACAGCTATATGCTGAAGTAAAATTTCGCGGTGTTTTTTTTGAAGCAGGTCTGAAAGAACAACGCGCCGCCCTTGTCAACGAAGATTTGAGCAGTGGCGACCTTGTCCACGGAATCAACGCGCGCCCGATGCCGGGGGCACGGGCCGGATTCGTTGATTTCCAGAATATTCCGTTTACAAACGGATGGGTGCAGATACAGGGAGAACTGGGTTATTGGAAATATCTCGACAACGACTGGCAGAAACATCATTTCAGTTTCTATAACTACCACGTCAATCTCGGCGCCTGGCACAATTATAAACGCTGCTTTTTCCGCACCAAGCCATCCGAAGCATTTTCATTGACCATCGGCATGCAGGCGGCTGCGCAATTCTCAGGCACGACAACAAACTATCATCACGGTCAGATTACAAGCGAAGAGAAATTCTCTCTTTCGGTCAAAGATTTTATCGACATGATCGTGTTGCGTGAAGGCGACGATTACTGGAAAGGAAATCACGTCGGCTCATGGGACATTCAGGGACGTTACCGGCTAAAATCCGGCGACGAGATCAAACTATATGCTCAATGGCTATGGGAAGACGGATCCGGGATCGGAAAGCTGAACGGGTGGGACGGACTATGGGGCATTGAATGGAAAACCGCCAAACCGGCCCCGGTGAGCGGAGCGGTGGTCGAAGTGCTATCTTTCATGAACCAGAGCGGTCCGCTGCACTATGATCCGGCCGACATTCCGGGCACGACAATGACAGGATCGCAAGCTACTGGAGCCGACAATTATTATAACAATACCTGGTATAACGGATATGCTTACTATGGCATGAGCCTCGGATCGCCGATGTTTATCTCCCCAATATATAACAATGACGGATTCACCACCGCATTTGTCGACAACAGATTTTGGGGAATACACGCCGGAATATGTGGCACCATCATTGACGGACTTGACTATCGTGTGCTTGGAAGCTGGCGCAAATTCTATGGCACAATGATGTTGCCAAGAATCTCGCCGGTACATGATTTTTCTACCATGGTTGAGGCGTCATGGATGATTCCTCGTGTTCCTGGACTGAAACTCACCGTACAGGCTGCGTTCGACGCTGGCAACTCTCCTCTCGGCAACCGCGGAGGAATGCTTGCCGGAATAAGCTATTCTGGACTGTTTAATTGCAACACCAAAAAATTCACACCATGCGGACTTTGACACTTATCGCGGCCGGACTTGTGGTCACAGGCGCACTCTCGTCAGGATGCACATGCAACAATGGCGATATCGGCGACTGGTTCGGCAC
>CAMWTI010000132.1 GCA_947177135.1 uncultured Porphyromonadaceae bacterium | reverse complement strand
TCTGCACGGCGCTTGACCGCCCCAGCGTTAACAATTATTGGGGAACGGGGTCTTAGTTTAAGTTCATTCATAGCGAGTCAACAAAGTTGCGGAAACTTTTCATATCAAGAGTCTCGAGATTGTCCGAAGTCTCCGCTTCTTTCATTGCTGCCAGTGTCGTTTTGTTGGGATGGTCTGAAACAAATGCCATAAGCACACTCTCCACAAGATTGTTCAGGCTTCTGTTATGACGCCGGGCTTCTTCCTGCAATTTTGCAAGAAGAGTCTCGCTCAGGCGGAAAGAGGTCTGCTTACGGGTGACTGATGCTGTGTTCATAACGTTTGATATTATTTGTAGTGCAAAAGTAATATATTTGTATAACACTGCAAAACGAAAATTGTTAAAACTGCGATGTCCCCGCTATCCACAAGGCTGTATCATAATAACCTAAAAGATTGAACCGCTGCGAAAAAGAGTGTGTCAAGATAATCTTTACAAGATTATTCTGACACGTTTTTATATTGATGCGTTTTCAGTGGCTACTCATATGTTCCGTTTCTTTTATTTTAAGCGAATTTACAACAGTTATACGACAGTTTATCCCGATTGTTTATATTCTTTTTTTGTCGATGCGCTAATTTTACGCCGGTTTATTATGCTGTAAAAGGGGGTAAAATGCAAGAAAAAAGAGTTGGGCTGTCGCGTGGTGCGAAGCTCAACTCTTTGATATTCTTTGGGTTAATCCTTTTGCGTGGGCTTAATACTCCTCTTCGTTGAAGAAGAAGTCTTCCTTCGAGGGATAGTCGGGCCAGATGTCTTCGATGCATTCGTATGTTTCGCCTTCGTCCTCCATTTCCTGGAGATTTTCAATGACTTCAAGCGGAGCACCGGAGCGCATTGCATAGTCTATCAACTCGTCTTTTGTGGCGGGCCATGGTGCATCTTCAAGTTTTGATGCGAGTTCAAGTGTCCAATACATTTCTGTTGAAAAAGAGGGTTTAGCTATTAAAAAAGTGCGCAAAAATAGTGAAAGATTTTGTTTTGCGCAACCTTTTTTTTAGAAATCTTTTGTCCAGAAGGTTTCGTGGGCGTCTGAGATTACGTTGTTGTAGCGCGAAAAGACATAAAACCAGTCGCTTAGGCGGTTTATGAATGCGAGTACACTGGACGCCACGCTAACCTGCGATGCGAGTGTGACGATGCGTCGTTCGGCGCGTCGGGCAACCGTTCTGGCAACGTGAGCCTGGGCTGACAGGGTGCAGCCGCCGGGAAGAGTGAAGCGGTCTGCCGGCGGTGTCATGCGTTCCATGCGGTCAATGGAGTTTTCCAGACGTGTGATGTCGTTCTGGCATACCGGTATAGGAGCGGCTGGATCCGGATTGGCCAGATATGCGCCGATGTTGAAGAGGCGGTTTTGCACGAAGATCAGAACTTCGCGCTCTTCCGGCGGACATTTCGGGTAGGTTGTCAACAGTCCTATATGCGCGTTGAGTTCGTCTACTGTGCCATAAGCCTCGACTCTGGCATCATCTTTTGGTGTTCTCGAGCCGCCTACAAGGGCTGTTGTTCCGGCGTCGCCGGTTCTTGTGTAGATTTTCATTGTCTGGATAATAGTTCGAATTTATCAACGTATATTTCGGTTACATTGTGTTTGATCGCGGTTCTGTCTTCCCACACTCTAGTGCGCAGGCGTCCTTCTATAAACAGCCGAGATCCACGCCTTATGTATTTCTCGGCAAATTCAGCCGCGGCATCCCACATGACGATCTGGTGCCATTCGGTACGCTTGATCGGTTCGCCACCGCCGGCAGGCGTGAACGTTTCGGTGGTGGCGAGTGAGAAGGCGGCCCGGGGGCGTTTTTCGATGAATGTCACGGATGGATCGCGCCCGACATTTCCAATCAGTATTACTTTCTGGTATGACATGGACGCGAAGTTACGAAATATCGCTGATTTTACAAAATCAGGACAGCTATACGATAGATGACAAATGCCGTGATCCAGGCGAGCAATGTGTTGTAGGTTATAGAGAATAGTCCGTAACGCCATGAGCCACATTCTTTTGTGACGGCCACGACGGTGGCTATGCACGGACAGTAGAGCAGGATGAAGACCATGAACGCCAAGGCTGCGGCCGGCGTGAAGTCGGGGTCAGCACCAGGTGCCGGCGGCGTTGTGAGGCGAGCGCCGAGTGTTGTGTCGTCAGCATCTTCGGTTCCGGTGTAGAGTACTCCGAGAGTGGAAACTACAACTTCTTTAGCCGGAATGCCGGCAATTGCCGCCACTGTGGCGCGCCAGTGGAATCCGAGAGGCTTCATCACCGGATTCACCGCCTTACCCATCATTTCGAGATAGGAGTCGCTGGCAGGATCGATAGATTCGGTTTCGACCGCGATGATTGAGGTGTCGTCGTGACGGGGGAAATAGTTGAGCGCCCATACTATTACACAGCCAACAAGTATGATTCCTCCCATTTTGCGCAGATATTGACGTGCTTTACTCCACATATGGCTCAAAGTGGCTTTCATGGTGGGGACTCTGTATGGCGGCAGTTCCATGACAAATGGCGTTTCGTCGGTCGGCCAGACAAAGCGACGAAGCAATTTGGCCGTTATTATGGCCATGACAACTCCAAGCGCATAGAGGGCGAAAAATGTCAGAGCGGCATGGGCGCTGAAAAATGTGCCCACAAGCAACAGGAAGATAGGCAGTCGGGCTGAGCAACTCATGAACGGGTTTATCAGAATGGTTATTAGCCTGCTCGACCGGCTTTCGATGGCACGCGAGGCCATTATTGCCGGCACATTGCAGCCAAATCCCATCACAAGCGGAATGAAACTCTTGCCGTGCAGTCCTATTTTATGCATAGCTCTGTCCATGATGAATGCGGCGCGCGCCATATATCCGGAATCTTCCATGAACGAAATGCAGAAATAAAGGATCATGATGTTGGGCAGAAACACAATGACACTGCCAACTCCGCCGATTATTCCGTCACAGATCAGATCGCGTAACGGCCCTTTGGCCATCATGTCGCTGACCTGTTGTCCGATCCATGCCACGCCTGATTCAATCCATTCCATCGGATAGTTGCCGATGCTGAACGTGAGCCAGAATATGCCGAACATCACAGCCAGAAACAACGGAATGCCGAAGAGGCGGTTGGTGACGAATGCGTCGATTATAGCAGTGGAGCGGGTGGCGGACGATGTTCTTTCTCCTTTGATAGTCTCAGCCAGTGCGCCGTCGATATATCCGTATTTTTCGGCGGCGATGGCCGATGTAAGGTCTTCGTCGCGCAGGCGCTCCACTTCTTTTCGTCCGTTATCGCGCATCTGTGTCAGTTTTTCAAAAACCGCACTGTGGCTGAGCGTGTCT
>CAMWTI010000131.1 GCA_947177135.1 uncultured Porphyromonadaceae bacterium | reverse complement strand
ACATTAAGGGCCAATGACTCAACTCCGATATTTCTCCGCACATATATAGGCGGCTATATGGCCACCACCGCTAAAGCACCATCTGCATCTGACGCTACCGGAAGAGCGCTGAAGGAAGGCTATGTGGTCTGCATACCGGGGTCAAGAGGTGCAAACTCAACAATAACACGCGATGGGAAGACCGTCTACACAGGCACAGCGCCAAACGGTCTTCTTGATCTTAAAGCAGCCATCCGCTATCTCCGTTATAATAATGACCTGATTCCCGGAGACGCTGAAAGGATCATCATTGACGGGACAAGTGCCGGCGGAGCCATGTCGGCCCTCGTAGGTTCGACAGGAGACCGCCATGAATATGACAAATACCTCAAAAAGATGGGTGCAGCTCCGACATCCGACAAGGTCTTCGCATCAGTCTGCTATTGCCCTATCACCGATCTTAACCATGCCGATATGGAATATGAATGGTTATACGGTTGCACGAATACCGGTGTGCGTCACCTCAACGCCGACCAGATAACCATCTCCAACGAACTTGCCGCCGAGTGTCCGAATTACATCAACTCGCTCAATCTCAAAGATGAAAACGGCAACGCTATCACAGCTGACAACTATAAGGATTATCTGAAGACATTCCTCATCGCATCAGCCCACAAAGCGCTTGAAGAAGGATGTGAAATACCTGACACCATCGGAATAATCCGCTATGCGGAGAAGCCGAATTTCGGAGGCCGCCCTGCCGCCCCAGGAAACAGCGACGGCCGTGGAGCTCCATCATTCGGCCCTGCCGGAATGCAGCCGAGATTCAATAATAACACTGACTATGTCACAGGGATAGATCTTGACAAATATCTCAGCTATGTGGCCAGTGTCACACCCTTGAAAACCCCGCCGGCATTCGATCAGTATGGAGTTCTCATTGACACTCCGACACCTGAAAACAATGTATTCGGAAATCCGGAAGGAACACCCGCAAACTTTACCGACTTCAGCCTGCGTCACCGTCTGCACGACAATAACGCAACTCTCAGCAAGGAAATGGTGCAACGAGTATTCATAATGAATCCAATGAATTTCATTTCTGAAAACGCAAGCTCTGTCGCTCCTCACTGGTTTATCCGTCACGGAGCAAAAGACCGCGACACTTCATTCCTTGTACCGGTCAATCTTGCGACAAAACTGAAAAATTCAGGATATGATGTCAACTTCTTCCTGCCTTGGAATCGTCCTCACAGCGGTGATTATAATCTTGACGATCTTTTCAACTGGATTGACAGTGTGACCAAATGATGGATAGCAGACTGTCATTAAAAAATATGCAGCTGTCATCGCCATACTCATAGTATTGGTGATGACAGTGCTTGATGTCACATTGGTAAATGTGGCATTGCCTGTCATGGCTGAAAAGTTCAGCATCTCCGATTCATATGCGGTCTGGATTGTGACAATCTATCAGCTTGCCATAACAATGCTGCTGTTGCCGCTTTCATCAGTCGGAGATTTATTCAGTTATCGACGAAACTTTCTCATCGGTGTTGCCGTATTCACACTCTCGTCAGCACTCTGTGCGGCTTCCACCAGCTTTTCCATGATTCTTTTCTCACGTGCGCTCCAGGGAGTAGGCGCGGCATGTGTCATGAGTGTCAACATAGCCCTTACGCGCCTCATATATCCGCGTCATATACTTGGCCGTGGACTGGCCCTCAACGCTATGGTCATAGCTATTGCCACCGCAGCAGGTCCGACAATAGCCGGTTGCATTCTTTCTGTCGCATCATGGCATTGGCTGTTCCTGATAAACGTTCCGTTTGGAATAGCGGCATTTTTCATAGGCAAGAAACTGTTGCCTGCCAATCCGCCTAAAGAGCATAAACTGAAATTTGACTGGATAAGCGGCATTGAAAACACTATTGTATTCGGACTTATTTTTTACTCTCTCGGAAGCTTTGCCCGCAAAGGAGATCTATTCACCAACGCATGTCTTATCTGCGTCGGCATAATAGTCGGGATTTTCTATGTGAGGAGACAACTTGACAAGGAAGCGCCTATGCTGCCGGTTGATTTATTCCGGATCAGGCTTTACTCGCTGAGCATCGCAACATCAATCTGTTCGTTCATAGCCCAGAACCTCGCCATGATCTCGCTTCCATTCCTCTTTTTCAACAGTTTGGGATTCAGCGAGATCACCACAGGCCTACTTATGACACCCTGGCCGCTCGCCACTATGATCGTGTCACCTATCGCAGCTAAATTTGTCGAAAAACATAATCCGGGTATTACGGCCGCATTCGGAATGGGAGTATATGCCATCGGCATATCTCTGATGCTCCTTCTCCCCCACTCTGATGTATCTGAACTGAATATTGCATGGCGAATGGCTCTCTGTGGCATCGGATTCGGACTGTTTCAGACACCCAACAATATAGTCATGGTCATCGCCACTCCTATACAGCGCACAGGTGGAGCCGGCGGCATGCAAAGTACAGCACGTCTTGTCGGCCAGACGCTTGGAGCGACTTTTGTCACCCTGATATTTGCGATTTCTTCTGCTGTTCTCTCTGTCAGAATATGCTTGTGTCTGGCGTTGGGAATGGCACTGGTAGCCGGAATACTGAGTCTTACACGTGCATCCCGACTCCAGGCTGATGACCGGAAACTATAATCCGAGGTAGGATGCGCCCGGTGACCTCAGCCGGATTAAATTCAGCCGGGTTCCAAGCCATATTCAGAAAAAGTGTAACAGGATATTCCATCGGTTTGAGATCACCGACATTGAGAATCCAGAGTCTGTCGACTCCATAGTCATAGGTCAGGCGCATCTGTTCACACAGGTTCTGAGGCGGAGTGACATTAAGCCATTTGCTGTTGCGTGGTGCCCCGACATAGTCCACATGGTAGTACATGCCCCAACCTCCCGGATGACGGCGTTCAGACTCCCATATCATCGGCAGTACGACTATTTTCAGGATCATCGGCATAGAAGCTCCAGCTCCACATAGGCGGCCACATAAAATTACCGCGCAGACGCAGCAACAGTTCGAACACACGGGCATAGAAGCGATGGTCGCCATAGTTGGTACCATACGTATTCTTCACCCAACATTACTAATTTATTATGGCATTGCCTCTATGTGTCGCAATATTTTGACAGCTGTGTTTGACAGCAGTCAATTTTACCGGTATTGCGATACGAACATATTGATGAGTTGTTCATTATTACCGACTTCATCAACTTCAATCTCCTTGCAATCAAAACTTTATCCCAAGCTCACTATTTTCAGGTATTGCTGACTGGCTTTATTATGAGTAATTTTGCCACATAAAACCGGAGATGGTTTATTTATGCAAGTCCTGAAAGATGATCTGAGAGCCAGAATCCTTGATGTTGCAAAACAAGAGTTTGCAAAGAAAGGATTCATCAAGACTTCGATGCGCGACATTGCCAGAGGTGTCGGCGTCGGAGTCGGGAATCTGTATAATTA
>CAMWTI010000130.1 GCA_947177135.1 uncultured Porphyromonadaceae bacterium | reverse complement strand
ATGTCGGTTCGCCATATCTGTGGGGCGGCTTGTCGTCCAAGGGCATGGATTGTTCGGGCCTTGTGAGAATGGCTTATATGGCGCAGGGACGCCTGCTTTCGCGCGATGCCCGCGATCAGATCCTTGAGGGTGAGGCTGTGGACCGCGACTCGCTTATGGCCGGCGATCTGATTTTTTTCGGCAATCCGTCAACCGGAAGTGTGACCCACGTCGGCATATATCGCGGCGGCGGAGAGTATGTCCACTCCTCGCAGCTGGTGCGTGTCAACTCCCTGAGCGAGGATTCTCCGCTCTATCTGCCGTTACGCGTGGTCGGCTTCAGGCGGGTGTCCGGCGTGCCGCTGTCGGAGCTTCCGGAGTATTTCTGAGATGGCGTTTGAAATGTTGCTGCGATAGCGGTGTGTGCACCGCATGCTGTGAAATTCCCAAAAAAATTCCATAAAAAGGGATTTTTGGGAATTTTTAACATCTTAGCGTGTTTATATGTATAAGTTTGATTAATAATATTTTGGCTTTGTGGGGCTGATTCGGTGATACATTCGCGTCATGCTAATGTAATGCATTTGTAATGTTGAGTTATATGCTTAAGTGACTGATTTGCAATAGTGTTTTTGCTGTGATTTAATGTGGTAGATGGTTTTTCATAAAAAATATGCGAAATTATTTGCATATGAAAAATAATGTGTATATTTGCGGTGTCAAAGCCGTTACAAAACAATTTCAATCATAACTCAAAAAGATTTTTCATCATGAATGCCTCATCCGTTCAATCGAAACTAATGGCCCTCCAGAACAATCTTCTGAACTTTGCCTTTATTCTGACCTCCAACAGAGATGACGCCAATGACCTGTTGCAGGACACTATGTTGAAAGTGCTCGATAATCAGGAGAAGTATTCTGAGAATATAAACTTCAAAGGCTGGGTGTTTACGATCATGCGCAACATCTTTATCAACAACTATCGTCGCAGTGTGCGTTCGGCCACGATCATAGACCAGTCGGAAGATCTCTATCATCTGAACGTTTCGCAGGAGTCCGGCCTGGAGTCTCCTGAAGGTTCATATGCCACCGGCGAGATCACAGCGGCGATCAATTCATTCTCTGACGAATACCGGGTGCCTTTCTCCATGCACGTGGCCGGCTACAAATACAGTGAGATTGCCGAGAGGATGAATCTGCCGCTCGGCACGATCAAAAGCCGTATTTTCTTTGCCCGGCAGCGTCTCCAGGAAATGCTTGCCGACTATCGCCCCTGATCGGAAAGAGGGCAGACCGAGATGATGCTGCCGGTTGAGTCTGTTGTCACGCTCACCGGCAGTTTCATCGCCGCCAGCGGAGTGATCTGGGCAGGCCCGCCAGGCACCATCATCCGGATCCATTCGGCGGAATCGCTTTCAATGACGGCGCGCCAGCTGATGCGGTCGTGTCCCAGATAGACGTCGAGCAGTTCAGGAGCGTCTTTTTCGGCGGCCCAGGAACGCAGCGAGTCAAGCACTCTGGCTGTGCGCTGGCTGGCATTCTGGGTGAACACATAGCGGTGGGCGCCGCTGACGGTGACGATGGTGTCGGCGTCGGTCAAGAATGCCCTGAATCCGTCGATAGAGTCATGACGCAGTGCGGTCTCGGTTGACGTCAGGGTCGAGATCCAGTCGGATGTTAGCCATCCGGGCCGCGCCAGGGAGTCGATGGAGTTGAACAGCGAGTCGGCCAGCGGTCCGTGGCTCCTGGCGTCGAATTCCGAAATGAGCAGCGCGGCCGAGACCACGTCGGCGGGATTTGCCTCGATATAGTTTTTTATGGATGTGTTAGCGTCGGAATCCTCATGTATGCGAGCAAGAGCTTCGGCGAAACGTTCGCCGATCTCGCTTCCGCTCACGTGTGGATCGCTTCCCGAGCCTGACAGTCTGATTCTGTCGCCTCCGGCCGCCATGAGCCGCAGCAGCACTGCTCCTTGTCCGGTATAAATCTCGATCAGCGTCGGTTCGGGGGTCTTGCCGCTGAAGCTGAACTGGTTGCCGACAGCGGTTACCTCCTGGATGCTCAGCGCGCCGTCGGGGGCTGAACGCCATATGGCCGTCAGATTCTGGGTGCCCACTCCGTCGATTTTCGCTTCAACGGTGAATGTGTTTTTTTCTCCGCACGACGAAATGGCGAGTGCTATTGTGGCGATTGCCGGAATGAAACTCATTTTCATGGTGCAAAAATACGCCAAATTTGTAAAGGGCGCAAAAAAAGTAGTTATATTTGCATGTATGAAACGCCAGTTGCTGCTGATTATAATTTTGATTTTAGCCGCGGCCAGTGTCTCGGCTCAGATAGTGGTGGTGCGCGACGAGTTTGTCAATGCCGACAGCATTCGCCGCGAGTATGACCGTGGTCCTAATTTCGGCCTTTACAAAGACAATTATTTTATCTTTGGTCCGCCCATAGGATACAGGCCGGATCGGTCTAATACCAATGTGAAGTTTCAGGTGTCGATTCAGCAGAAACTCACCCGGAGCACTTTGCCCTGGGGCACATATCTCTATTTGTTTTATACCCAGAAGGTGTTCTGGAACGTGCTTGAGAACTCCCTTCCGATGACCGACCTTAATTTCAATCCGGGAATAGGTCTTGCCAAGCCTCTGTTCAGTTCGATCGACGGACGTTATCTCGGCAAACTAGCATTTGTGATAGAGCATGAAAGCAACGGGCGTGACGGCGATGAGTCGCGGTCATGGAATCGTGTCACGTTCTCGGCCGCCTTGGTGCTTGACCGCAATCTGATGGTTCATGCCAAACTCTGGATTCCGATCGTCGACGGGAGGAATAACCGCGATATTCTCAGGTATAGCGGCATTTATCAGGGCGGGTTGCAGATAATGAGCAATAACCGCCGCTTCGGAGCATCTGTGCTCCTGACAAAGCGATTGAGAGCCAATGTGTTTGATTTCAATACCACGATAGAACTGAAATACCGCTTTTTCAAAAATGACAACCAATACTTCTTCGCCCAATTCTATAATGGTTATGGAGAAGGATTGTTGGATTATAATAAATTTCATTCTCAACTCAGGATCGGAATCTGCCTGAGCCCGACTTTTTTCTCGGATTTCTGATTTTAGAGCGTAGCTTTCGTCCCGAAACACGATTGCGCCGATTCAACGAAAAAAGTTATCTTTGCCTCGCATCTCATTGGCGCTTTTTGGCGCTTTTTTGGCTGTCAGCCCCCGAAAAAATGTTGCAGACTTGCGATTGCGGGATTTTTTTGCTAAGTTTGCCGTGAAATTTATTAATTAGTTAACCGATATATTATGACACGTTTCCGCTACATTGCGGCTTGCGCGGCAGTTTCGGCAATCGGCATGCTGGCTCATGCCGATTCTTTCGGACTTGTGCAACAGTCGCTCTCAAATCCTGAAAATGAGCCGGCCCCGGTTCACCCGCTTCCTACCGAACGCCAGATTCTCTGGAATGAAACAGAGTTTTATGGTTTCTTCCATTATGGCATGAACACAGTCACCGGCAAAGAATGGGGCTTCGGCAACGAAAGTGAAAGTAGTTATGCTCCGACGCAGAAC
>CAMWTI010000129.1 GCA_947177135.1 uncultured Porphyromonadaceae bacterium | reverse complement strand
ACTACGCCCCGAGTGGACTTTCACCACAGATGTATGACATGCCCGTCATACAAAAAACAGCGGCGGAAATCTCTCTCCGCCGCCATATGCTCATCCGGCCATCAGGCCGAACACAGATCTTACTTCTTCTCCTTTAACTTCTCGACCTGAGGCTCAAGAGCGGCCACACACAAGTCCACAGCCTCTTCAAACGTATCAGCCACCTTAGTGGCCACTACTTCGGCACGCTGCGGCGCAAGAGCCACAAACTTCACCTCCTTGTTCATCGAAGTCTCTGGCTTTACCACCCGCATTGTCACGCTCACCTCTGAAAGATACGGACTTTTACGGACCAGTTTTTCAACCTTCTTGTTGATGAAGCTGACAAGAGCTTCAGATGCGTCAAAGTGAATTGCTTGAATCTTAGTTTCCATGGGTTCCTCCTTTTCTTTGTGCACGAGGATGTGCTAGTTGATAATTTTGTTGAAGATCTCTGAATGTTACATGAGTATATATCTGCGTCGTTCCAAGCGACGAATGCCCGAGCAATTCCTGCACCGCCTTCAGATCGGCCCCGTTATTAAGCATATCGGTGGCAAATGAATGACGCAGCACATGAGGACTCAGACGAGCCGCATGGGCACGCCCGTCCAATTTTGAATGCACCACATTATACACCATCTTCCGATAAAGCGGACGTCCGTCAGAACGAGTAAAAAACTCGCCGCCGGATACAGGCCCGCAAGGACGTAACTGTCGGTAATGTATGATCATTTCACGCAATTCGGCGCCAAAAGGCACTATTCTTTCCTTATTACGCTTACCCAGCACTTTTAGTTCGCACCGTCCAGTATCGACATTGACATCACGCAAAGAAATCAACTCCGAACACCTTATACCCGTGCTATACAGCATATCCAGAATCAGGCGGTCACGGACATCTTCGAAATCAGCCATATCATAACCGCTCTCATCATCGATCACTGCATTGATCTCATCGGTCCTCACAAACACCGGAAGCTGTCGGGGCGCCCTCGCGGTGACAATTCTCTCCACCGGATTGACCTGCAATACATTCATGCGACAAAGATAAGTATAGAAAGTCCTGAGCGCACTCACTCTGCGACGCACAGTGCGGGCAGATGCACCGTCAGCGCTCAACTGCGCAACAAAAGCGCGCACATCGGCTGTAGTCACCGACTCAGGCTCAAACTCACCGGGATTTCCGCCGGTCAGATAACCGGAGAAAGAGGCGATATCGGACTCATATGCCTTCACAGTGTGAGCCGAATAGCCCAGTTCACACCGTATATAGTTCAGAAATTTGTCCGTCCACGTCCCTTTCATTTTTTGATCACATTTATAAAATACACAAAACGGCACGAATCGAAACTGTCGATTCACGCCGTGTATATGGTATCCGAAGGGGGCTCGTCGCGAGTTGCTTATTCCTCAACGGCGCGCAGTTTCTGCACGTACACCGCTTTCATCATCTTCTTGCGGTTGGCCACAGAGGGTTTCTCAAAGGCCTGGCGGCTGCGAAGTTCACGCACAATGCCGGTCTTTTCAAATTTGCGTTTGAATTTTTTGAGAGCTCTTTCGATGTTCTCGCCTTCTTTTACTTGTACAATAATCATTTGTTATGCTGTTTTTTGATTGTTTTGCGTTGGGTTTATTCCTTTTTGCGGGGCAAAATTACTGATACTTTTTGAATTTACCAAATTTTATTTCAATTATTTAACGAACATATGCGCTTCTCACATATTTGTTGTAACTTTGCGCTGCTATGCAATGGTTGACAGACATAATCTACAATCACTCTGCCCTTCAGGCCGTGATTGTCATTTCCGTTATTATTGCCGCCGGACTCGGACTTGGCAAATTGAAAATCTTCGGAATAAGCCTTGGTGTGACCTTCGTGTTCTTCACCGGCATCCTGGCCGGACACCTCGGATTGTCCATCGACCCCGGAATGCTCGATTTCGCCCAGAGCTTCGGACTGATCCTGTTTGTCTATGAACTCGGGCTGAAGGTCGGACCGGGCTTTTTTAGTTCCTTCCGCCACGGAGGCATCCGGCTGAACCTACTGTGCCTTACTCTGATTCTGCTCGGCACTGTCACCGCCATCGGACTCTCATACGGCATGGAAATACCAATGTCCGACATGGTCGGAATCCTGTCCGGCGCCACCACAAACACCCCGGCACTCGGAGCCGCACAGCAAACCCTGCAGCAAATCGGAAAACCATCGGCTGGAGCGGCCCTCAGCTGTGCCGTCACATACCCGCTTGGCGTACTCGGCGTCATAATCGCTATTGCAATAGTCCGCAAGCTATGCACCCGCCAGACCGATCTTATAACCGCAGAACACGATGACAGCAACCACACATGGGTAGGAGAATTTGCAGTGCTTAACCCGGGAATATTCGGAAAAACCATCCGCGACGTGGCGCAACTGACCACACAGCGCTTCGTGATCTCGCGCCTTTGGCGCGCAGGCGGGGGAGTAAGCATACCGACATCTGAAACCGAACTGGCCCATGGAGACCGCCTGCTGGTGGTGAGCACCGACAAAAGCGCCTCGACACTCACAATGCTGTTCGGCGAACGGGAAGCCCACGACTGGAACAAAGAAGACATCGACTGGAACGCGATCGACTCCTCGCTAATATCAAAACACATCATCGTATCGCGACCCGAAATCAACGGCAAACGTCTTGGCTCACTGCGGCTGCGCAACAGCTACGGCATAAACATCACGAGAGTGACGCGCGCCGGTGTCCAACTGCTCGCGTCACCCGCGCTCGTGCTGCAGCTCGGCGACAGACTCACGGTCGTGGGTGAACAAGTGGCAGTCGAAAACGTGGAAAAAGTGCTCGGCAACGAGATCACCGACCTTAAAGAGCCAAATCTCGCAGCCATCTTCATCGGACTTGTGGCAGGACTGCTTCTCGGCTCCCTCCCCATCATGATCCCGGGCATGAACTCCTCCATAAGACTTGGACTGGCTGGAGGACCGATCATCATAGGTATTCTCATCGGCCGGTTCGGCCCACAATTCCATCTGGTCACCTACACCACACGCTCGGCAAACCTGATGCTGCGTGGAATCGGACTGTCGCTCTTTCTGGCATGCCTCGGACTGAGCGCCGGCGCCGACTTTGCCAACACTATCATGCATGCCGAAGGCCTCACCTGGATCGGAGCTGGATTCATCATCACGCTCGTTCCCTCGGCAATAATGCTGGCGGCGGCAATGCGCATCTGGCACCTCGACTTCGGATCGGCCTGCGGCATGGTATGCGGCGCCATGGCCAACCCGATGGCCATGAACTACTCACAGGAGACTACCGGAGATGACACACCTGCCGTCAGCTATGCCACAGTCTACCCTCTGACAATGTTCGCGCGCGTGATCATCGCACAGATCCTGATTCTTATCTTTATGTGAACCAACGCCGCCAACCACTCGTTATGACTGATGATCCGGAAAGGCGCATGGTAATAAACCTGTGTTAGAATAATAAAAAAGATTTACTTTTGCAGCAAATTAAACTGCAATGGAAAAGAACCCATATATCGAGTTGGCGGAGT
>CAMWTI010000128.1 GCA_947177135.1 uncultured Porphyromonadaceae bacterium | reverse complement strand
TGCATCGGCGCTATTTCTGGCGGCGAGTCTTCTTGCAGGCTAATGGTTATTGTGGTACGCATAAAAAAAGAATGAGTAAGAAAGACCGAAGTCTATCAATACTCATTCTCCTCTCTCCTCGGCGGTGCGGACGGGACTCGAACCCGCGACCTCCGGCGTGACAGGCCGGCATTCTAACCAGCTGAACTACCGCACCAGGGAAGTTCTATTTTTGTGTTGCAATCTGCTTTTCAGCTTTGGGTTGCCGTTGCTTCCCGATTGCGAGTGCAAAGTTAGGTACTATTTTTGAACTGTGCAAATTTTCAGGCAACTTTTTTTGAAAAAAATTTTCATGAAATTTTCTAAATAATTAGAAATCATCGGTTTGATCCATTTTTGCCCCAGAGCAATTTTTCGCGCAAAGTTGAGGTGAAGTGATGTTTTGCGCGCTGGATGACCGGAATGGTGAATGGTGCGCGAGTAACTTTTATGGCTGCGCCGTCGGGCAGACATATTGACCGACCGTCGAGACTCAGCAAAAAAAAGTCGGAACGTGAACTGGTGACTGCGTCTATGCAGGCGTCAGCTCCGACCACCAGCGGACGCAGTGTCAGCGAATGGGGGGCCACGGGCGCTATGACCGTGACAGGTGCCGACGGATCCACGATCGGGCCACCGACGCTGAGATTATAGCCCGTCGATCCGGTCGGGGTGGATATTATCAGGCCGTCGGCGAGATATGAGGCGAGCGGGGCGCCGCCGATTCGGGTCTCGACCGTGATCATCGAAGCAGTGTCTTGTTTGAGAATTGCCACTTCGTTGAGAGCATATGGCCAAAAATCGGGGGGTAGCAGGTCGGAGCTGACCTGGAGCAGTGTGCGGTCTTCGACCTTGAAAGCTGATGCCGTAGGTTCGGTGAGCGCTTCGTCGAGCGACAGGTCGGCCAGGTAGCCGAGATGCCCGGTGTTGATTCCCAGAATCGGGATGCGCCGCATGCCCACCCACTGGACCGTGCGCAGGAAAGTGCCATCGCCGCCGATGCTCACGGCCACGTCGGCGTTGAAGTCATCGCCGTCGGCTATCGCCGTCGCCTTGTCTTCGGGCCATGCGCCAGGCAGCGTCTCGCGCACGTAATCATAGAATTTGGTTTTGACGACCAGCCGGCCGCCGGTCATTGCGCTCAGGCGCTCCAGCAGAGTCCGCAGTTTATCGAGGTGGCCGCTCTGACGGCGGCTGCCGTTGATGGCTATAATCATAGGTCTATGATCCTCAGGAGGTAGTTGGCGTTTCTGGCCAGGGTTGAGTCTTGGTCAGTTGTGGCGTCTGTGCCGTAATGTCCGGCAATTTCAAAACCATATCGCTCAAGCGATCTGATCACAGTGGCGGCATTGCGGCGGTTGATCCGCAGGTGCACCAGCAGCGCCCCGTCGTCATGGCGTGCCAACGTCACGTTCATATTAATAAGGTGCGCGTCGCAGTCTTCAACAGCTCTGGCTATGGCCGATGCCATGAAATCGCCAGGGGCGCACTTCACGGTCAGTTCGGCCGTCTCCGGGGCCGGGGGCATCAACTCGGCCAGTCGCTCGTCCTGAGCGGCGGATCTGGCGTGCCGACAAGTCAAAATGTCATTTTCTATGGCCAAAACCTTCCTTTTCTTAAGAATTACTATTAATTTTGTAGTCCTCTAAGAGAATAACAACTATTGTGCCGTTTCGGTCTTAGGCCGGATTGCACATCTGCAAAGATACAGAAAATATCGGATTATATGACCACATTAAGTGTAAATATCAACAAAATAGCGACTCTGCGCAATGCGCGCGGCGAGAACCGTCCGGATCTGCTCGGGGTCGCGGCCGACTGCGAACGCTATGGCGCCCAGGGTATCACGGTTCATCCGCGCCCTGACGAGCGCCACATCAGGCAGGCCGATGTGTGGGCGTTGCGTCCAATGTTGCGCACTGAGTTCAACATCGAAGGCTATCCGTCGAAGGAGTTCATGGAGCTGGTGCTGAAGGTGAAACCTGCCCAGGTAACATTGGTGCCTGATGCCCCCGACGCCATCACCAGTTCAGCCGGATGGGACGTGGCTCCCAATCTTCAGTTTCTGACGGAGGTGGTCGATGCTCTGCGCGACGCAGGCATCCGCTCGTCGATTTTCGTGGGCACCGATCCTGACAACATCGCAATGGCGGCCAAGGCCGGAGCGGACCGCGTGGAGTTGTACACGAAACCATATGCCGACCTTTTTCCGGTCGATCCTGAGGCAGCAGTGGCGCCGTTTGCCGCCGCCTCGCGCAAGGCCCGCAGTTGCGGACTTGGCGTCAACGCCGGCCATGATCTCAGCCTGGAGAATCTGCGCTTCTTTCATGACCGCGTGCCTCATCTCAACGAAGTGTCGATCGGCCATGCGCTGATCTGCGACGCTCTCTATCTCGGTCTGGAAGAGACCATACACCGCTATCTCGACTGCCTGAAGTAAAACGCAAAATCAACTCACTTCTCATTACACATATTTTTTAGAAAAGATGGAAGCCAACGAACTCTCATTGTGGCAGCTCTGCCTTCAGGGCGGCATTATCATGATTCCGCTTGCGGTCCTTGCCGTGATCTGTATCTATATATTCGTCGAGCGTCTTCTGGCGCTGCACCGCGCCGCGGGCCACGACGATCCCACCTTCATGTATCGCATCAAGGACTATATCCATGAGGGCGAGATTGAAAGCGCACTCAACCTCTGCCGCACATCTCCGACGCCTTATGCCGCGCTGATCGCCAAAGGCATAAGCCGCATCGGCCGGCCGATGCAGGATGTGCTGGTGACGATCGAAAACATGGGCAACCTCGAGATCGCCCGCCTCGGCAAGGGCTTGCCATGGCTCGCCACCACAGCCGCCGGAGCGCCGATGCTCGGCTTTCTGGGCACGGTGGTCGGCATGGTGCAGGCTTTCCACGGCATGGCGGCGAGCGGATCGGCCGCCACGCTGGCCACGTTTGCCGACGGCATCTACACCGCTCTGGTCACCACGGTGGCCGGTCTGGTTGTCGGGGTGGCCGCTCTGTTCGCCTATAACTATCTTGTCGCCAGAATCAATGCGGTAATGACCAAGCTCGAGGGCAAGACCATGGAATTTATGGACATGCTCAACGAGCCGGCCGAATAACAGAGTCCTGACGCTATGGCACTGAAACGACAGTTCGACATGTCGGCCACCTTTTCGATGGCCTCTCTCACCGACGTGATATTCCTGCTGCTCATATTCTTTATGGTCACCAGCACATTTGTGTTTCCCAATGCGCTCGAAGTCAATCTGCCCGAAAGCGCCGAAACCACGTCGCTCAAGCCGGTGGCCCGCATATTCATCGACGCCGAGGGCCGCACGGCCACCATGTATGGCGAAGACGGCCAGATGCAGACCCTGCCCGAAGACCAGCAGCTTGAGGCGTTCATGGCCGTCATCTCCCAGCAGGAAGGCGATGAAGCTTTTGTGGCTCTGTTTGCCGACGAAACCGTTCCATATGGGCGCATTGTTGAAGTTCTTAATCTCGGACGCTCCCTCGGGGTGAAAGTGGTGCTTGCCACCGCTGCCCCGCAGTCCGGGGGGCCGCCCCGGGGGGCCGGGGGGAGCGGGGGGGGCGGCCCGGGGCGCGGCGGCCCCGGGGGGAGGGGGGGGGGGGGGGTGTGGGCGGCGGGGGGCGGGCG
>CAMWTI010000127.1 GCA_947177135.1 uncultured Porphyromonadaceae bacterium | reverse complement strand
ACTCATTCAGCCGAAACTATTCGTTATGGGAAGCAAAGGGATCTGTATAATCGCCTCCGTCGCGTTTGGTCTATTATGTGGGTCGATATAAGCTTGGTTACGGCGTAAAGACGGCAACGTCTTGCGTCGATGGACCGTATGGTCTATGATATATACAACATCCGGGCTGATTATATGCCGGATGCTGTGGGTCGTATTTGCCGGATAACAGCCTCGGCCACGCGTTCGCCATCGATTGCGGCGCTGACAATTCCTCCGGCATATCCGGCTCCTTCGCCGGCCGGAAAAAGGCCCGCCACTCCACTGTGGCACATGGTGTCCGGTATACGTGGAACACGTACTGGCGAGGAGGTTCGTGTCTCGTTGCCGATAACAGTGGCGAGTTCGGTGACAAATCCGCGTTGCTTGCGTCCGAATTCAGCAAATCCTTTTTGCAGACGTGATGCGACGCTTTCCGGAAGCAATTTGTCGACTCGTGCCGGATATAATCCCGGAGCATAAGAACTGTCAGCCAATGAGGACGATTGTTTTCCTGCTATGAAATCTGTGAGACGTTGTGCCGGCGCTTTCTGCGACCTGTCAGGCGATGCGGCAAAGAAACGCTGTTCGATTCCGATCTGGAATCTCATCATTTTTAGCGGATCATCACCTTCGATATCTTCCGGCAAAATTTCCACCACCATACCTGAATTAGCCCATCTGGTGCCTCGGTTGGACGGTGACATTCCATTGACAACCAGTTGCCCAGGTTCGCTTGATGCCGGAATGACGAATCCACCCGGACACATACAGAAACTATACACGGCCCGGCCATCCACTCGGGTAAGCACGGAGTATTCAGCGGCTGGAAGGTATTTGCCACGTCCTTCCGGTGAATGATATTGGATCTGGTCAATCAGTGCCTGAGGATGCTCGAGCCGCACTCCGACTGCAATGCCTTTTGCCTCTATGGCGATGTCATGGCGTTGTAGCAAATAATAGATATCGCGGGCGGAGTGGCCTGTAGCCAATATGACAGGCCCAATTACTGCGGATCCGTCTGCAAGTGTCACTCCGGTCACAGTCCTTTGGGTCATGATCAGATCAGTGACCCGCGAGTTGAACCGGACTTCACCACCACAGTCAATGATAGTAGTGCGTATGGCTTTGATTACACCAGGCAAGCGGTCTGTCCCGATATGAGGGTGGGCGTCGATAAGAATGTCGGATGACGCTCCATGTCGATAGAATACAGACAGGATTTTTTCAACAGAACCACGTTTTTTGCTTCGGGTATATAATTTCCCGTCAGAGAAAGCTCCGGCGCCGCCTTCGCCAAAACAATAGTTGCTGTCAGGGTCTACAACACCTTCACGACTGATGCGCGCCATGTCAGAGCGTCTGGAGTCAACATCCTTTCCACGCTCGAGCACTATCGGTCTGATGCCTGATTCGATTAGCCGCAATGCAGCAAAAAGTCCAGCCGGACCTGCCCCGACAACCACAACCTGCGGCGCATTGGCAGGCACACGGGAATATTTTAAAGGGAGAGCGAGTGTTTCAGACTGGAGTGGAGGCTCGTCAATACTTACTGTCACCGACAGATTGACCATGACGCGGCGCTGGCGAGCGTCAATGCTCCGTCTGGTGATCAGCACTCCGGTAATTTTATTTATGTCAATGTCAAGTAATCCCGATATGCTGGCCCGAAGACGCATGTCATTATAGGCCACCTCCGGGCTCAGACGTAATTGCAGCTGTTTCATATTTTAGAAAATTGGCGATTAAGCCTGCGCATCACCAGAACAAGAGTGGTGATAGCTGTAAAGAATGCGAGCAGATCGCTACCGGCCATCGCACTCCATACTCCGTCAACGCCCCAGATTTGCGGGAAAACGATCAAAAGAGGGATCAGGAAAAGCAACTGACGCGTCAGGCTAAGGAATATCGAATAAGTCGGTTTGCCGATTGACTGAAAAAAATTCTGGATAATGATTTGACAACCCACAAAAGGGAAAAAGATAAAGTAGATGCGAAATGCTTGGCGTGCCAGTGCGATCAAAGTGGCGTCGACCGTGAACATGCGGCTGACTTCGTCGGGAAACAGCTGAGCCACAGCAAATCCTACGGTAGTGACAATGACTCCAGCCCACACGCCAAGGTTAAGCGTGCGCCGCACTCGATTCCAATGACCGGCTCCATAGTTGAATCCGAGGATCGGTTGCATACCTTGTGTGATGCCGAATACAATCATAACAAAGAGCATTGTGACGCGATTGACGATACCATATGCTCCAACACAGAGATTGCCGTCGGCTCCACCATAAGAAAGTAATGATCTATTGATGAACACAACCACGATACATGCACATACATTCATCAGAAACGGCGCGAGTCCGATGGCATATATGCGTCGGATTATCGGCCATGACAACCAACGGTTACGCCATCGCAGACGCACATAGCTTTTTGGGGAAAGAAAGTGGGCGAGAACCCAAACAACCGCAGTCAGCTGACCACACACAGTGGCGATGGCGGCTCCAGCTATTCCCCAGTGGAACTTAAATATGAATATCGGACATAGAATCAGGTTGACAGCAACAGAGAGAAGTGCGGAGACCATGGCCTTTTTCGGATATCCTGTAGCACGCATTATGTTATTGAGTCCGATGAAGACAAATGCCACAGGCGTAGTCGCCAGAATAATCGTCATGAACTCTCGCGCATAAGTTATTGTTTCAGAAGTGGCGCCGAACGAAACGAGAATGTCATCAATGAACAGTAATCCTGTTCCGCCGACAATGACCGACGTGACAAGGCTGAGCACAAGAACATTATTGACCACATCTGTTGCTCGCGACAGATCTTTCTGCCCAAGAAATATCGAGGATATGGCCGCGCCGCCTGCCGCGATCAGCATAACAAAAGCCATGACCAGATTCATCAGCGGGAAAGTAATGGCGAGTCCGGATATGGCCAAGGCATTGACTCCTTGTCCGATGAAAATGGAGTCAATGATATTATATAAAGAGGTTACGACGCTGGCAATGATGGCCGGAACAGAATATTGCATCAGCAGCCGGCCGACTGACGTGGTGCCGAGTGTCAGCGGCGCGGAATCGTTTTGCGGTGACGCCATATGCTCAGATCACGTCTAAATCTGCAAGCAGACGCTGACGAACGACCTCATACATCATCACACCGGCAGCAACCGACACATTCAGCGATCCTATTTCTCCAAACATGGGAATTGCCGCTTTGGCATCAGCCATTGAGATGATATCTGCCGAAATGCCGATGTCTTCGGCGCCCATGACAAGAGCAACTGGGCCGGTGTAGTCAACAGAGGTATAATTTGTGTCGGCCTTTTCGGTCACTGCCACGATTTTATATCCGTTTTCTTTGAGGAATCTGACAGCAAGAGACGCTGACCGACTCCGACACACCGGGATATGATGCAGAGCGCCGGCCGATGTTTTGATTGCGTCGGCTCCGACGCTGACCGAGCCATGTTCAGGAATGACTATAGCATCAGCTCCGACACATTCAGCTGTACGCGCGATCGCTCCGAAATTACGCACATCGGTGATTCCGTCGAGCACGATAATGAACGGCAGACGACCTTCCTCATAAAGCTGTGGAACCAGATGATCCAGCCTATGATATGTCACAGCGCACAGCACAGCAACCACACCCTGATGATT
>CAMWTI010000126.1 GCA_947177135.1 uncultured Porphyromonadaceae bacterium | reverse complement strand
TAGCCGGAATATTCGACACCATGAGCCACATTCTGGAACAGTATTTCTCCGGCGACGACGACAGCACGTCCGACTATCTCGCCGAAGGGCTGATGCGCTCTGTAATCACTTCAAGCCGTGTCGCAGTCAACAATCCGGAGAATTATGAAGCCCGCTCAAATCTCATGTGGGCGTCCACATGGGCTCTCAACACCCTCATCGGCGAAGGCAAACCACAGGACTGGATGGTCCACATGATAGGTCAGGCCATAGGTGCATATACTGACGCCACACACGGCATGACTCTTTCCTGTGTTTCAGTGGCATACTACCGCCACATCATGAGATACGGGCTGAAACGCTTCGTGCGTTTTGCAGAGGTCGTATGGGGAGTTCTTCCTGATGGAAAGACTGATGAGCAGATTGCTTCCGAGGGTATTGACGCTCTTGAATCATGGATAAAAGAAATAGGCGCAGCTTCCGAGATATCATCGCTCGGTGTCACACCTGACATGCTCGACGGCATTGCCGATGCCACCATCATTCTTACAGGCGGCTATAAGACGCTTGGCCATGCTGAGATTGTTGACATTCTTCGCAATAGCCTCTGACGATAAAATATCAACCTCTTTGCGAGGTGTCAGCAATTCCCCGCTATATCCGTTATATCGACTCTTTATTGAACCACTCGGCCTAACATAATTTTACAACTAACTTAAGATCAACGGCGATCGGCATGACCGGAATAAAAATTGACATATGCCCGATTTACCAGACGAGTGCCGCCTGGAGTCGGATAGTCACCTGAAAAATACCAGTCGCCCGGATGTGACGGCACTGCACTATGCAGCCCGTCAAGACTCTGATATACAATCTCCACTTCTGCCTTGACCGATTCCGGAGTCAGCATCTTGGCAATCTTAGCCGATATCTCTTCATCTGTAAACGGCGCATAGATTGCCTTGACGCAGTTTTCCTGCTCGCCATCTGGCAATTCAAGATTCTCAAGACAACGACGATAAGTGTCGGCAAGCACAGTCTCCATTCCACGCTCTCTCAGCAACTCAACCGCCGCACGGAATGCAATGAACTCACCCATACGGCTCATGTCTATGCCATAATAATCGGGATAGCGCACCTGTGGCGATGAACTCACAATAACTATTTTACGTGGATGCAGGCGATTGAGCATCTTGATAATAGACTGGCGCAGGGTAGTGCCACGCACAATCGAATCGTCAATCACCACCAGAGTGTCCTCGTCATTATGGACAATACCATATGTCACGTCATAAACGTGGGCGGCAAGATCATTTCGCGACTCGCCTTCAGCAATGAACGTGCGCAACTTTATATCCTTGATAGCCACCTTCTCCACCCGGAGTTTATGAGCCATGACCGTTGCAAGGCTCTCTGGAGAGAGAGAGCCCTCTCCGCTAAGCCTAAGAATTTCGTCGGCTTTCCAACGTTCCAGAATTTCGTTCATTCCCTCGATCATGCCGATGAATGCCACTTCGGCCGTGTTCGGGATGAATGAGAACACCGCGCGATCCAGATTTCCACCAACACTGCGCAGGATACGCTGGGCAAGATTATGCCCCAGGGCCTTGCGTTCGCGATATATGTCTGAATCACTTCCACGCGAAAAATATATGCGTTCAAACGAACAACGTCCGTTGGCGGCCTCAGGCAGAACACGCTCAACTCCTACCCTGCCCTTATTATCTACAATAAGTGCACATCCAGGTTCCAGTTCATTGATTTGAGAGCGATGCACATCAAGAACAGTCTGAATCACCGGGCGCTCCGATGCAAGCACCGCTACTTCATCGTCTGCATACCAGAATGCCGGACGTATGCCTGCCGCATCACGCAAGGCAAACATCGATCCCGACCCTGTGACTCCGCATATAACATATCCGCCGTCCCACATCGGAGACGCCTCACGAAGCACACGCGGAAGGTCTATGGCATCTTCTATCGCGTGTGTAAGCATCGGACCATCCAGCCGGTCACGCAGTTCACGATATACGCGGTGATTCTCATGATCAAGCGCATAGCCAAGCTGCTCCAGAAGCATCACCGTGTCGCTGAAAAAGCGCGGATGCTGTCCGGTCGCGACAATCGAGTCGAATATCCGGTCGACATTCGTCATGTTGAAGTTGCCACACAACAGCAGATTACGCGACCGCCAATTGTTTCGGCGAAGAAAAGGATGTACATAGTTTATACCGCTGCGACCCGTGGTGCTGTAGCGGAGATGCCCCATATAGATATTGCCGATAAACGGTGAGTCAGGTCCTCCGTCAGGACCAATAGCCGCACGCATCTTGTCGAATATCTCGGAAATGGCCCCCGATCCGAGAGCACGCTCGCGAAACACATATTCCGAACCGGGATCGGCATGAAGTTTCACGACTCCGACGCCGGCACCTTCCTGTCCGCGGTTGTGTTGCTTTTCCATGAGCAGATATAGCTTATTGAGCGCCCACTGCCATGTGCCATATTTTTCCTTATAATATTCAAGCGGTTTCAGCAAACGGATCATCGCCACACCGCACTCATGCTTGAGCTGTTCCATCAACGTATAAAAAGCAATTCACGATATTTAGGAAGAGGCCACATCTCATCGTCGACATGAAGCTCAAGCTTGTCAATGTGATAGCGGATAGTCTCCATGTGAGGCAACACATTGTCATGATAGGCCAACGCCTTCTCTCGCTCACAAACAATGCAGTTGGCTGCCTTGCGGGCATCGACCATCTGGTGCACTTCCTCCCGGATCACTGCCATATGAGCCGACATACGCACAATGGCGTCCTTGTCCTGCGCTGAGATCTTCTCGCATTCTTCAGACGAAAAAAGAGTCTTGATCTTATATAGATTGTCAAGCAGCACAGACTGATAGCGCGTGGCCACCGGAAGCACATGGTTTATGGCGAGATCACCAAGGACACGGGCTTCGATCTGTATTTTTTTCGTATACATCTCCCACTTCACTTCGTTGCGCGCCGCCAACTCAACGGGTGAGAAAACTCCAGTGCGGCCAAACATATCAACAACTTTTTCCGAAAGATATGCGTCAAAAATTTTCGGAGCCGAAGTCTCACAGTCAAGACCGCGGCGAGCGGCCTCCTCTCTCCATTCATCTGAATAACCGTTGCCGTCAAAGCATATGGCGCGATGGGCGGTTATGAGCGCCTTGGTCTCGTCGAGAATGGCACGCTTCAACGGCTCGCCTGCGGCAACACGGTCATCTACCTTCTGGGCAAACAATTGAAGCTGCGAAGCCATGGCGGCATTCAGCGCAATCATGGCCGAAGCGCAGTTGGCGCTGGAGCCGACAGCACGGAATTCAAAGCGGTTGCCGGTGAAAGCAAAAGGCGATGTGCGGTTACGGTCGGTGGCATCAAGCATGATTTCAGGAATCTGAGTCAGATTCAGTTTCATGCCCTCCTTTGCCGACAGATTGATCAACTGCTCGGCATCCATGCCCTCGATCTTGTCCAGAATGTCGGTCAACTGCGACCCGAGGAAGATGGAGATAATGGCAGGCGGGGCCTCATTGGCACCAAGACGGTGTGCGTTGGTCGCCGACATGATCGACGCTTTGAGCAGACCGTTGTAATTATGGACTGCGGCAAGCACATTGGCAACAAAAGCGAGAAACTGCAGATTGTCATCAGCCGTGCGTCCCGGAGCAAACAGCAGTTTGCCACGGTCGGTGCCAAGACTCCAGTT
>CAMWTI010000125.1 GCA_947177135.1 uncultured Porphyromonadaceae bacterium | reverse complement strand
GCCATTGCCCTGAAGCGCAACAACGTGGTCATCATCACGGTCGGCGCCCTGCTGCTTGCGGCACTGACCGCATTCGGACTCATGCTTTACCGCCGCAACATCCGCCGAAAGGATCGCGAACTTGAGGAGCGCGCTAACGAAGTGATGACTCTCCACTCCGAGATCGTGGCCAAGGCCGACAGCAACGACCGCCTGCGCTCGCTGGCCGACAAACTCTACTCGGCACGGTTGAGCCGACTGAACGATCTTATCGACACTTATTTCAACCACCGCGACTCGGCCACGGCAAAAACAGTGTTCTATCATGAATTCGAGACGCAGATCGCCGACCTCGGTTCGCGGGAGTCGCTGCAACAGACCGAGGCGCTGGTCAACGAATGTCGCGGCAACATCATAGCCCGGCTGCGCGAACAGCTTCCCGAGCTGAAAGAACAAGATGTGAATCTGCTGACCTATATCTATGCCGGATTTGCGGCAAGAGCCATCTGCATCTTCACCGGCATCAGCAAGGACAACTATTATGCCCGCCGCAAAAGGGTCAAGGCACGCATCGCGGCATCGTCGGCACCAGATCGCGACGAATTTCTCGCCGAAATAGACAATTAACTGACTGTCAGGTGTTTTTATTTTAAGGACAGGCTTATTCGTAAGTCGCTGATTATCAGCACCTGTCAGCCACGCCCCAAAAGACACAAATATTAAACATTGATTATCAACAGCTTACACACGCCATTGTCCCACATTCAAACGGCAATTTCCTTGGCCTGACAACCTCCGCATACCTAACTTTGCAGCATCAAAATCAACTCAAAAAATCACTGCAAGGTTATGAAACAAAAACTGATTTTCCTGCTACTCCTGTCAGGCATTTTCCTCTCCGCGACCGCCTCCGCCGAAAAACGTCACGACGGATCAGCCTGGACAATTTCGGCCAACGTCATCAACAAGGTGACTCACGAGAACGTGACCGACACTATTCAAGTTGAGTTGCTCGCGCCCGACAGCACCACAGTCGACACCCGACGCATCTGCGCGCCCATCGGCGGCAAAGCCAGGTTTCAGTTCAGCGTCGGCACAGAACATGCATCATATATGCTGCGCCTGTCTAATCCCGACTATGAAACAACCCTCTATCCCGTCACTCTTGAAAAACGGCGCCGCCACATAGACTTCGGCGACCTGACCATCCGTCGACTGACAATGGCTGAACGCAACCAGAAACTCGGCGAGGTGACCGTGAGAGCCACCAAAGTGAAGTTTTTCCACAAAGGCGACACCATAGTCTTCAACGCCGACGCCTTCAACCTCGCCCAAGGCTCGATGCTCGACGCCCTGATCGAACAATTGCCCGGCACCCAGCTGAAAGCCGACGGAACAATCACCGTCAACGGACGCTTCGTCAGCCAGCTGCTGCTCGACGGAAAAGACTTCTTCAAGGGCAACAACTCCGTGATGCTCGAAAATTTTCCCGCCTACATGGTCAAGAACGTGAAGGTCTACGACAAAGTGGAGCGCGACCAGCAGCGCCTCGGAGTGCGCACCACCGACAATCTGGTGATGGACGTGAGCTTGAAAAAAGAGTTCCGCAAAGGCGTCATTGCCAACGCAGAGGGCGGTCTCGGCTCCTCGCGCCGATATGACCTGCGCGCCTTTGGCCTGCTATATTCCGCCAACGACCGACTGTCGGTGTTCGGCAAGCTCAACAACACCAACGAGATCCGTGTGCCGGGCCGCGAAGGCAACTGGAACGACAGCCGCGGCGAACAGGGACGCTCAACTGTCCGCACCGCCGGACTCGACTACGGCGTCACCCGCTCCCGCATGGATCTGTCAGGCAATGTGATGGGCTTTATATATGACACCAACGAAAAACAGTTCATGGCCCGACAGCAATTCCTGCCCGAAGGCGATCTGTTCACCCGTTCCTGGCAGACAGACTTCACCCGCCGCTACAATCTCTCCACGCGCCACGAAGCGGTTCTGTGGCTCGGACAGCAGAAACAGCACTATCTCACCGCAGGCCTCACTGCCCACCTCGCCAAAAACAACATCAACACCACAGGCATCGAAGCGACATTCAGCCAAGTACCCGATGACGACAACCTGCGCGAATCAATCATAACCGGTGCGCCGATTGTGACATCATCCCTCAACCGCCTGCTGCAGAGTGCCTGCCAGCGCAATGAATCTCTCGGCACTCAAATCTGGGTCAACGCACAAGGCAAAATCAATGGCCGCGACGACGTCTACGGCGCACAAGGCACCGTCAACTTCAACAGCTCACGTTCAAAAAAGAACGAACAGCAGCAACTTTTCCTTGCCGACAACCCCGAGCAGCTCCGCAAACACCTCAACAACACTCCGAGCCACTCCATCGTTGAAAATGTGGAACTATATTATGGCTGGCGCCCCTCCGCCCACCTCACCATCAAACCCAAATACAGAGTCTACAACAGTTCGATCACCGGCACCAACGACTGGTATGCCCTGCACCAGAAGGATTCCGTGGAAACCATGCTCCTTTCCATGGCCGCCGAAGAGGTGCGCACCCTCGATCCTGCCAACAGCTACCACTCGGTCAACCACACGTTTGACCACGCACCGGGCCTTCAGCTCAACTATGATTTTCTGCGCCGTCACGGCAACGAAGACGATGGATTCATATCGCTCCAGGCGGCGTTCGACATACTGCTGCGCCACGAAACCCTCGATTACAAAGGTGCCCGAGACTTCCGCCTGAGCCACGACTTCGTGTTGCTGAATCCATGGGCGATCCTGGCGTTCACCACCTACAAGCGCGCCCACTATCTCGACGTGAAATTCCACATGAACACCTACTCTCCCTCGCTCATGAACCTGACCGACATCACCTTCACCTCCGATCCGCTCAACCATCAGTGCGGCAATCCCGATCTGAAGAACTACACCCAATATCGCTTCGAGACAAACTACCGCGCCGACGGCCTCTCGCGCTCCCACGGCATATGGCTCTCGGCTCAGGCGGGCTATCACTTCACGGTCGACGCCATTGCCATGCAGACCACCTATGACCGCACCACCGGAGTGCGCCTCTCATCTCCGGTCAACATCAACGGCAACCGCCGCGCCTGGGCTCGCTCAGATTTCCAATTCCCATTCGGCAGCGACCGTCGCTGGATTCTCAACGGACTCGTCTACTATGCCTGGCAAGCCAGTGCCGACATGGTGATGGAATCCGGCATGCAGAAGGCCGAACGGCAGCTGGTCCACACCCAAAGCCACTGGGACCGCCTCGGCGTTGAATACAACCACAACGGCCACAGCGTCAAACTCTCGGGCGAACTCAGCTTCAATCACTCCACCAGTCCGCGCGCCGGATTCACCACGATCGACGTTGCCAACTTCAACTATGGACTCAACGCGCGCTTCAGGCTCCCCGCCGACATCCAGCTGTCGACCGACCTGCTGATGTATTCCCGCCGCGGATTTGCCGACAATTCGCTCAACACCAACTCTCTGGTGTGGAATGCCCGCATCACCAAGTCGCTGCTGAAAGGCAAGATGATGATCAAGATCGACGCCTTCGACCTTCTCCACCAGATTCGCAAGACCTCAGTCTCCATCAATTCTCTGGCCCGCACCGAAAGAACCTACAACTCTCTGCCCTCCTACGTCATGCTCCGCCTGGCGTGGAACTTCAACCGCCAGCCACGCCGCTGACGACCCGATAGACATGGGCCTGCGGATCGCGACTGCGCAGACGGACCAGTTTCCACTGAGGATGCAGATACGGATCCTTCGGGTATACAGGCAAC
>CAMWTI010000124.1 GCA_947177135.1 uncultured Porphyromonadaceae bacterium | reverse complement strand
TCCATAATGATTGTAAAAGTCTGTGATTTAAGTTATTAAAATTGGTTAATTGTTGTTTTCTCTATTGATTGTTTTGCTGACCGTGGAGGTCTTTCTTCCACAAATATTGTTGCAAAATTATCAATCTTTTTCCAACTTTCAAAATAAAAAGGGATGAAAAGTGTAAAAAGGAGATTTTTGAATCGTTTTTTGCGTAAAATTTGCAAGATCACAGCTAAAAATCTTACCTTTGTGCTTTTAAAACAGACAAAGAACTTACTGATGTCATGACTCCTGAAGAAAAACTTAATATAGAGACCCGTGCGGTAGAACTGTTGCGCACGGTTTTCGATCCTGAAATTCCAGTCGACATTTATTCGTTGGGGCTGATATATCGCATTGAAATCACTGATGAGGCTGTGCTGCAGATAGATATGACTCTGACAGCGCCGAATTGTCCGGCGGCTGATTTTCTGGTGGAGGATGCCCGACTGAAGCTGGAAAGCATTGCCGGAGTGAAATCTGTAGAGATAAATATTGTCTTTGAGCCGGAGTGGACTAAAGATATGATGAGCGAAGAAGCTAAACTCGATCTCGGATTTCTTTGAATGAGATTATATGTCGGAAGGTATAGCCACACCTATTAATAATAAGATAGATTATTTCGTTTCCGATCTTCATCTCGGTGCATCGTATTTCATGGATCCGCGCGAGCATGAAAAGCGTGTGTGTGAGTGGTTGCGTTCGATTGCTCCGACTGCCGGCCGGCTTTATCTGCTTGGTGATGTTCTGGACTATTGGTTTGAGTACAGATACGTGGTGCCGCGTGGCTTTGTCCGTTTCTTCGGCGCGTTGGCCGAGCTGGCCGATTCGGGGGTGGAGGTTACGTGGATCATAGGCAATCATGATATCTGGATTTTTGATTATCTGCCATCTGAACTTGGAATAAAGGTGGTGGATGGCGTGTTGGACACAATGATCGGTGGCCGTCGATTCGTTATGGCTCACGGCGACGGGATCGGCCGGATTCCGGCCAAAGAACGTCTGATGAGGGCTGTGTTTCGCAATCGGTTATGTCAGCGGCTTTTTGCAGCGGTACATCCGCGGTGGACAGTAGGCATAGCATATGCCTGGAGCGCACATAACCGCCGGAAGCATCATGCCGGACCGACAGCCATGCCATTGCCGGTCGGTCCGCTCGAGCAGTGGGTGAAGGTCCGCCAGAGTGCTGACAGTTCGTCGCATCCGGTCGATTTTTATGTGTTCGGCCATTATCACACAGTGGTGGACAGGGTGGTTTCCGGCGCTCGTCTGATAGTGCTCGGCGATTGGATTACCAACATGAGTTTTGGTGAGTTTGACGGTAGAGAGTTCAGGATTCATAGGGTACAAGGCTCGGAAAAATGATGAAATAAAATCACGAATATGTTGCAAACTCCTGAGTTATAGTGGATATGGAGCGGAGGTTTAAAAAGTATGTTGGATAACATATTAAAAAATTTGGCCACGCCGCCAAAAAGCGCCACCTTTGCATCAGAAACCTGTAACAATCTTTTTTACCTTAGAAATTGTACCTATTGGAAACCGAATGAAAGGAACTCAGTGATGAGTTTCTTTTTTTCTTTTTTTATGGTGTCTGAAAAACATTGCCCGTGATGGATGCCTGTTCGCGGAATAATTCGTAATTTTGCATATACGAAACATGAAACAGATTCTTCCTATAATCATACTTCTCTCGCTTTTGTTGGCGGCGGTATGTCTTTTCAAAGGTTGTGACGGCAACGACACGGCAGCAGTGTCTGGCGTTGTCGAGTCAGTCGGCTCTTTGGATTCTCAGTCTACAGGTGATGGCGATGAGACGGTACGTAAATCAAAGTTTGCTGGTAGTTATGCCAGAGTGTTCAATGATATGCCTGAAGCCCATCTGGCAGCAGCCGACCGATATGGGATAGCTCCGATTGTGACATTGTCTGATGCGTGGAATGTGCGTCAGCCGATAGAGCAGATTTGCAGTTGTCCTGATTTTGAAGTTGATGAACTTACGCATTCATATCCTTATCTTGTCCCTGATGCCGTAAGGTTGCTTCATGCAATCGGTTCAGCATTTCGAGACTCGCTGAAGCATCGTGGCTATGCCGAATACCGGCCTATCGTCACGTCTGTGCTCAGGACGCAGGAGTCGGTCAGGCGTCTGAGCCGTCGCAATGTCAATGCTGTTTCCAATTCGGCTCATTTGTATGGCACAACGTTTGACATAACGCACGCCAAATATAGTCAGATCGGCAATGACGGCAGTGAGTGCCATCCGGCGGAACTTAAGCGGATTCTTGCCGAAGTGTTGGTGGATCTGCGTGACCGCAAGCAGTGTCTGGTCAAGTATGAGCGCAAGCAACCGTGTTTTCACATTACTGTATGCCATTAAAACGGTGTATTTCGTCAATTGCTATAGAGTAATGGGTGGAAAACGGAAGGTTGTTACATCGGAAATTAGTACCTTTGCTCCCGTTTGAATGTGACAACAATCTTATGTGAGTAAAGTGTGCGCGACATGGCGGCGGGACGATAGTGATATCCTTCCGCTGTCATCGCATATGGGCGTTTGTCGTTATGATCGGGTGAAAAAATGCCGATATCGGTTTTTATTGCATTTTATGGTGCATTATAGCAGGAAAAGAAGTATCTTTGCACTGATGGAATCGATAAAAAAGCTATATAAAATAGGTCTTGGTCCGAGCAGTTCTCACACTATGGGGCCACGTAATGCGGCCAGGCTGTTTTTAGAAAATAATCCCGGTTCGGCTCGCTTTGAAGTTACTCTCTATGGTTCATTGGCCGCTACAGGCAAAGGACACCTGACCGACAAGGCTATTCTTGATGAACTGGCCCCGGCTGCTGCGACAGAGATATTCTGGAAGCCGGATGTATTCCTGCCGTTTCACCCTAACGGAATGCGCTTCAAGGCGTTTGATAACGACGGGCATATTGTTGACGATATCACACTCTATAGCATTGGTGGTGGCGACGTTGTCAAGGACGGCGAAACCCGCGCTGCAGCTGAGCCGGTCTATGGAATGACCACCATGACCGAGATCCTGAAGTGGTGTGATGACACCGGCCATTCATTCTGGGAGTATGTGGAGCAGTGTGAAGACTCGTCGGTGTGGGACTATCTGCGGGAAGTCTGGCAGGTGATGACGGCTGCTGTCGAGCGTGGAATCGAGGCCGAAGGCGTGTTGCCCGGCGGTCTCGGCGTCGCGCGCAAGGCAACCAGCTATTATGTCCATTCGGCAGGCTATAACTCGTCGCTTAAGTCCCGTGGCCTGGTCTATGCCTATGCTCTTGCCGTCAGCGAGGAAAATGCTTCGGGCGGCAAAATTGTCACAGCCCCGACGTGTGGATCATGCGGAGTGGTTCCGGCTGTTCTATATCATCTTCATACCTCAAAAGGCTTTAGTGAACAGCGTATACTCAGGGCATTGGCCACCGCTGGCCTGTTTGGCAACGTTGTCAAGCACAATGCCTCGGTCAGTGGAGCAGAGGTCGGATGTCAGGGCGAGGTCGGAGTTGCGTGTGCCATGGCAGCCGCAGCTGCGAGCCAGCTCTTTGGCGGCACTCCGCGTCAGATAGAATATTCAGCGGAAATGGGCCTTGAACACCATCTGGGCCTTACTTGCGATCCGGTGTGTGGTCTGGTGCAGATTCCATGCATCGAGCGCAACGCCTATGCTGCGGCCCGCGCGCTTGACGCCAATCTCTATTCAGCAATCAGTGACGGGCGCCACTCCGTCTCATTTGACCGGATTGTGGAGGTGATGAAACAGACCGGCCATGATCTGCCGTCGCT
>CAMWTI010000123.1 GCA_947177135.1 uncultured Porphyromonadaceae bacterium | reverse complement strand
GTCGAAGTGACATACGCCCCGCTAAACTCGCCCGAAGCACGCGAACCTGAACCAGTCGACGTCGGACCCTACTGGCAAGTGCGCCAAGACCGCTTCGGCTACCTGCCCGGACTCTCCATCCTTGACCTCCTCTTCAACCTCGGACCGGAATCTCTGCTAAAAATTTCACGAAGCTGAACCATTCCTGCCGCGCGCGCGTTATAATTTCAGATTCAACTGTTATGCTTATGAGATTATACGCTTTAACTGCTTTGCTATGCACATGGTTTTCAACGCCCCTTTGCGCCGACGCTCAGGGGCTTGGGCATTTCATCGCGCGACTGGACACCATCACCGGATATGCCGCTTCAGCCAGCTACTCTGTGACCCTGCCCCAGGCCGAAGACGACGTGGTCTATGACCTTGACCTCGACCAGCCAGACACGGAAAACTACCTGATCAGATGGCGCGTCGACACCCCGTCGGGCGCCAGCGACGGATTCTCGGCCTGGATCGGCGACGGACACTTCTACAACTACCGCAACGGCCGCCTGCGCGAATACCACAACGAATGGGACCCCGCACCACTGACCGGCGACCGCGCCGTGCAACACACCGTCCAGTTCGCCAGGCTTCTACCATCCGAAATCTCACGCGAACTTCGCGCAATGCAAGCCGACAGCTCACGCTTCCGCATCAGAATCGCCTCGCCCGACCAAATCCACGTCACACGCATGGCCGGCGGGCAGACCGACGCCGAAATAACCTGGCGCTTCGACCCTGCCACAGGACTTCCCGCCGAATTCTCGGCCGAATACAATCCTGGCGCGCTATCCGAACAGCTTGTCCACGCCGTCTACTCCCCGCGCGCCACCGACATAGCCGGTCCGCTTTGCGAAAAATGGCTCATCGGACGCTATCCGGAAGTGTTTGAAAACTTCCGCCAGAGCAACTTTGCGATCGAATCCATGCCCGGACAGCAACTGCCGCCGTTCTCGCTCCCGCTTACTTTCAGCGACAGCGGCACCCGCCTCTCCCACCAGCCAGGCAACACACTCGTGTCCCCCGCCACGGTGATAGTGCTGCTCGACGCGGAGGCCACACTCACACCCAGGCTTGTCGAACAAGTGCGATCGGCTGCCGACCGGGTGCCGGTCGACGCCGAAATCATCTATGCCTTCTGCGGACGCGACCCCGAAGCCAACCGCAACGCCCTCGGCGGATCGCTGCGTCCGGGCGAGACGGCCGTCAACGGCGCCCGCAGGCTGGCGGCCGACTGCGGAGCCGCGTCACTCCCGGTCGTGATGGTCTGCGACAGGCTCGCCACAGTGCGCCACGTCACCGTAGGGCTGAACAATCAGCTCGCCGCCGACGTTATGAGGATGATAACACTTTCAACTGCCAACTCCTCATCTTCCAACTACTGATTATGGAAACCATCTACTTCCAGGGATCTCCCTGCCACACCTACGGACAGATGCCGCGCGTCGGCGAAAAAGCGCCTTGCTTCACTCTGGTCCGCACCGACCTGCAGGAAATCCGGTGCACTGACTTTCTCGACACGAGAGTAATACTCAACATCTTCCCGTCGATCGACACCGACGTCTGCGCCATGTCAGTACGCCGCTTCAACAAAGAAGCCGCATCGCTCCCCGATGTCAAGATCATCAACGTGTCGATGGACCTCCCGTTTGCAGCACGGCGTTTCTGCGCCGCCGAAGGCATCGACAACGCCATCGTCGCCTCTGCCTTCCGCTCCCCGCTGTTCGCCCAGAAATATGGCTTGCAGATCATCGACGGCCCACTGGCCGGCCTGTTGGCCCGCGCTGTCATCGTCATGGACCGCAACCGCAACATCATATACGAAGAGCTTGTGCCTGAGATCGCCCAGGAGCCAGACTATAAATCCGCTATCGCATCGCTGCAATAAAGAAATTATCTCCTTTAAACCAAAGCACGCCGGAATGCCCCCGGCGTGCTTTTATTTTGCAGACTCACACAAAATTCTTAAATTTGCACACCAAAACAATCTAACCCCATAAAATCAATCATTTATTATGAAGATCAACTTCAAACCGATGATGCTGGCCCTGGCCACTATAATGGTCTCGGCTGCTACAATGTCGGCCCAGTCGCTCTCGCCCTCGACAAAAACGCACTGGGACAAAGGGACTCTGGTAGTTGAAACACCCGATCGCGCCGAAGGTCAGCAGCATGTGCTCGGCCTCACAGTGCCCAAAATGGACAAAGTGCGCGTGGCATTCGTCGGTCTCGGCATGCGTGGACCCGGTGCCGTCAACCGCTTCGCCCACATCCCCGGCGTCGAAGTAGTGGCCCTCTGCGACTTCGAAGCCAACCGCGCTGAAAATTGCCAGAAATACCTTCGTGAACAGGGCCTCGCTCCAGCCGACATCTATTCCGGCGAAGATGGCTACAAGGCCGTATGCGAACGCCCTGACGTTGACCTCGTTTACGTAGCCACAGACTGGGATCACCACTTCCCCGTGGCAAAATATGCGCTCGAAAACGGCAAGAACACAGCAATCGAAGTGCCATCGGCCATGAATCTCGAACAGTGCTGGGAACTCATAGACCTTTCCGAGAAAAACCGTCTGCACTGCATGATCCTCGAAAACTGCTGCTATGATTACTACGAACTCAACGCACTGGCAATGGCCCAGGCCGGAGTGTTCGGCGAAGTGCTCCGCGCCGAAGGCGCCTACATCCACAACCTCGACGACTTCTGGGACTACTACTGGAAAAACCCCGAAAACGATCCCGACGGACTCGGCTGGCGCATGAAATACAACATGGAAAACCGCGGCGACCTCTATGCCACACACGGACTCGGACCGGTGGCACAGTGCCTTGACATTCACCGCGGCGACCGCTTCAAAACCCTCGTTGCAATGGACACCAAGTCAGTGCACGGCAAAGAATATGTCGAGAAAAAAACCGGCAAACCCTGCAAGGAATACCGCAACGGCGACCACACGACCACCCTCATGCGCACTGAAAACGGCAAAGTTGTCGAAATCCAGCACAACGTCATGAACCCGCAGCCCTACAACCGCCTGTTCAAACTCACCGGCACAAAGGGCTACGCAACCAAATATCCCACCGAAGAAATCTCGCTCGACAAGAGCCAGCTTCAGGCAAGCGGAGTGCAGCCCACGATCGACAATCTGTCAAGCCATGGATTCCTCCCCAGATCGGAATACGACGCTCTGGTCAAGAAATATTACCATCCGATCCTTGCCAAATACGGCGAACTCGGCCGCGAAATGGGCCACGGCGGCATGGACTTCATGATGGACGCACGACTCGTTTACTGCCTGCAGAACGGTCTGCCACTCGACATGGACGTATATGACCTTGCCGAATGGTGCTGTCTCGGCGAACTCGGCGCCCTCTCCATGGACAACAACTGCGCCGCTGTGACATTCCCCGATTTCACCCGCGGACACTGGAACGACCAGAAAGGCTACAAGCACGCATATGCCGAGGCTGCCGATGAACAGGCTGCCGAAGCGACCGCCAAGGCCTACACCGACGCCCAGAAGGCTGCCACCGCCCAGTATAAGCTCTGGGATCTTTATGACGCAGTGCAGAAAGCTGCCACCCCAAAAGCCAAAGCCAAGGCCGAAAAAGCATATCGCAACGCTGTGGCAAAAGCCGACAAGCAGATAGCCAAGACCCTTGCCGGCAAATAACCGCCAGATTTTGATCTAAGATGAGACCCACCAGCGGGCTACTTCCGTCCAGAAGCAGCCCGCTGGCTGTGTTTTGTCCTACCGCCTTTTGCATTCCGCACATTATTGACGAATGTGATTCCCTTGTGATCTTTTCGCAGATAAATATTTAGAAATGGCTTGCGCAATTCAACAAAAAGAAGTAAA
>CAMWTI010000122.1 GCA_947177135.1 uncultured Porphyromonadaceae bacterium | reverse complement strand
GCCTGTACTACATCGACGCCAACATCACTGAAAACGGCACCTACACCCTGACCGTTCCCGAAGCCACCTTCGTCGGCGAGACAGTCTACAACAAAGCCACTGTCGTTGTCTGGACCATCGAGAAGGAGGGCATCACATCCGTGACCGTCAACGGCGAGGCCGTCGAAGCCTATGACCTCCAGGGCCGTCGCGTGAAGAGCTTCCGCAAAGGCGGACTCTACATCATCAACGGTGTGAAGACTCTCGTGAAATAATCAGCGGTAATCATTTCCGCAAACTCAGAAAAAATGGCGCCATGCGGCGCCATTTTTTTTATTCAATCACAAAAAAATTGCTGAAAAATTCGTACTTTTGCACTCTCAATTACAAAATAAAAAAAGAATTATGGCAGAGAATACCCGACAGATCAAAACAGCGTTGATATCAGTCTTTTACAAAGACGGCCTTGACGAAATACTGAAAATGCTCCATGCCGACGGAGTGCGTTTCCTATCCACCGGCGGCACCGAAAGCTTCATCAAGTCGCTTGGATATGACTGCGACGCGGTTGAAGACCTGACCGGCTATCCCTCCATTCTGGGCGGACGCGTGAAGACGTTGCACCCCAAAGTGTTCGGCGGCATTCTCAACCGCCGCGAGAACGAAGGCGACCGGCAGCAGATCGCAGAATATGAAATCCCTGAGATCGATCTGGTGATCGTTGACCTCTATCCGTTTGAAGCCACAGTCGCATCCGGAGCGTCAGACGCCGACATCATCGAGAAGATCGACATAGGCGGCATTTCGCTGATCCGCGCGGCCGCAAAAAACTGGCGCGACGTGGTCATTGTGGCATCAAAGGCCCAGTATCCCGCGCTGGCCGACATGCTCAGCGCCCAGGGTGCGAAGTCTACCGCCGAACAGCGCCGCTGGTTTGCCAAGGAGGCTTTTGCCGTGAGCAGCGGCTATGATTCCGCGATCTTCAACTATTTTGACCGCGAGGGCGGCCCGTCGGCCCTGCGCGTGGCAGTGGACTGTCCGAAGCCGATGCGCTACGGAGAGAATCCCCACCAGAAGGGCTACTTCTTCGGCGACTTCGACAAGATGTTTACCCAGCTGCATGGCAAGGAAATTTCCTACAACAACCTGCTTGACATCGATGCCGCCGTGAGCCTGATTGCCGAGTTCACGGATCCGACATTCGCTGTGCTGAAACACAACAACGCATGCGGCGTGGCCACCCGCGCCACCATCGCCGAAGCATGGCGCGACGCCCTGGCCGGCGATCCGGTCAGCGCTTTCGGCGGAGTGCTCGTCACCAACGGCACAGTCGACGCGGAAGCCGCCGAATCCATCAACACGATATTCTTTGAAGTGATCATCGCTCCCGCCTATACCGACGGAGCGCTCGAGATCCTCAAAACCAAAAAGAACCGGATCATTCTGGTGCAGCACGCTCCGCTTGCGACCACAATGGCCTATCGCTCATGTCTGAACGGCGCTCTGCTTCAGCAGCGTGACCTGAAGACCGAGACCGCCGCCGACCTCACCACGGTGACCGTCGCTCAGGTCGATCCTGCCCAGGTGGAGGATCTGCTGTTTGCCAACAAACTGGTAAAACATTCAAAAAGCAACGCCATCGTGCTGGCCAAGAACCGCCAGCTGCTTGCAAGCGGCGTCGGCCAGACCTCGCGCGTCGACTCGCTGAAGCAGGCAATCGCCAAGGCTCAGAGTTTCGGCTTTGAGCTGAAAGGCGCCGTTATGGCCAGCGACGCCTTCTTCCCATTCGCCGACTGTGTGGAAATCGCGCACAATGCGGGAGTAGACGCCGTGATCCAGCCTGGAGGATCGATCCGCGACCAGGAGACAATCGACTTCTGCAACGCCAACGGCGTGGCCATGGCAACCACCGGAATCCGTCATTTCAAACACTAAACACAAATGGGATTGTTCTCTCTGACAAAGGAGATCGCTATTGACCTGGGAACGGCCAACACCATCATCCTTCAAAATGACAAGATCGTGATCGACGAGCCGTCGATCGTCGCCATAAACACAAAGACTCAGAAGCTTCAGGCCGTCGGCAAGGAAGCCAAGCTGATGCAGGGACGCGAAAGTCCCGATATCAAGACTATCCGCCCGCTCAGCAAGGGTGTGATCGCTGACTTCAACGCCGCGGAGCTGATGATTCGCGGGCTGGTGAAGAAGAGCAGCGGAAAGCGCACCTGGTTCAGCCCGAGCCTCCGCATGGTCGTGGGGATCCCGTCGGGATCGACCGAAGTGGAGATACGTGCCGTGCGTGACTCGAGCGAGCATGCCGGCGGACGTGACGTCTACATGATCTATGAGCCGATGGCGGCCGCACTCGGCATCGGACTGGATGTGGAAGCCCCCGACGGAAACATGATCGTTGACATAGGCGGCGGCACCACTGAGATCGCCGTGATCTCGCTGGGTGGCATCGTCACCAACAAGTCGATCCAGATTGCCGGCGATGACCTGACCGAAGATATCATTGGCCACATGCGCCGCGCCCACAACGTGAAGGTGGGCGAACGCACGGCTGAAGACATAAAGACCCACGTCGGCTCGGCGCTGACCGAACTGGAGAATCCACCGGAGGACTATGTGGTGAGAGGTCCGAACCATATCACCGCTCTGCCGATGGAGGTGCCGGTTTCGTATCAGGAGATATCGCACTGCATGGAGAAGTCGATCTCGAAGATCGAGGCCGCTGTGCTGAGCGCGCTTGAGCAGACTCCTCCGGAACTGTATGCCGACATTGTGCGCAACGGCATCTGGCTGGCAGGCGGCGGTGCGCTGATCCGCGGTCTTGACAAGCGTCTGACCGACAAGATCGGAATTCAATTCCATGTGGCCGACGAGCCGCTTCTGGCCGTGGCCCGCGGTACCGCCGTGGCTCTCAAGAACATCGACAAGTTCTCTTTCCTGATCCGATAAAAGCGAAGCTCCGATAGAGAAGGAAATTGAAAGCGCTTGTTGAATTTCTGGTCAGGCACGGGAGCTGGTTCACGTTTCTGCTCTTTGCCATAATCAGTTGCGTTATGCTGTTCAGAGGGAATCCCTATCAGCAGCATGTCTACATGACTTCTGCCGGAGCCATGGCGCGTGGCGTCTACTCCACGGCAGGGGCCGTGACCGGATATTTCCATCTTCGGGGCATCAACGAGGATCTGCAGCAGCGCAACGCGCAGCTGGAGATGGAGGTTATCAATCTGCGCACAGCCCTGCGACGTGCCGCCGAGCGCATACCCTCCGATACATTGCCGATGGATTCGATGCTGAGCCAGTATGGCTTCATCATGGCTCACGTGATCAACAATTCGATCGTCAGGTCAAATAATTTCATCACCATCGACAAGGGCGAGCTTGACGGTGTCATGCCCGACATGGGAGTGGTGGACCAGAACGGCATAGTCGGTATTGTGAACGTGACAGGGCCTCACACGGCGCGTCTGATCTCGGTGTTGAGCGCGGTGCGTCTGGCATGCAAGGTGAAAGGTTCCAACGCATTCGGCTCGCTGGTGTGGGACGGACGGTCGCCGCGTCATGCGGTGCTCGAGGAGCTGCCGCGCCATGTGGAGTTCGCTCTGGGCGACACTGTTGTGACCAGCGGATATTCGGTGGTGTTTCCCGAAGGTATCCCTGTGGGGAAGGTGATAGGACAGAGTCGTGACTCGGACGATAATTTCTATTCGCTGCAGGTGGAGCTGTTTACTGATTTCGCCACTCTGAGCACGGTGCGTGTCATCAAGAATTTTCATAAAGATGAGATAGAGGCCGTTGAGCAGGACAGGATTAATACTTCAGGCAAGTTCTGAGATGCTTGAGTTGCTTGATTATACGTTTTTCCGCAACGCCATCCTCGCGGTGGCGATAATGAGCGTCGCGGCCGGAATACTCGGTTCGTATGTTGTGGCGCGCCGCATGACTTCGTTGTGCGGCGGGATCACGCATGCCTGTTTCGGCGGACTTGGACTCGGATATTTTCTCGGCATAGCCC
>CAMWTI010000121.1 GCA_947177135.1 uncultured Porphyromonadaceae bacterium | reverse complement strand
CCATGACTGCGGCCGAAATCGCGGCCATGCCCGACGAGAGAGCGATGGCGTCGCGCGCGCCGGCCAGCTCCCTGACCCGCTTTTCCAGATAGATCACCGTGGGATTCGTCACGCGCGAATAATCCGGATCAGAAGATCGCCCGCAAAACGCCTCAACCATTGAAGCGGCATTTGGAAATTCATAGGCCAGCGTGTGATATACCGGCATATTCAGCGCGCCATATGCGTCAGGACTCTGATATGGCACATGAATGCAATGCGTCTCGGGTTTCATTGCTTTTTATTATATTGTTTAAAATGACTACCTAAAAATTACTCCCGCAAAAATAGTGAAATTTCATGAGTTACACAAACCCGGGCCGGTCCCGGGCGCGTTCACAGGCGCCCGGTAACCCGAAGATAGTCGACGCAATAGATGCGCAATTGTGTGGAAGCCTCGATCAGGTCCGAAGCCGACGTCTGCCACTGGCTCTGGGCATCAAGATAATCCGTAAGCGGACAAAGTCCCAGTTCATAGCTCTGCGTGATGTTGGCAAGATTTGTCTCGGCCTCCGTCATGGCGAGACGCGCCGACTCCAGCAGCGATCGTCCGGCATCGACATTGCTGATGGCCTGTCGGACTTCAAGATCCATCAGTTTGATGTTGTCATCAAGGGCTATACGGGCGTTTTCGGCGTCAAGACGAGCGTGTCTCACCTTTTTGCAGCCTTCGCCCCAATGCCACAACGGCACTGACAGCGATGCCATGACTGACCAACCGTCGCCACGCACATGCGAGCTGAACGGATGATAGTTGCCTTCGGCGTCCTGCTGGAAACCTTTCACCCTGATGTTGCCATATGCGCTCCAGCCGGCCACCAGTCCGAGTGTCGGAAGGAAATCGGCGCGAGTCATCTTCACCTGCTGGTGCCTGGCGTCGGCGTCGCATTGCAGCAGCGCCACTTCCGGGCGGTCAAAGAGATTGTAGTCATGCAGATTTTCCGGCAGTTCCACCTCGGCGTCGGCATCGGCCGGCACAATCTCCTCCGACGTGTCCACTCCGATTATATGACACAGATTCATGCGGCTTAGATCTGCTCCGCTTTCGGTCCGGCCGAGCTGATAGAGCACCTGGGCGCGACGCGCCTCTATGCGCTGCAGGTCATTGCGCGTCACCATTCCGGCTTCAAGCGCGGAGCGTGTCTGAGCATAGGCCGTGTCAATCTGCGCCACATAGCTTTTCATCATTCTCACCTTGGCAAGAACAGCCACATAGCTCCAATAGGCATTCTGGGCGCCGGCGCTGACTTCGGCCGACGTCATGCGCAGCTGCTGCGATGCAGCCTCGACGCCGATCCTGGCCATTTTGTTGGCTGCCACGATCTTGCCGCCGGCATATAGCGGCTGCGTCACGTTGATTCCGGCAAGCCACATCGCCTTCATGCTGATTGTCATGCCCATCATGTCTTGATCGGGCGTGCGGCAGATTCCCATGGCCGATCCGGCAAAATCAGGCAGATATGCGGTAAACGCCACTTCCTTCTGCAGGCGTGCCTGTTCTTTGGAATTGACGGCCACCTTCATGTCGGCGCTGCTCTCAAGCGCCATTTCCACACACTTGCGGGCATCGACAGTGATTGCCGCGGCGGCGGCTGGCGACGCAATCATCGCCGCAATGATGATATTGATAAATTTTGTCATCAGTCAGGCTTTTTCACGTTAAAGAGCATCGAATAAATCAGCGGCAACAGAAGCAGGGTGACGACCGTGCCTACAGAAAGACCGCCGATAACCACCACGGCAAGAGATCCATACATCGGATCGGCCACAAGCGGGATCATGCCGACAATCGTGGTGAACGACGCCAGGAGCACAGGCCGGACACGACTCAGGGTGGCATTGACAACGGCATGATAGAGGTGGAGCGCCTCCTCGGTGTTGAGGCGCGTGATCTCGTCGACCAGCACAATGGCGTTTTTGACCATCATGCCGATCAGGCCCATAAAGCCGAGAATGGCCAGGAAGGTGAAGGGAGTGTCCGTGAGCAGCAGAGCCGGCACAATGCCGCACAACACAAACGGAAAGCTGACCAGCACGACTATCAGCTTCCGCCAGTCGTTAAACAGACACAGCAACACCACAAACACGATCAGCAGGATCATCGGCAGGAAACCTACGACCGTGGCCGTGGCTTCGCCGCTGAGTTCGCCTTCGCCGACAAAGCGCATGGTGTAGCCCTCGGGGAGCGGAATCGCGCTGATGCGGGCGGCGATGTCGGATTCGACCTTGGCCGGAGTGGCCGTTTTCACCCACGGACTGGGATCGCACTCGGCCTCGATTACCCGCTTGCCGTTCAGGCGGGTCACCGACGACTCGCCCCACTTCATCGACGCCGAGTCGGTCACCGCGGCCAGTGACGTGGAGCGGAACATGCGCTTTTGCAGGTCGTCCGCAGAAGTGGCGCCGGTGGCGAGACCAGCGATAAGGGCGGGATCGATTCCGACATTGGCCGTGGACCACACGGGAATCGACGCCGGATCGGTCAGTCTGGATCCGTCGGCACGCCTCATGATGACATAGACCGGAATCATGTTGTCCTGATCATATACCACGCCGACGGCCATGCCGTCGCCGGCGGCCTGAAGAGCATTGCCGACGTCCGAACGATTGACGCCGGCCCTGCCGGCATCAGCCTGTGAAAATGAATATGTGATTTCGTGGCCGCGCGGCGCCCAGTTGTTCTGAACAGAATACGGATCCACATAAGGCGACTCGCGCATGATCTTCTCGGCCTGGGCCGACAGATCGCGGAGCACTGCCGGATCAGGCCCTGCGAATTCCACTTCGACAGTGTGGCTGGTCGAGATCGAAAAATTATACTTGCGGGTGCGTATGTATGCGTCGGGGGCTATGCCGCGGAGATATGCGCGAATATCGTTCTGAACACGCTGCATGGTTTCGTAGTCCTTGCAGTCAACGATAAATTCGGCATAGTTGTCGCCGCCCGAAGGCATGGGGCGCACCAGAGTATAGCGTGCCGGCGCTCCGCCTGTGCACACCACCACACGCTCCACGTCGGGAAAGGCTCTGACACTGTCTGACAATTCCAGCATGCGGTCACGCACGGCCTCGGAATGTGACTGCGGCGGGAAATAGCACTCCACCACAAACTGCTTATAGTCAAAATCCGGGAAAAACACCTGGCGCACACTCAGCATTCCGGCCGACGAAAGCGCCAGCAGAGCCACCGCGGCAGTGAGCGACACGGCCTTATGGCCGATGAGCCAGCGCAACAGGCGGCCGACGATGCGGTTAAACACATTCGGCTCAGGCGCCGATCCGGAGGCGTCGGCCGCAGCCTCCGACGGATCGCCATTGTTCTTGCCGAGCCATGCGGCGGCACACACAGGCACCTGGATCAGCGCCAGAATCCAGCTGACCATCAGACTCACGCAGATCACCAGAAAAAGATCTCCGGCAAATTCGCCTGCAGAACCGGGAGTCAGATATATCGGCAGGAATGTGCACGCGGCTATTACCGTCGCGCCAAGCAGCGGCAATGCCGTGTTGCGCCCTATGCGATAGAGATATACGTCAGGACGCAGTCCGCGCCTGCGGTCAACGAGAATACCGTCCATGATCACCACGGCATTATCAACAAGCATGCCCATGGCAACAATAAATGCGCCGAGCGATATCCGCTGGAGTGTAGTTCCAAGATTAGAGAGAATCGGGAACGAGAGCGCCACGGTCAGGACCAGACCGAAACCTATGATCATACCTGAGCGCCAGCCCATCGCAAACATCAGCACAATCACCACGATCAGCACCGATTCAAGCAGATTGAGCATGAAGCCCTGCACGGCATCGCTGACCTTGTCAGGCTGAAAAAAGATCTTGTCAAGCTCCATGCCGACAGGCAGACGCTTCATCATCGAGTTGACCTTGGCGTCGATTGCGGCGCCCACTTCAGGCACTATGGCCGACGACTCCAGCGCCACGGCAAGCGTCAGCGCGGCTTTGCCGT
>CAMWTI010000120.1 GCA_947177135.1 uncultured Porphyromonadaceae bacterium | reverse complement strand
AAGCAATGGCCGCCCTCACCCTCGCCGACGCTCTCCTCCTCTCCCTCACCTCCAAAATATAAAAATTTCAGACCGGCCACCTTTCGTAATTGCAAATAAAAACATAATTTTGCACATAAAAGGCAAACAGATATGCGTGACATACAAATCAATAATTTCCGTTGCTATGATGAAAAATCCATGGAATTCCGCCGGGGCATCAACCTGCTGATCGGCGACAATTCCGTTGGCAAAACATCTCTGCTGCGCGCGTGCAATCTGGTGATAAATTCGTTTTTCTCGGGATTCAGTGATGAAAACACAGCCTGGAAAAGTGCCGACGACGACGACTTCAGAGAAATCAAAAACGACGACCTGCTGACAGACAACCTGCCCATCAGCATCACGTTCCATCTTGACGACGACGACTGCCCCCCGGTCACCCTGGCCGACGGCACGTCAGTGAGTCTTGACGCCAGAAAATCCGACGGCGACACATCGGATCGTCCCGATCTGGTCATCGAAAAAAAGTCCAAAAAAAATGCCCGCAATCTCGTCACCGGTCTGAAACCGCTGAAAGAATATGCCTCACTGCTGCAGGCAAACTCCCACGCCATAGTCGACGGAACATCGGTCCAGCGCAACGTGCTTCCGCTGTTTGCCTATTTCACCACCGAAGACATCCACACCGTCCGTAAATTTGACAAAGAAAAAAAGAACTTCAAGAAATATCCCCAGAAGCCTTCATTCGGCTACTTCGAAAGCTTTGACTGCAAAGGGCTGCTGGACTGCTGGATAAAGCGCCTGCTGGTGCTCCGGGAGGCAAAAAAGGGCGAAACCGAGATCCAGTGCGTGCGCAAGGCCGTCGGCGAAGCGCTGGGTCCCGACGGATGCGGCATCATAGCCGACATCGACATCCGAAGCAATGACGGAGAGATATATTTTCTGCAATGTGACGGCAGAGAGGTGCGATCCGACCTGCTTTCCGACGGCTATCGCCGGCTGGCAAGCATTGTCATCGACATTGCCATACGCTCGGCATTACTCAACAAGGTCAGATTCGGTGACGAAGCCTACCGCAACACACACGGCACGGTGATAATCGACGAGATAGACGAGCATCTGCATCCAGAACTGCAAGTGCGCATCCTCAAAGCGCTCCACCGGACTTTCCCGAAAATCCAGTTCATTGTCAGCACCCATGCGCCACTGGTCATGTCATCCATAGAAAACAGCCCGGAAAATGTGGTCTACAAACTTGAATTCAACAACGGCGTGTATTCACACCGCGAACTGAACACCTATGGCCTCGACGCCTCCACCATCATGGACGCCTATATGGGTAACATCACCCGCGACCTCAAGGTGGCGGCCGAGTTCAGAAAACTGTTCAGCCTGATCGATGCTGAAGACTACAAGGACGCCCGCATCCAACTTGAAAACCTGCGCGAAAGACTCTCCAACGGCGACCCCGAACTATCCAGAGCGGAAGCCCTTCTCTCATTTCTGGAGGACTGACACATGATTCTGATAAAAAAAGGGCCCGAACCGAAAAGCTGGAAAGAATACCGCAACACTCCGGGCGCCGACTACCAGTCGACCAAAGATCTTGTCGACGCCCTACTGAAGGAACAAGGCTATATCTGCGCCTACTGCATGCGACGCATCCCCTGCAAGGACAGACTCGGCAAGACCAAAGACGGCAAAGACACTCTCACCAGCGAAGACCATCGCGTCGAACATATGCTGAGCCGAGAAAAACACGATGACCTCAAACTCGACTATGGAAACATGGTCATGTGCTGCCCGGGACATATCGGATCTGACGACCACTGCGACAGGCTGAAAGGCCCGCAAGACATCTCCTTCTCCCCCACCGACCAACGCTTCATCGACACGCTCACCTACAAGTCGACAGGCGAGATCGAATCATCAGATTCCGGCTGGAACGACGAAATCACCGGCATATTGAACCTCAACACCACTCTTCTCGCCCAAAACCGCAAAAGCACACTTGACGCCGTCATACAGAAGATAAACCTTGAGCGCAGAGGACGCAACTGGAACCGCACTCTCCTGGAGAAATACCTCGAAAAATACTCGACCATGCACCGGTGTGCCGACAACGAGCTCCGCCACCACCCCTACTGCGGCATCGTCACCCACTACCTCCGCAAAAAACTCCGCACCCTCCCCTAACATTTGGCAGCGGTTTGCTCAAGTGTGGATAAATGGCGATTGGATTATGCGGCGCAAAGAATCGGGCTGCGGGGCTTCGATATATCGCCAGAAAATTGTAATTTTGCGGTTATGAAAATATTCACCACCGAACAGTTGCGCGAAATTGACCGCGCCACAATCGAAGCCGACGGAATCACCGCGCTCCAACTAATTGAGCGGATGGCAGAAGGCGTCACGGCCGAAGTCATCGGAATGCTGCATGCCAATATGCGCATAGCCATATTCGCCGGACCGGGAAACAACGGCGCCGACGCGCTTGCCGTGGCCCGTCTGCTGGTGGCTCAGGGCTACCGGCCGACCGTCTTCCTGTTCAACCGCGGAGGAGACCGGCTCAGCGCCGAATGCGCCGAATGCAAGCGCAAACTGCTGGAAATGGGAGCCGACGTGGACTTCACGGAAGTGACCGGGCTGTTCAACCTCCCGCCCCTGTCACGCCACGATCTGGTAGTCGACGGACTCTTCGGCTCCGGTCTCCGCGAAGGCCTGACGGGCGGATTCCGCGAAATGGTGAAATACATCAACGACAGCGGAGCCACGATCGTGAGCATCGACGTGCCATCAGGACTTTTTGGCGACTGGAATCCGAAATCAGTACACCGGAACATGATCCACGCCACGGTCACGCTCTCGGCCCAGTTCCCCCGCCTGGCGTTCATGATGGCCGACAACGCCTCCATAGTCGGCCGCTGGAAAACGATTGACATAGGCCTGAACCCGTCGGTCATCCGACGCACCTCCGCGCCATTCTACCTGGTCGAACACTCCGACGTGAGCCGCATTCTGAAACCGCGACAGCCCTTCTGCTCCAAAGCCGACTTCGGCTCCCTGATGCTCGTGGCCGGCAGTTACGGCATGATGGGAGCCGCCGTGATGGCCGCCCGCGGAGCCCTGCGTGCCGGAGCGGGCAAAGTCACCGTCTATTCGCCGCGATGCGGATTCGACGTCATGCAGTCGGCTGTGCCTGAAGCCATGTTCCAGGCCGCCAACTCCGACATATTCATCTCCGACATACGCCCGCAGCACGAATACTCCACCGTGGCGCTCGGACCCGGCATCGGCTCGCGCGACGAAACCGTCAGCGCCCTCGAAAACTTCCTCAAACGCCACGAACAGCCGGTGGTCCTCGACGCCGACGCCCTCAACTGCATAGCCCGGCAACAGAACCTGATGCACATGGTGCCGGTGCTCTCGGTGCTGACCCCGCATGCCGCCGAATTCGACCGCATGTTCGGCCCGCAGCCATGCGCCGAAGCGCGCCTGGTAAAAGCCATTGAAGTCTCGCGCTACCACAACGTGCTCATCGTCCTCAAAGGACGCTACACCACCGTCATACGCCCCGACGGACGACTCTACTTCAACTCGAGCGGAAACGCCGCAATGGCCACCCCGGGAAGCGGCGACGTGCTCACCGGAGTGATCGCCGCGCTCATGGCCCAGGGCTACAAACCGGAAGTGGCGGCACTCGCCGGAGTCTACATACACGGCCTGGCGGGCGACATCGCCGCCGAAGCCGAAGGACAGTACGGAGTCACCGCCGGCGACATCGCCGCCAACATCGGCCGGGCCATAAAATCTCTCCTTTAAAAACAAAACTCTCTAAAAACCATCCGCAACAACTCTGAACATGACAAGATCAACAATCGCCGCCATCGGCCTGATCCTATGCTCCGGCCATGCAGTCAGCGCCCAGCAGACCCAAAGGCTAACAGCCTCCAAAGACGGAAACTACGGACTGGTCTACACCCTGCCCTCGACCGCCATAAACATCACCGTGGAAGCCGAACGGACAGTGGCCTCCCCAGGAGAGTTCTACAAATATGCCTCACGCTATTTCGACGCCGCCGACGCCGTGCCCGCCCCGACCGAAAGCTGGAAAATCGTCAGCGTGACCCTCGCGTCCGAAGGAGTCACCGACCCTGACGCCTCCCAATATCTGGTCACCCTCAAAAGCTCGGCCTCTCCGTTCATAATCACCGACCGACGCGGCATGCCGCTGGCCATCAACACCGACCGCATCGCCGAACAGCAGCA
>CAMWTI010000119.1 GCA_947177135.1 uncultured Porphyromonadaceae bacterium | reverse complement strand
CGGCCGTACCCTACCATAATCATCTTACTATCAACCGCATCATGGAACTGCAACAACAACCCTTGACGACTCCGGAAACCACCCCCGCAGCCGCTGAACCAACTCAGGAAGTAACCGTTGACACCAACACTGCCGAAAAAGCGCCAATGTCAAAACAAGAGATTGTCGACGCACTGAAAGAATGTGCGGAAAAAGAGGCCGCAGAAATCACACGCGAAGAAGTCAACAGACTCAAAGTGCAGTTCTATGCCATCCGAAACGACGAACTCGCAGCCGAAAAAGCCGAATCGATAGCCCGCGGAAACGAAGAGGCCGCATTCGCGCCGCGCCCCGACGAACTCGAAGACGAATTTAAAGCCACACTCGGGATAATCAAAGACAAAAAAGCCGCACTCGCAGCCGAACAGGAAGCCGCCCGCCTGGCTAACCTAACGGCCAAAAACGCCATAATCGACGAAATCAACACCGCGGCCGAAGACACCGACAACGTGCACCGCCATCTTGATCGCGTGCGCGAACTCCAGCAACAGTTCAAAACCATCGGAGAAGTGCCGGCTCCGGAAGTGTCAGACCTGTGGAAACGATACCAGACCTCGACCGAACGATTCTACGACCAGCTCAAAGTCAACAAAGACCTCCGAGACCTCGACTTCCGCAAAAACCTTGAAAGCAAAACCCTGATCAGCGAAGAAGCCGAACGCCTGGCCGAAGAAGCCGACGTGGTCGTGGCATTCCGCCGCCTTCAGGACCTCCACGACAAATGGCGCGAAATCGGCCCGGTCGCCAAAGAAATGCGCGAAGAAATCTGGAACCGCTTCAAAGACGCATCGGCCGTGGTCAACAAAAAATATCAAGCCTTCTTTGAAGAACGGAAAGCAGCCGAACGAGCCAACGAAGAAGCCAAAACCGCCCTCTGCCAGCAGGTCGAAAGCATCGACATTGCCGGCCTCAGCACATTCGCAGCCTGGGACGAACAGACCCGCGTGATCCTCGACGCCCAGCAACAATGGAAAAAACTCGGATTCGCCTCCCGCAAGACCAACGCAGCCCTGTTTCAGAGATTCAGATCATGCTGCGACAGTTTCTTTGCTGCGAAAGCGGCTTATTTCAAAGCCGCCAAGGACGACTTGTCGGAAAACCTGGCAAAGAAACTGACCCTCTGCGAAAAAGCCGAAGAGATCAAAGACTCCACCGACTGGAAAAAAACTACCGACGCCCTCATTGCCCTGCAAAACGAATGGAAATCGATCGGTGCAGTGCCCAAAAAACAGTCAGACGCAGTCTGGTCCCGCTTCCGCGCAGCCTGCGATCACTTCTTTGAACAAAAAAAGCAGTCAGGCTCTGACACCCGCCGCACCGAACAGGCCAACCTCAAAGAAAAGCGCGAAATCATAGCCCGCCTGCGCGAAATGAAAGCCGACGCCGAAGGCACCGACCGCAACGCCGCCATCTCCGCAGTGCGCTCACTCATGGACAAATATCAGGCCGTCGGCCACGTTCCATTCCGCGAAAAAGACAAAATCCACGACGCATACCGCGCCGAAGTGCGCCGCCTCCACGACGAACTGGACATGAGCACGGCAAAATCGGGCATGGCTGCCTTTGAAGCCCAGATCGAACAAAGCGGCGACGAGCGCGAACTCCTGCGCCAGCGCGACCGACTGATCCGCTCGCTTGAAATGAAACGCTCGGAAATCAAGACGTTTGAAAACAATCTCGGATTCTTCAACTCCAAAAGCAAATCAGGCGAAGCCATGCTCAACGACATGCAACGACGCATAGCCCGCCTGCGCGACGATCAGGCCAACATCGAAAAGAAAATAGCACTGATCGACACAAAACTCAAATAAAAAACTTATCATAAATCCTTAAACACCTGAAAACGTGCCCGACGAAGATAATTCAAGGGGCAGATACGGGCGATTTCTAAACGCCATACTCACCTGTGTCGACATTCTCCTGGTCAACGCCATCTTCGGCATCGTCTGTCTGCTGCAACCTGAAATTGCGCAGACAGACGGACGCCTGAAGTGGGTGATGGTCACAGCCTGCTACCTCCCCATTATCCTCCTACACATAACCGACCCGCGCAACCGGCGGGCCACACACATCGACCGCATCGTGACCAGGTCGATACAGGCCGTAGGCATCCACGCGCTCTTTTTCATCTCCCTCCTAAGCTTCCTCAGAGCCGACAATTTCCCGATGAAATGCTATGTGGAATTCTATGCCATGATGCTTGTGGCCTTCCCGCTGTCATGGACCGCATCGCGCGTGGCGCTGAAACACCTGCGCAACGCCGGATGGAACTACAGCAGAGTCGTTATCGTCGGCACAAACCCGACTGCCAGACGCCTATATTCCGCACTGACAAACGACAACGGATACGGATACCGGGTACTGGGCTTCTTCGACAAATTTCCGGCCGAAGACTTCCAAGGAACATATGCCGGCAATCTCGATTCATTGGAACAATTCATCACCCGACACAAAATCGACGAAATATTCTTCACCCTGTCAGGTGAAAACGAACACGACATGCTGCGGGTGGTCAAGATAGCCGACGACGCTATGGTCAGATTCCACTATGTCCCCAAAATATCGCCATACGTCGGACGCCGGTTCGAACTGAACGGAATCGGCGGACTGCCGGTGCTGACGCCGCTCGTCAACCCGTTGGGACGCACCTACAACCGGATGCTGAAACGGACTTTCGACCTGCTGTTCTCGACAATTGTCCTGACGCTCTCTCCTCTGGTGTTCATCCCGGTGGCAATCGCAGTCAAACTATCATCGCCAGGACCGGTTTTGTTCAAACAAAAACGCACCGGATACCGAGGGAGGGAATTCAACTGCCTTAAATTCCGGACAATGCGCGTCAACTCCGACGCCGACACCCGACAAGCCACCGGAAACGACCCGCGCAAGACCCGCGTCGGCGACTTCCTCCGACGCACATCGCTCGACGAACTGCCACAATTCATCAACGTATGGCTCGGAGACATGTCGGTCGTTGGACCAAGACCCCACATGCTCGCACACACACGTCAGTATTCAGAACTTATTGACCGATACATGATCCGACACATGGTCAAACCCGGCATAACAGGATGGGCGCAGGTCTGCGGCTACCGGGGAAACACCGACGAACTCTGGAAAATGCAGGGACGGGTCGATCGAGACGTCTGGTATATAGAACACTGGTCGTTCATGCTCGACATGAAGATCATAATAAAAACCGTGGTCAACGCCATTCGTGGAGAATCAAACGCTTACTGACAAAGCGCAGGCACTGCTGCGCAGATTCTTCGGCTACAACTCGTTCCGCAGCCGCCAGGCAGAGATAATATCGGCAGTCACGTCAGGACGCGACTGCCTTGTGCTCATGCCGACAGGCGGAGGCAAAAGCATCTGCTACCAGATTCCCGCCCTGCTCCAACCGGGAGTTGCAGTGGTGGTGTCGCCACTGATAGCGCTGATGAAAGACCAGGTGCAAGCGCTGATAGCATGTGGCATCCCGGCTGCAACAATCAACTCGATGCAATCCGACGAAGAAAACATGCGCATAATGGAATCCGTCGGACGCGGACACATCAAACTGCTATACATGAGCCCTGAACGCCTTCTGCTTGATGCCGTCCACTGGCCCGAAAACATGCGCATATCGCTCTTCGCCATCGACGAAGCCCACTGCATATCCCAGTGGGGACACGACTTCAGGCCGGAATACGCCAGACTATCGATCCTGCGCGAACTCTTTCCGAAAGTTCCCGTCATTGCCCTCACGGCCACTGCCGACCGTCTGACCCGCAATGACATCGCAGCCCGGCTCGCCCTCAGAAATCCGGCCATATTCATCAGCTCGTTCGACCGGCCCAACATCAAACTGACAGCAAGGCCTAATCCCGGCCGTGAAAAAAAACTTAAAATGATCGGCGAACTCATAGAACGATATGCCGACGACTCGGGAATCATCTACTGCCTGTCACGCAAAAGCGCCGAACAAACCGCCACAGAACTGAATGCCCGGGGATATTCCGTCGCAGTATACCATGCCGGACTCACGCCCGACGAACGCGACCGGACACAGAATGATTTCATTCACGGCCGCATTCAGGTCGTCTGCGCCACCGTTGCGTTCGGCATGGGCATCAACAAAAGCAACATCCGGTTTGTAATCCACAACAACCTGCCGCGAAACATCGAAGGCTATTATCAGGAAATAGGCCGGGCAGGACGAGACGGACTCCACGCCGAAGCAGTTCTCTTCTATTCATTTGCAG
>CAMWTI010000118.1 GCA_947177135.1 uncultured Porphyromonadaceae bacterium | reverse complement strand
CCCGGGGCGCCGAATTCAGCGCTGACGGCCTTGACCCAGCGCTGCTCAAAAAATGTACGGTCTATTTTCATATCGGGCGCAAAGTTACGCCCGGCGAACGTGGCCCGACGGTAGATTTCAGAGCTCACTGCAAAAAAGCGCCCTGTGAGTCTCACTCACAGGGCAGATTTTGGTCGGCGTAATCAGTGTTGGATTATTTTTTGAAGTAACGGTTGAAAAGACCTTCAAAACCTTTGCCGTGACGGGCCTCGTCCTTGGCCATTTCATGAACGGTGTCGTGGATGGCGTCGAGGTTCATCTCTTTGGCGCGGCGGGCAATGCGCATTTTGTCTTCGTTGGCGCCGGCTTCGGCGTTCATGCGCTTTTCGAGGTTGGTCTTGGTGTCCCAAACCACGTCACCGAGCAGTTCGGCGAACTTTGCGGCATGTTCGGCTTCTTCCCAGGCATAGCGCTTGAAGGCTTCAGCCACTTCGGGATAGCCTTCGCGGTCGGCCTGACGACTCATGGCCAGATACATGCCGACTTCGGTGCATTCGCCCATGAAGTGAGCGTTGAGGTCTTTGATCATCTCTTCGTCAGAACCTTCCTTGGCCACACCGATCTGGTGTTCGGTAACGAATGTCAGGGCAGCATCTGCGGTGAGTTCTGTGAATTTGGCTTTGGGAGCGCCGCAAAGCGGGCACTTTTCGGGAGCTTCAGCACCTTCGTGGATATATCCGCAAACGGTGCAAATAAATTTCTTTTCCATTGGTTAAATCGTTATAATGTGTTTGTGTTGAGTTAAAAGATCAACGGGCTGCGATCACCTCTACTTCAAGAAGCACCTGCTTCGGAAGTTCACGCACGGCAACGGCCGAGCGGGCGGGGAAAGGAGCGCTGAATGCCTGGGCATAGACCTCGTTCATCGGGGCAAAGAGGCTCATGTCGGCGAGAAAAACGGTGGTCTTTACCACATTGTCCATGGTCAGACCGGCTTCTTCAAGAATGGCCTTTACGTTGGCCAGGCTCTGGGTTGCCTGTGCGGTGATGCCTTCGGGGATTTCACCGGTGGCGGGGTTGACGGGAATCTGGCCGCTGATAAATACGAACTGACCGGCGTCGATGGCCTGGCTGTAAGGACCGATTGCTCCGGGAGCTTTGGTTGTTGCGATTGGTTGTTTCATTGCTTTATTGTTTTTTGAATTATGGTTGAGATTCAGTTTATAATTATGTCGGATACTCTTACCGGATTATCGTTGCGGATCGACGCCTCTATGCGGTCCACACACTCCGCCACTTCCGGAAAGCGGGAATCGAAATCAGGGATAAAATCGGTTGTGCCACGGTTGGCCAGCAGATCAATCACCTGTCCCACTGTGATTTCGCTCAGATCGCGTGCAGGCTGCCATGCAGGCGGAGTCTGCGGATCTTTGCCGATGATCACCCGATTGATCAGCCCAACCTCTTCAAGTTCGGCAAGCATGATTCCGACCAGACGTGGAGGTATGGAGTAATCGGTTGAAATCCGGTTTTCCGTCATCGGTTTCAGCCCGTTGTTATATCGCGAAAGGATCACGGCCAGGATTGCGACCGCGACACGACGCCGATAGTCGATCGAGATGGACTGAACTTCAGAAGTGAAAGAATAAAGCGATATGTTTTGCGCGGCATAACACACCACCGCTCCGGCGAGAGTGAACAGGCTGACCAGCTGCATCCAGATCAGCAGCAACGGCAGGAATGCAAAGCCGCCGTAGATGGCATTGTATTTGCTGACATAGATCTGTCCGCTCACAAACAGAGCCTGGAGCACCTGATAGGCTATCCCGGCCATGATTCCGGCCGGAAAAGCATTTTTAAACTTCACTCTGATATTCGGAATCAGCATGTAGACTCCGGTGAAGAAGAACCATATCAGCACCACTGACGCGACGTCGAGCAAAGCGGAAAGGACCGGCGTCATAAACGGCAGCATATCCTGCACCGTGGCCGTCATGAACACCGTGAGTCCGGAGCTGCAGACCATCAAGACTGGAAGAATCAGAAAAATCGCGGTGTAGTCAGTGACCTTGCGCCACAGCGAACGACCATGCGCCACACCCCATATGCCGTTAAAAGCATCTTCGACCGCACCGACAAGCGAAATCAGAGTCCACAGCAACACGACAATGCCGATGCCGACAAACAACCCTTCGGATGCCTGCGCGAGATATGAGTCAACAAACCCGATAGCCGTCTGCAAAGCCTTTTTCTGCGACGGGAAGTAGGTGAAAAGCTGAGTAGTCAACAGGTTCTGCAGACCAAATCCACGTCCTATGGCAAAAAGCAGGGCCAGAGCCGGCACAACGGCAAGCAGAGCACGATAGGTCAGGCCACAAGCCAAGGTCTGAAGATCCGAACGCATAAACGATCGCACTGACAGATTAAGAGTCTTCATAACCCTGATCCAAAAGGTGTTGCGCCGATCGCTCCACACTCCTGATGAAGCATATTCCCACCACGACACGACCCTTGCGCTCAGCCTTTTGGCCCAGCGTTCACGGTGGATGTCATCATGACTGGAACTTCGATGCTGCATATGGCTTGAATTTGGTTTCAGAGATGCAAATTTACGAATTAAACCGGAATCCGGTCTTCTTTCACATGATTTTTTTCACTCTTCAGGCATATAAACAATTTTTATTGTAACTTTGTTGTTTCCATAACCCACAATATAGTATAAATGCAAATCAAATCAGCCAAATTCGAGATCAGCAACAGCAATGTCAACAAATGCCCTGCCGGCAACCGCCATGAATATGCGTTTATCGGCCGAAGCAATGTCGGCAAATCCTCTCTGATCAATATGCTGACCGGCCAGCGTAAACTGGCCATGACATCGGCCACTCCCGGAAAGACCACCCTGATAAATCATTTTCTGATAAACGATGACTGGTATATAGTCGATCTGCCAGGCTACGGATACGCGCAGCGGAGCAAGAGCGACCGCGAAAAGCTGCAACACATCATCGAGGACTATGTGCTCGAACGCGCCCAGATGGTGACACTGTTCGTGCTGGTGGACTCGCGCCACAAGCCGCAGAAAATAGACCTTGAATTCATGGAGTGGCTTGGAGAGAACGGCGTGCCATTCTCGATCGTCTTCACCAAGATTGACAAGCTGGGCAGAATCGCCGCACAGACAAACATCGAGTCCTACAAAACCGAACTGCTTAAACAATGGGAGGAACTGCCGCCTGTATTCGTGACATCGTCGGAGCGCGGAGACGGCCGCGAAGAGCTACTCAACTACATCGAGGAGCTGAACAATCTGCCCAAAAGCGACCTGACACAACCGACAGAATAACACCCCCATGGACAGCAGACAATATCTCACAGCATTAGCCAAACGCTGCGGACGCGACAAAAAAGACACCGAAGCGCTGCTGCAGGGAGTGGCCCGCGCTCTGGCCCACCACTGCGGAGCGCTCGACAAAGTGGCCCTGCCGGGGTTCGGATCGTTCAAAGCGAAAAAACACGACGAGCAGATTGTCACTGACCGGAGCACCGGATCGCTGATGCTGCTTCCTCCTGAAATAGAACTGACATTCAGGCCAGGAACCCGGCTGCGCAGCCGGGTGGAAGAGGCCGACAGCAAAAAATCAGCTCCCGACACAGAACAATGGACCGAATAATAACGATTGACGAACTGGCCCGCACAGTAGCCCAGTTCACAAAATGCGACACAGCGGAAGCGCTGACTTTCGTGCGCGAAATGTTCATGCTCGCCGCCGAGACTCTGTCAGAAGGCGAGTCGGTCGATATCAGATATATCGGCACATTTGCCGCCGTTGACGGAGAACTGCGGTTCCGGCCTGACCATGACCTCGCTGCCGAGATCAACGCACCTTTTGCCGCATTCTCGGCCATTGAGGTGACAGATCCGTCGATTCTTGACGAAGCTGATGAAACGACAGAAGAAGATCCACAGCCCGAAAGCCACGAAACGACAGAGCCAGCAGCTGCCGAAAAAGAAGCAGAAGAGAAAGAAGAAGAAAAAGTCGGCAGCGATGACGCCTCCCCCGGCGAAACCGCAGAACACGCAGCAGACTACTACCCGGAATCAAGCCCGCAACCAGCCGAAGAAACGAAACCGGCGGCCGAAGCCACACAAACGGAAGAGGCGGCCGCCGTCACCACTCCGTCACTGCCCCAGCCGGAGCGACGGCAACAGACATCACAAAAATCAGAATGGCTGATGCCGCTGCTGCTCGCGGCACTATGCCTGACAGTAGGATTCGTAATGGGGCGGCTCACAGCGCCCTCAAAAGTCGTGACAGTAGAAATCACGCAACCGGTCCAGCAGCCAGACCCTCAGCCACAACTCGAAAAGCCTGCCATGGAGACCTCTTTCATGGCCGATACCATGCCGGCCGCGCAAGCCGCCCCCCCGCAGCAGCCCCGCGTGATTACCGACACCATACGCCGCGGACGCTTCCTGACGACCATGGCACGACAACATTACGGCCAGATGGAATACTGGGTATACATCTATAAAGAGAATGCCTCCAGACTCGGACATCCCGACCACGTTGCGCCAGGCACTGTCGTGGTGATTCCTCCCGCCGAAAAATATGGGCTGAAGGCAGGCGACACCGACAAAATAGCCGAAGCAAAAAGACTCGCATCCGAAATTTATAA
>CAMWTI010000117.1 GCA_947177135.1 uncultured Porphyromonadaceae bacterium | reverse complement strand
TGAGGACGGAGCAGACAATCTATACTTCATCTCGCGCGACGCATGGGCGAAAGGGCCTGGACCAAGTGATATAGTGGCGCTTGACTTCGGCACTTACAGCACCAGTCATTCCGCATCGCTGTTTGTCCACTCGTCTGGCCTGATCCTGCTGAGCGGCAATCGTTTCACCGGAGTATATGATCCGAACGGCACTCCTGCCGACGGATCGGACGACCGATATGTGATCCACACCGGCACGACCGATGCCGACGGAATGAGCCTAAACGGGAACTACGTGATGGATGTGGACGAAGACCGGAGCGGACGCCTGTGGCTCGCTACGAACGGTGGCGTGCGGGTGATTGCCGATCCGGCCGATATGTTCAGCCAGGGCTGGGTTGTCACCCGCCCGAAGGTGGCCCGCAACGATGGCACCAATCTGGCTGATTTTCTGCTTGACAACGAGGTGGTGACAGGGGTGTCGGTCGATGCCAACAACTGCAAATGGTTCAGCACTTTCGGGTCTGGAATCTATCACACAAACGCAGACGGCACGGAGATTCTGGGTCATTATATGACGTCGAATTCCGGCCTTATGTCGGACAATGTGTATGACATTTTCGCCGATCCGAATTCAAACGATGTGTATGTAGGCACAGATATCGGTCTGTGTGTCTATCATTCAACCAGTTCGCCTGCCGCACAGAGCTATTCCGACGTCTATGCGTATCCGAATCCCGTGACTCCGGACTATACCGGACTGATCACGATCACGGGGCTGATGGACAAATCGCTGGTCAAGATATCGGACTCTGCAGGAAACGTGTTCTGGCAGACTGTGTCGGATGGCGGCATGGTTGTCTGGGACGGATGTGACGCTTCCGGATCACGGGTTAAAAGCGGCGTTTATTTCGTATTTGCTTCGCAGAATGCCTCCGGCTCATCATCGGCCGTGGTTACAAAAATACTTGTGATTAACTGATAATGAACGAAGAAAGTCAAAATTTGTTGCGATATGCCGACCGCGCCGACAAGAGTTTCGGTCTGGCCGGAATGGCTATCAGCCTGATGGTGTGGGATGCTGAAAGTTCATTGAACCACATTGATCTGGATGCGTCGCCTGAGGAGGCGCTGCGCATGACCCCCGATTTCTATATTTCGCCGGTGGCGTCGGCCAAGGCCGTGTGGGACAACAATCTGCGTCGCTTTCAGCTGTCGTCGGCCATGCTTGTGGCCAACGTTGTCTGCCGCAGTATGGTTCACCTTGGCCGACCGGCGATTCCGTCGACTCTTGACGATGCCATGCGTGCCGCCGTGATTGACGAGGGCGAGGCTTTGTGCCAGCTCGAGGCCGAGGAGGCGGTCAGAATATATTCTAAAGCGTTCGCCTATTGCCACAGGCTCTTCAGTCACCCGGAAGTTGCGAGGCTTGCCGCGGGTCTCTCGGACGAGTTATGCCGCCACGGACGCATGGGCGCCCATGAGATATTCGATATGCTCGCTCCGCTCAATCGCCTCTAATGGAAAATACTTTGTGAGTGATCGGCGGCCTCGGTTGCGATGCCGGCGCCGTCGATCACCGAATGAAACAGATATTCGGTGGTCAGATTTTCTGACCGCCGATCTTGCATATTGCCGATCTTTTCAGCATTGCGCGATGCGTATGAATCCGAAAACCAGATGAAAGCCGCCGGATAGTGCAGTTCGGGCGCGTTCTCGCCGTGCAGCAGGCGTCCTTCTTCGCCGAGCGACTCTCCGTGGTCGGACTGATAGAACAGTATGCAGTTACGGTCTCTGATGCGGTTTATCAGGCTGCTGATGAATCGGTCGGTAGCCAGTATCGTGTTGTCGTATGAATTAGTCATCTGTTCCAGCGAGTTGTCGCTTAGCACCTTGCTTTGGGCTATCGGCTGAAACACTGCGTCGGTGGCCGCGTCGAAGTGGCAGCCATACCACCAGTGCGAGCCGATGGTGTGGATCACGAACAGTCTTCGGGGAGAACTGTCGGCCGCAAGGATTCTGTCGAAGTGCGGAAGCAGTTCCGTGTCGAGATGCGGAGTGAAGTTATATAGATTGATCGACGGATTGTTGCGTATCAGGCTGTCGGCCTCATGCATGAAATATGTATAGGTTTCGCTGTCTTCCTGATTGCTGAGCCAATACGTTGAAAAACCGGCATTTTTGAACAGCGTGATGAATGACTGCTCGTTGTAGGCCCGCTCCTCGTCCGCGTCGCTTGCCGTCGAAGCTCTGGTCATCATGAATGGCACGCTCGTATAGGTGTGGAAAGGATGCGTATAGACATGAGGCAGATTCGTCAGATTAACCTCGGCCGACAGCCGGGGCATGGTCTGCCTGCCATACCCGTTCATCGGCAGATGGTCGGCCCGGAGAGATTCGCCGATGACCACGACCACGTCGATTGTGTCGGCCGCGCAATATGCGGCCACTCCGTCGAAGGTGGTTCTCTTTTCGGCCGCCACTTTCCTCATCTCCAGATAGCCCTTCACCGATGAATAAAACGAGTAGGGGATGCGTGCATATATGGCGTTCTCACACCGCGGCACTTTTGAAAGCGCCACCAGCGCCACGGCGCACGCCAGCGGCACAGGCAGATGAAACCTGTTGTCGACCATTTTCCACCTGATCACGGCCAGTCCCGCCGCCGCGGCCATTGCCGCCGTCACCCACGCCACAAGTTGCAGGCTCACCAGGTCCATCGACGTGGCCATGCCGGTCACGGCCCACAGCTCGACTATGGCCGGGGTCAGCGATGCCGCCATTGTCAGCTTGAAATAGGCCGCCGCCGCGCTTGCGCCCGCCAGCAGCGGCAGTCCTGCCGCCGCCAGATAGCGGTTGATCGTCAGCAGTCCGATCAATCCTGCTGCGGCCAGCGACGCTATGCCCCACTGCGTGATGAGCATGGCCAGCCCTTTGGGTCCGGATATCGGAAAGTCGCTGAATTCGATTGTGACGAACACCGCCGCATACAGGGCGGCCACTGTCGCCCAGTATATCCAGAACGGAATCCGGGTCTCGGGTCTGCGTTTTGTTATTTCGGTCATTTGTGAGTATGGGATAATCAGTCCGGCAAATTTACGAATAAACTTTTAAAAGGGCGGCTGTGTTAATAGTAAAAAAGATAATCATTAACCCCTCTCGTTTCTTAATATGATAGACTGGTTTGTGGACACTCTCCGCGCCAATCCGTCGCTGGCGGTTTTTCTGACTCTCGGCATCGGGTTCTACGTGGGCGCGCTTAAATTCAGGTCCTTTTCGCTCGGCACCGTCACGTCGGTGCTTCTTGTTGGAGTTCTTGTCGGGCAGCTTGACATTCCGATTTCTGGCCCGATGAAAAACACATTCTTCCTTATGTTCCTCTTTGCCATCGGCTATAGTGTCGGTCCGCAGTTTTTCCAGGCGTTGCGCGGCGACGGCATACGTCAGGTCCTGTTTGCTGTGTGCATCTGCGTGCTCTGCCTGATTGTCACCTGGATAGTGGCCAAGCTTATGCACTATAACGTCGGCGAGGCCATCGGACTGCTGTCGGGCGCGCAGACCATATCGGCCGTGATCGGTGTCGGCACCGACACCATGAGCTCCATCGGCGCCACCGCTGCCCAGAAAAAGGCCTGGACCGACGTGATTCCCGTGGCCTATGCCGTTTGTTACGTCTATGGCACCATCGGCTCGGCCTACATTCTGGCCAACCTTGGTCCGGCAATGCTCGGTGGCATCGATAAAGTGCGCCGGCAGACGCGCGAGCTGGAAGAGCAGATGAATCGCAGTGACCTGCTCTCCGATCCTGCCTACATTCATGCAAACCGCCCGGTGGCGTTCCGTGCATATCGTGTCGATGCCGACTTTTTCGACTCGCCGCGCACGGTGGCCGACGTCGAGAAACATCTCTGTGATCAGGGCCGACGCCTGTTTGTCGAGCGCATACGCACTTCCGCCGGAGTGGCTGCTGTGACTCCGCAGACTCCCGTGGCCAAGGGCGACGAGATAGTCCTCTCCGGACGCCGTGAGTTCATTGTCGGCGACGAAGGCTGGATCGGACCTGAGGTGATTGATGCCGAGTTGCTCGATTTTCCGGCTGAACAGATCGATGTGACGCTCACTCGCAAGGGTATTGGACGCTCTGCCACAGTCGACAGTTTGCGTGCCCGCAAGGAGATGTATGGCATCAGTATCAAAAAGATCATACGTGGCGGAGTGGAGCTTCCGGTGCTGGCAGCAACCGCCCTTCATCCAGGCGACGTGGTCACTCTCGTCGGTCTCTCACAGGAGGTCGCTGTAGCCGCTCCCGCGCTTGGTTATCCCGACCGCGCCACCACCAAGACCGACCTTGTCTTTGTCGGACTCGGCATTTTTCTCGGCGGTCTGATCGGAGCCATAACCATACATGCCGGCGGAGTGCCGGTGTCGCTCTCCACCAGCGGCGGTGCCTTGATCATTGGCCTTGTGCTGGGATGGCTCCGTGGCAAGCATCCGACCTTCGGACGCATACCGCAGCCTGCCGTATGGCTGCTCAATAATCTGGGCCTCAATATGTTCATTGCCGTTATCGGCATCACTTCCGGCCCGTCGTTCGTGAGCGGACTTAAAGAAGTGGGCTTCATGCTCTTCCTTATGGGCGTCATCTGCACCACGCTGCCGCTGGTTCTGGGTGTAATCCTTGGCGCCAAAGTATTCAAATTCCCCGCGGCAGTCAACCTCGGATGCTGTGCCGGATCGCGCACCACCACAGCCTCGCTCGGCGCCATTCAGGAGGCGCTCGGATCCTCAGTCCCGGCCATGGGCTATACGGTCACTTATGCCATCGGAAATACCTTGCTGATCCTCTGGGGCGTGGTCATCGTCCTGATGATGTCTTGATTTTTTTGTTCTTCTCATGTCTGGGGCCGCGGAGTCATTCCGTGGCCCTTTTGTTGCGCGGATGGTGCGACAATACTTCCTCCCTCAGCCGCGAGCGGTCCAGATG
>CAMWTI010000116.1 GCA_947177135.1 uncultured Porphyromonadaceae bacterium | reverse complement strand
ACTGTCCGGGCTGCACGGAGAGCGGAGTGCGGATATCGAAATCTTTGCCTGAGACCGATGGCGACAGCACAAGCTCGATGGCCGTCACCTCGTCGATTGTGGCTGTGTCGACGGCCACATTGAAGAAGGCGGCGCCCACGCTTGTCTGCACATCGTCGGGCGTCACGGAGATGTTGTATTCAACGGCAGGCTTCACACCGTTGACGGTGCCTTTCTGCGAATACGTCCCTCCGTCGGCCTTGATGCCTTTCAGTTCATATTCAAGGGTGGACTCGCCTGCGTCCATCATGAAATAGGCCTTGCGGTCGTCGCGGCCGATGAACTCGACCGATCCGCCGCCGTTGGCCACGGTGAGCGTGTATTCGCTCATGCGTTCGTCCATGTCGTCAGAGTATTCCACCGTCACCACCACATTGGCGATGTGGCAGACGAGGTCGACGCGGCTTTTGGCGCCGGCCACTATGTCGAACTGGCGCGAGCCTTTGAAATAGCGCTGTGTGAACGATGCGGGGACAGAGTCACCGGCCCAGGCCTCGGCCAGGTATGTTCCGGCCTTGAGAGTGACCGACGATGGGATTTCAGAGCGGGAATCATAGCGGCGTATCAGACCGCGAGAGCTGCTGATCCACACCATCAGATTGTCGGCGTCAGGCGCTTCGCCGGGAGCAGCATCAGTTGCCGCAGGAGCACGGAATGCCGTTGTGAGCATCAGCGAACCTGAGCCGGCAGAGTAGATGTCGGACTCGGAACATCCGGAGGCAAGAACCGCCGCAAACGCGGAGACGGCCGCCACTTTGAGAATATTCATTTGTTTCATATCCGTCATCATCATTTAACTACTTTGAACGAAAGGGTGCGATAATCTGCATTTCCGGCAGCATCGGTGACCGTGATCTTGAATTTGTGGACACCTTCATAGATGTCGAGCAGCGTCATGAACTGGGTGATGTCGAATGTGATGTCGTTCTGCCCTATCACGGCGTCGCCTGTCTTGAATCCGAGTCCTTCGAGAGCTTCGGTAAAATCTCCGGGATGCGCCAGGTCGAAGTGTGCGGCCAGGCCAACATCGGAGAGCATCTCGTCGGTGAGCTGGTCGGAGATGATGTCGACTTCCAGTTTGGCAATGCCTTCGTCGGAGTGGATGAGCACGACGGCTTCGGCCACGGAGGTGGAGTTCTCCTCGGTGAAGCTGAGCTGCGACGATGTGAAGGTGATCTTGCCGTCGCCCGACGGAGGATTCTGTCCGCCTCCGTTGCCGCCGGGACGGTCAGAGTCATCGAGTATTTTGTCATCGCCGGGATCGACGGTAAACTGGATTTCTTCGCCATCGACCGACGCATCGACGTCGACCGACGGAGCGGCGAATCCGCCACCCACACCGGCAGTCTTGACGTCGTATGTGAGAATGTAGTGATGGCCTGGCTTCACGTCATCGAGCACTTTGCGCAGAGTCTCGGTGTTGCCGTTGAGGAGTCCGTTGAAGGTGGCCACGAGTGTGGAGGCGCCGTCGATGTGGCGGAAGTAACCTGCACGGTCTTCGTTGGCCATGAACTGGAGCGAGGAGTTGGCGGCCTCGACAATCACCGATGACGACGGGTCCATGATCGCGGCGAGAGCGTCGGAGTAGCGCACCGACACTTTGATGTTGGCAAGGGTGCAGACAACGGTGCCGATGTTGTGGACTTCGGCCTCGACGACCGAGAAGGTCTCGGAGCCGACATAAAGCGGCTCGTCAAATGCTGCGTCCTTGACTTCGTGGGAGATCACGTTGACTTTATATCCGCCGACAGGGAGCACCAGAATTTCAGGCATATCGGCATAGGTCCACGTGCCGACCGCGGCGCCGTCGGCATCGGAGCCAACCAGTTCGACAATGTAATCGCTGACATCGACAGACGTGTCGATGGCACGTCCTTCGTCAGGAGTGTCAGTGTCAACGTCGATGTGTAGCGCCCGGAATGACACCGTGCCGTGGTCACGTTCAACCACTTCGGAAAAGCCGCGACCGTCGGAGCAGGCGGTTCCGGCCGCGAGGACGAAAGCCGCACCGGCCATCAGCAGCGAATTATGGAGAATGGAAATTGTTTTCATATGGTTAATTCCTGAGTCAATCAATAGTTGAACATGAGGTTATCGACAGTGAGGGCCGAGCCGCGCGAGCAGCATTCGAGTTTGTCGCACCGGTCGGTGGTGACGATCTCGGAGTCAGGGCGGTTGCTGGAGCTGAAGAGGATGCGCAGCGATGTGGCCTCGCGGTCATTGGCCGAGTAGGCGAGCGGCAGAGTGAACAGGGTGTAGTCACCGACGGCAGCAAGTTCCATGTGTCCGCGGCCGATCACGTCGTTGCCGTTGAGAATCTCGACTGTGACTGTGCCGGCCTCGTCGGCGCTGTGGCTGTCAGCCTCATACTTATAGTAGCCGGTGAGGGCCATGGGGCGGCTTCGGAAGCTCACGCCCTGGTCAAGAGTCTCGTCAGTTCCGTCGAAGCTGTAGGAGCCGAGGAACATCTTGCCGGCCGAGCGGTTGGCGACGAATGGTACGTTGGAGCAGTAGTAGTTCGAGAAATCTGTGTGGCCTGTCTGGCTTTTATATGCGATGGAAGGTCCGGCGGCGTCCCATGCCACGTTGCGGATGACCATGGCGTTAGCGCCCGACTGAGGCGCAAGTCCGAGATATATTCCGGGAGTCTCGGTGTAGGCATTCTGTCCTATTCCCCAGAACTTCGCGGTGGGCTGGTTTGTGACCCACGAGAGTCCGACGTTAAATACGGACGGAACCATATACCATGTGTTGCGGTTGGCGGCGTCGGCATAGAAAGTCTTGGCGTTTGTCGAAGCCCACCCTTCCGGCTCGCTGACGGCGATATCGGCAGTGGTGGTAAATCGTGTTCCTCCTGCAGTGATTGTCCACTGGCCGCCCTGCTGGAGGTTGGCGCTGATGGTCTGGCGCAGCTGCTCGAAGTCGCCGTTGGGCACCTGGGCGGCGCTTTCGGTGGTGAAGACGTTGGGGCTTGATGCGCCCTGTTCGGTTCCGTCGACGCTCACCTTAATATAATATGTGGTGGCGGGCTGCAGTCCGGTGATGAGATAGGTGCCGTCGGCCTGCCGTTCGGCGTCGATTCTGGCAAACGAAGCGGCGCGGCTGTTCTGGCCGAGGTAGAAGGCGGGAGTCTCGCCGGGCTTCATATTCGCCACCGAGAGATAGGCGTGAGTGGCCCAGACTCCGCCCTTGGCGGGAGCCACGCCGAGTTTGGGGAGCGGGTCGGTGAGGTTGACGGTGATGGTGGCGGGAGTTTCGGTCACCTTGCCAGTGCGGTCGGTGGCGCGGAGGGTGAATGTGGCGCCATTGTCGGTGATGCGGGGCACCACATCGGTGAGCACAACCGAGGCAAAGGTGGTGGCGCTCATTCCGGCGCCTGGAGCGCGGAGTCCGAATGCCTGCATTACGGCCTTGTCTTCGGCGCGTCCGCCAACAAGGTCGATTTCGGCGGGCCAGCCGGCGGCAAAGAGGTCGGGGGCGTCGGTGGTGGTCAGAGTGAGCGAGCGGAGAGTGCCCGGGGCCATGACGTCGAAGCGGAGGTCGGCGTCGGGGAGTTCGCCCATCGGCACTGTCACGGCCGAAGCGGTGGCGGTGACTGTGGGGGCCGGCGCGTTGATCACTTCGGGCGAAAGGACGATGGTGAACGGTTCGACGTCGGTCAGTTCGTCGAATGTGACGATCAGCTCGGCCTCGCCGAAGTTCTGGTCAACGTCGAGAGTGACCGTGTAATGCGTGCGGGGGTTGGCCTGGAATGTTCCTGCCTCGAGGGTGACTTTGTCGCCGGCCGGGAGGGTCACGGAGGTGGTCATGGTGACAGAGCCGGGACGCAGGTAGACGGGGCGCGATTCGCCGGACGGGAGGGAGATGTCCGCTCCGCCGGCGCTGTGGAGCGACGACGAGAATTCCGAGCCGAAGTATTTCAGGAATGCTTCTGTCGGAACCACGCTCACCATGGAGTTGGCCAGTGAGGCGGTGACGCTGACGTCGGTCACTTCGTCGTGGACAATGGTGAATTTTGTTTCGCCATAGTAATATGGCGAGTCGAATCCTTCGTTTTCGATAGAGCCATAGAAAGCCGATATCGTATAGGCGCCGACACGGAAGCGTTCGTCGGAGCTGAATTCGCTGATTGAGGCAAATGTGCGGTCAACACGTCCATCGTCCGAGAGCAGACGGATGGATAGGTCGTCAGCATTTACAGAAACGGTCTGGCCGGCATCGGCTCTGGATGACGCCGAAACAGTGACCCGGGCATCGACGCCGGCATTGAGCCTGAACTGTCCGCATCCGTCGGCTATGCCGACAGCGGAGCCGCCGTCACAGCCTGCGGCCGCAATCACGGCCATGGCGGCAACAACGTGCCCGATGATTGGTTTGATTTCTTTCATAGTGAAACGCTTTTCGTTATTAACAAGGTGCAAAGATACGGATTTTTTGCTGTATGACAAAAATAAATTTTATAGGCTGCAGGTGGCGACATTCGCATAAAATGCGTATATTTGACCCGCTAAAAACTCAATTTATATATACGTTATGAAGTACTTTATTCAGATGAACGGCCGCACTATAGGGCCGATGAGCGCGCAGCAGATGATGGCTTATGGCATCACGGAGCAGACTATGGTTTGTTGTGATTCAGGCGAATGGGCACCATTGTACACATTTCCGGAACTCCAGGCATTGCTGTCGGCCAAGCGGCAGGCAGGCGCCTATAATCCAGGCGGCAAGGACAAGACGGTGGCGGGAGTGCTGGCTATTTTGTTCGGCGGTCTGGGCGCACAGTATTTTTATCTTGGCAACGTGACCGGCGGGCTGCTGTCGATTCTTCTGTCGATGTGCACCTGCGGCATCTGGTCGGTGCTGATGCTGGTGCAGGGCATCCTGATGCTGACAATGAGCGAGGATGAGTTTTACACCAAGTATGTGAACACAGACAAGACGCTTCCGGGGTTCTGACGATCGGTCAAAGCGCAACATCAGAGCCACATAAAAG
>CAMWTI010000115.1 GCA_947177135.1 uncultured Porphyromonadaceae bacterium | reverse complement strand
GGATAGGGGTATTACAAAAATCGCTGAAACCGTCTTAGTTTCAGCGATTTGCGGCGTTTTGCCATTTTTGATTGTGACCCCGGAGAGGCTCGAACTCTCGACCCACTGATTAAGAGTCAGTTGCTCTACCAACTGAGCTACGGAGTCTTTGCTTTTCTGCCCGAATTGCGCTGCAAAGGTAGAGAGTTTTTTTGATTCTGCAAAATTTTTTGAGGTTTTTTTGTGATTTATGCTTAAATTTGTAGCGTAATTTTAGATTAAAAAAGTATGAAAATAGCGTTGATAGGTCATGGAAAGATGGGATGCGCCATTGAGCGAATCGCTCTTGAGCGTGGCCATGATATAGTTGCCGTGGTCGATGTTGATTCCAAATCACGTATTGACAGCGATGAATTCCGTCAGGCCGATGTAGCCATTGAGTTTTCCATCCCGGCCGCTGCTGAGGCCAACGTGCGCGCAGCACTGGCAGAAGGTGTGCCGGTTGTTTGCGGCACAACCGGCTGGGCAGAAGGTCTTGAAAGACTCAAAGAGTCGATGCCTGAAGGCTCGGCGCTGATGTGGAGCGGCAACTATTCGCTCGGCGTCAACCTCTTTTTCGCCGCTAACCGTTTTCTGGCCCGTATGATGTCTCGTTTTCCGCAGTATCGTCCTGACATTACAGAGGTACACCATATCCACAAGCTCGATCATCCGAGCGGAACTGCATTGATGGCGGCCGACCAGATCATCGCTGAGATGCACGCCATGGATGGCTGGAGCGAGGAGCCGGCAGGTGAGTCCAAACTGCTGATCAATCATGAGCGCCATGGTGAGGTGCCGGGAGTGCATCGTGTCGTGTGGGATTCGCCGATCGACTCCATTTCGCTGGAACATTCGGCCAAGTCGCGCGAAGGATTTGCGCTCGGGGCAGTATTGGCTGCCGAGTGGCTGCCTTCCCACAAGGGATTTCACCCGATCTCAGATATGATGGATGAAATTATTGGAGGATTAGGATGATGAGTGCTTTTGTTGATGATCTGAAGAAGCGTATTGCTTCAAACAGGCCGACGCGCTGGGTGCGTTTCGCGTTGGTGTCGGCAGTGTTTTTTGCTTGGGTGGCCTGGCTTGGCAACTGGTGGGTCGCTTTATGGTGGCTGCTGTTGATTGACATTTATATAACCGGCTATATTCCGCTGACGTGGTGGAAGAAGAGCAAATCTGCGACCACCCGTTCGGTGATGAGTTGGGTTGACGCTATTGTCTATGCTCTGGTGCTGGTGTATTTTGTGTTTGCATTTGTCGGACAGAATTACCAGATTCCGTCGTCATCGCTTGAGAAAACACTTCTCACCGGTGACTATCTCTGGGTCAACAAAACTGCCTATGGTCCGCGAGTGCCGATGACGCCGCTGCATTTCCCGCTGGTTCAGAACACAATGCCGATCGTCGGCACCAGAAGCTATCTGGAGAATCCTCAGTGGAAGTATCATCGGCTCAAAGGAATGGGCGCAGTGAAGTGGGGCGACATCGTTGTGTTCAATTTCCCGGCCGGAGATTCGATTGCGGTCAAAGCCCAGAATCCAGACATTTATTCCTTGTCACGACAACTTGGCGAGGAAATGCTGACCAGGGGGATGATCAGATTACCTGAGGGCACACACAATGACCCGATTATGCGCGACAAATATCTGCGTGCGGTCGGCATGGAATATATCCGTATGAATCCATCCGACTTCGGCGAGTTGATGTGGCGTCCGGTGGACCGACGCGAAAACTACGTGAAACGCGCCGTTGGATTGCCCGGACAAGTCTTTGAAATACGACATGGCGAGATATTCACTGACGGCGTCTTGCAGCCTATGCCCGAACAGGCCCAATTCAGATATGCTTTCTCGCTAAGCAACTGGGCAAACATGACTGAGGCTGATCGTCAGGAGCTCTGGGAAGATCTCGGAGTGAGCAAGAGCGACCGTATATCTCAGCCTGGAAACACGATGTTTACTCCGCCACTCACTGCTGAAGCTGTGGAAAAACTCAAACGCAACCCTGAACTGGTGTTTATCGAGCGTTGTGATTTCAGGGGAGACGGCACTATTCTCTTCCCGTTGGCGACAGCACGTGAAAAAGGGTGGACGCTTGACGACTATGGGCCGCTTACGATTCCGGCTAAGGGAATGACCGTGAAACTCGACGCTGACGGATGGGCCACATATGGTCACGCCATCGGCCACTATGAAGGGCATGACGCCGAGTGGCGCGACGGACAGGCGTGGATTGACGGACAGCCGGCCGATGAATACACGTTCACTATGGACTATTACTTCATGATGGGCGATAACCGTCATCTGTCGCTTGACTCTCGCTTCTGGGGCTTCGTTCCCGAAGATCACATCGTAGGTCAACCGGTCATGGTGCTTGTGTCGTTTGACAGCGACAAACCGTGGTATAACAAGATCCGCTGGAACAGACTGTTCAAATCGGTCAAAAACATTATGTAATCACATTGTCTCACAATAACAACAGACAGAATTTATGCAGATTTCCAACCGCGTGCAGTCTCTGGCTGCCTCAGCCACCCTGGCCATGTCGCAGAAAAGTGCCGAACTCAAGGCTCAGGGAGTCGACGTGATCAATCTTTCAGTCGGCGAGCCGGATTTCCCCACTCCTCTTCACATAAAGGAAGCCGCCAAAAAGGCCATCGAGGATAATTTTTCGTTCTACACTCCGGTGCCTGGCTATCTGAGCCTGCGCAAGGCCATTGCCGAAAAGCTAAATCGCGAAAACGGGGTGACGTTCGCTCCCGAGCAGATCGTGGTGGGCAATGGCGCCAAACAGGAACTTTGTAATGTGATCCTCGCGGCCATCAACCCTGGCGACGAGGTCATCATCCCCACCCCAGCCTGGGTGAGCTATGTCGAAATGGTCAAGCTGGCAGAAGGCGTCAACGTGCTTGTCCCTGCATCAATCGAACAGGACTTCAAGATCACCCCTGAGCAACTCGAAGCGGCCATCACCGAGCGCACGCGCATGGTCCTGCTGTGCTCGCCCAGCAATCCCACCGGATCGGTCTACTCCCCCGCCGAACTGCAGGCGCTGGTTGATGTGCTGGCCCGTCATCCTCAGATTCTGGTCATGGCCGACGAGATCTATGAACACATCAACTTCGGAGCCGAAATCCGCTCACTCGCGTCCTTCCCCGAACTGAAAGACCGCGTTGTGGTGATCAACGGCGTCTCCAAAGCCTATGCCATGACAGGATGGCGCATCGGTTACTGCGCCTGCCCCCCGCAACTGGCCAAAGCCGTCAGCAAACTCCAGGGACAATACACTTCAGGAGCATCATCAATAGCTCAGAAAGCGGCCGAGGCGGCATACACCGGCTCGCAACAATGCGTCGAAGAGATGCGCCAGGCATTTGAGCGCCGCCGTGACCTCGTTGTCGGGCTGGCACGCCAGATTCCCGGACTGAAGGTCAACGAACCGCAGGGAGCCTTCTATCTCTTCCCCGAAGTCAGCGCCTTCATCGGCCGGCAATTCCAGGGCAAAGTGATGGAAACTTCGGGCGACATAGCTCTCTATCTGCTTGAACACGCCCATGTGGCCACAGTCGACGGCGCGGCATTCTGCGCTCCAGGCTACATCCGCCTGAGCTACGCCACATCCGACGACAACATCCGCGAAGCGCTTTCGCGCATGGCTCGCGCATTTGCCGCCCTCAGCTGACACCGCCCGACCGCACAATGCAGACCGTATTGTTCCACAGCACCATATTCGGCCCTATCCACAGCCGCAGACTTGGCTCGTCGCTCGGCATCAATCTGATGCCGGCCGACGGCAAGGTCTGTTCGTTCGACTGCCTGTATTGCGAAGCCGGATTCAACGCCCAAGGCCCCGGCACGGCCGGACTGCCGTCGCGAGCCGAAGTGGCCCGCTTGCTTGAAGAGAAACTCCAGCTGATGAAAAACTCGGGCGAACCGCTTGACGTAATCACCTTCTCAGGCAACGGCGAACCGACTCTGCATCCCGACTTTGCCGGAGTGATCGACGACACCATCCGGCTGCGCGACAGCTACTTTCCAACGGTGAAGATCAGCGTGCTCACCAACTCCACCCGCATCAGTGACAACCGGGTGGCCGAGGCCCTCCGCCGAATCGACAACAACATTCTCAAACTTGACTCGGCAATAGACCGCACGGTGCGCCTGCTCGACCGTCCCAACTCGCCGGACTACTCCGTGAAACAGGTGATCAGCGAACTCTCACAATTCGAAGGGACTGGTATAATCCAAACCATGATACTGCGCGGTGAACACGACGGCAACACCATCGACAACACCACCGAGACCGAAATCTCGGCCCTGATCGACGCCTACCGCCAGATCCGCCCCAGCTCTATCATGCTCTACTCCATCGACCGCAAAACCCCGGCCGAGCGACTCCGCAAAGTCGGGTCCGACGAACTCCAGGCCATTGCAGACCGCATTGTGGCCGAAACATCAATACCAGTCACCACGACATGAATCGTCCCGTCGTACCAGCCCCGCTCCGCCCCGGCGACACCGTGGCCATTCTCTCTCCAGCATCGGCTGTGGACCCGCTGCTCATCGAGGGAGCCGCCAACGCCCTGGCGCGTCTGGGCTACCGGCCGCGCGTCATGCCCCATGCCGCAAAAAAGCTCGGAAGCTACTCGGCCGCTGAAGCCGAACGCCTGGCCGATCTTCGCGCCGCCATGGCCGATCCAGACGTAAAAGCACTCCTGTGCAGCCGAGGCGGCTATGGCGCAGTCCATCTGCTTGGACAGATCACGCCACGGCCAGTCTGGCTGATCGGCTTCAGCGACATCAGCGCCCTCCACGCACTCTGGCACACTCACGGCATAGCTTCCGTCCACGGATCAATGGCCCGTCATCTGGCGTTGTTTCCGCCCGACGATCCAGCCAACCGCGCTCTTGCCGAAATCCTCGCCACCGGACGTCAGCCCGCCTATGAATTCGACCCGCATCCGCTCAACCGCCCCGGAACGGTCTCCGGCTCCCTGCTCGGCGGCAATCTGGCTGTGCTCGGCGGACTGCTCGGCACACCGATGTCGCTACTGAAGCCAGACACGATAATGGTCATCGAGGATATCGCCGAGCCGATCTACAAAGT
>CAMWTI010000114.1 GCA_947177135.1 uncultured Porphyromonadaceae bacterium | reverse complement strand
CACCGCGACCCCCGCACCCACATCTACCGCCTGGTCCGCCACCCCTGATGACCACCACTCCCTTCAAAGACTGTTGTCCTCTTTTCAATCAGCGAACATTGACAATCCGATAGACGTTATTCTATTGATGGAAAACTTACTTAAAAGAGTCATAAATGCGCATTCCGGCGACGATCTTTTGTCGTTGCCTCCTGATCTTTATGGCGGATCGCTGGGCATTGCCCTGTTTCAAGCCATATGTTATGCCGATGGATTCACCGACGAACCACCTCAGGGGGCCATCAGGGTGTTTTCCGATGCAATCAACTATTGCCGCACTATGCCCGACGGTCTGCTTCATGGCAGTCTCGGTGCGCTGTGGTCTCTGGCTTTTCTGTGGCGTAATGAGGTGATTGATGTGCCGTGTGACATTATGCGTCTGGCCCGGGAGACAGTCGGATCTAATTCTCGCTATTTCTATGACTCTCCGTTTCGTTATCGGTCCAGTTCGCCGCTATATCCTTTCGGAGTGGCGATGATGCCGCTGTGGTCTGACGAAGATACGGTGTCCCGATATGACTGGGAGGAGCAGATTATCCTCCGGCTTTGTGACTGTGAGAAGATTCTGTGTCAGAATCTTCCTGGCATACATGATTGCAGATCTCTGTCAGCGTCAATGCTACATTCGATAGCCGCTTTCTGCCAGATGGCTTCTCGTCGGCGTATTTTTCCGTTTAAGGCCGATGAGCTGCTGATGCATATCTGTGGCCGACATTGTGCGGCAGCAGGCTCTGATGCGCTGGTGTTAAGCCTGATGACCGGCCGGAAAAGTTTGCCTGGATTGGCTCCCGGAGAATCTCCGGTCTCTTTTCTTGATTATGCCGGTCTGCTATCAGTCATTTATGAGCAGCCGGAACTGTTTGAAGCGGCGATGCGTCTTTTCCCGATAGACGACATGGCTTATGACAATAACCTGCCGGTGGGAATTGGCCTCGGCATATTGAACTGTATGAAAAAATGATTGACAAATCATCTGATGTGACACTGGTATTTACCGTCCGCATTGATTCCCGCGAGCGCCTGGAAAATCTCCGCTCCACTCTGTGTTTCTATCGTTCCGCTGTTGGCGCGCCGATGATGGTGCTTGAAGCTGATTCCATTTCAAAACTTAGAGATGTGATGGCGGATGAATTTCCTGAAGTGGATTATATATTTGTCGCTGATGAAAATCCGGTGTTTCATCGCACCCGATATATCAATGACCAGTTACGTCGCGCCACTACCCGATGTGCCGCTGTGATTGATGCCGATGTGGTGGTGCCTCCTGCGCAATTGTCCGAATCGCTGGATGCTCTGCTTTCGGGCAGATATGTCATGGCGATACCGTATGACGGCAGGGCTGTTGACCATACTCCATGGCGATCAGATCTGTTCCGACAGACTCGCCGGCTCGAATCGCTCACGTCGTGCGACGGTTATCAGCAGCTGATGTTCGGCTTTGTCTCTGTCGGTGGCGCATTTGTTGTCGACATTCAGTCTTATCGTCGTCTGGGCTGGGAAAACGAGTATTTTTGCGGATGGGGCTGCGAGGATCATGAGCGCCTGCACCGTCTTGACATACTTGGCCACAGACCGTTGATGGTTGAAGGCAAGATCCACCATCTCAACCATCCGCGCGGTATCAACAGCGGCAATGTTCTCGACAAGGTGGTGGTTGCCACAAAGCGAGAATATTGCCGCATATGCTCCTTGACGCCTGACGAATTGCGTCGCGAAGTTGACACGTGGCCGTGGGTCATGCGCTGACCATGGCGTGTATCATCGAAGCATATCCCGATGCCATTTTGTCTGCCGAGTAGTCTTCTCTGGCGGTTTTGCGACATCGGGCTATAATCTTCCGCGAGATTTGCGGCGAGGCATGCAATGCTTGCTCGATTGCCAGTTGTAATGATCTGGAATAACGGTCAAAGTCCGTGACGTCAGATCCGATTTCTGCCACAAAGGCATTTTCTCCATCCTTGAAAATGTCACACAGTCCCGGACCGTCCGATGTCACCAGCCGCAACCCCGACTCAGCCATTTCCATGGCTGAATATCCGAATTGTTCGCTATATGACGGCATCACGCCAACGTCGGCCGCAGCATACCACTTCCGAAGTTCATTCTTTGGAATCAGTCCAGTGAAGATCAGCCCTGACGCCACTTTGCGCAACAGAGGCCCGAAGTCACCGAAGCCGCCCATGTGTCCGCACATCACGCAACGCAGTTTAGGGTCTTTGGCCCTAAGGCGTTTCATCGCCATCAGCAGCGCCTCGATTCCCTTGTATCGCGCCGGGCGTCCGGCAAAGATCAGCAGCTTCTCGTCGGGAGCTATATCGAGTGCTTTTCTGGCTTCCGGTTTCGACGGTCGACGCTTCTTTGTCGCGGCATATCCGTTGGGAATCAACGATATTTTCGCGGCTTCTGTGCCGTAGACCTCACGCAGCAGTGTGTGGGTCGACGGCGACAGACACACCACCCGGTCGGCCTCGGCATATATGTCGCGCTCCACCTGGGTGTATGATCTGATATGTGACGCAGTTTTCTCCGATACGGTGTCGGGAATGATGCCGTCGGTCACAATCTCCCTGAACAGTCTGCGGCATCCGAGCAATGGTGCGCACCAGCCCTGGTCGTGGATTATGAACGCCACTTTAGATTCAGGATAAGCACTTTTTATCTCTCTGATGAACTCCACGCATGGTGAATGGTTGATGATAAACACATTGCGCCGGCTGTCACGTATTTTCTTGCGAAGCATCCGGCAGATTGTCCGGCCGTTGACGCGCCAACGGCCTCCGTCGAACAACGGCAACGAATATTCGCGCCCGAATTCCCGCTTTGTGACCGTCGGCTCGCTGTAATCCGAATTAAGCGATATCAGCGCCACCTCCACGCCCGGTTCCGCTGCCAACCGTGGCAGCAAAAGATCGCGGAATGTGCCTATTCCGTTCTGTTTCGAGCTGTCGTGCTCGTCAATAAAAAATGCTCGTGCTCTCTTTTTCATAACGGCATATAAATGTAATCTTCGACAGAATATGGTTCAACGATTTCGCGTCCGTTGGCTATCACGGTCGGCGTGCCGCGCAGGCTGTCATAATCGTTTCTCCATTTGCAGTGCTTCTCAAATTCGGCTTTCACCTCATCAGAATCAGGATCGAGTCCCATCTCCTTGAAATAGTCGGCTCCGCGTTTTTTGCCGCTGTCATACCATCCGGTCATGATGTCCCATGCCTGCTCCGGTCCGAATTTCATATATGCGGCAATTATATATCGGTTAATTATGCTTGCTTCATCAGAAAAATAAGTCATCACATAGCTCACGCTCACATCGTCGCCCGGCATATTCTTGATCTTTTCGTGCATCATTGCACATGGTCCGCAATAAGGGTTGCTGAACACCGTGATGCGCCGCCCCGCATCGGGGTTGCCGAAAATCAGGGCCGAACACTCTGCGGCATCTGTGGCAAACCGCGGCGCATTCCCTTCATAGGCTTCGACAACTTCATCGCTGGTTTTCAGATTATTGTAGCTGAAATGCCAGCGCATGCCCTCAGCCCGCTCCTCGAGCACGTTCATCAGTTTGTTCAGAAGCAACACGGCAGCGCCATAGGCGGCACCGAGTCCGAGCGCCACGGCCCACTGATGGCTGACCATGGAGTAAACTCCTCCGACAAGGTAAATGCCGGCCTGAAGCCACATCAGTGCCAGAGTGCACAGACAGAGCACACACCAGCTTCGTGCAACATGCTTCTGATACCACACACTCCAGAACGAGAACGGCAACACGCAGACCGCCACAAGCGCCAGGAAAAACAGTGCCTGCGGGACAAACAGCAGCGCCAGCAGGTTGACAGCAAAGAATCCGCCGCCAATCTCGCTGAGTTTTACCAAACCGAAAAAATCAGCTCCATCTGACTGGGTCACCGTTTCGCAGTGGCTCTCCTTTGCCAGACCGCACAGCTTGTCGGCCAGACGGTTGGGGATATGAAGCTGCTTTTGAAGGAGCATGAATGCCACTCCGAGTCCGGCGGCATTGACTGCCATGAGCGCCCACCACATCCACATTCCGCGCAGCGGACTAAGCAGCAGCCCCAGTGCCAGCATAACGGTGACGCATGCGATCAGCGCCAGCGACTTAAACTGCGCCAGGCGTTCGTCACGCAGGTGTTTTAGATAGTCAGGTTCGCCAGAGTATCGGTCATAGTGGATAGTCATGGCTATTCCGGTCCAGTGCAATAGGAACTCATCGCGCGGCATGGTTCTCTGGCCTTTGGCTTCTGAATATAATGTCACACGATCTCCGGCCATGCTTTCTGCCAGCACGAAACCGTCGTCACACACCGCCACACAGGGACAGTCTGTGGCGGTGAACTCCGATTTGTCGGTAAATCTGATGCTTTGGTGGCTGACGTTGTATCGCGACAGTATTGCTCCAATGCCGAACAGGGTGCCCTGAAACGGCGTTTCTGCTATCTGTTGGCGCAGATATGTCGCAGTGTATCTGATACCAACCTGATCAAACAGGCGCTGAAAAAGTTGCTGCATAAATATAATAGCTGATTTGCTGTTTGACGGGGGCGCTTCGCCTGTCGTGTGGAGAAACGCCCCCGGTCAATGGTTTGTCAAAGTGCGATGGAGTCAGAGTTTTTTGCGAGAGTTGCTACAAAACAATTTTTCACCGTCAGGTGTAAAGGCGCAATGACCAAATCTTTCAAGGCCATTGTATATCCAACTACATTTTTCCATCACATTTTTACCTTTGCAGGCTTCAAATTCATTGGTTGGAGTAGAACCTGAACCTGATCCTGAACCTGAATCAACAGCCTCACAAGAGCTTCCAGCGTAGCCTTTACAGCAAACAATTGTGCCTTGGCAGTTGACGCCATAGTCCATGACAATCACACCACTTGCACTATCCGCTTTACATGAAACGTCGTATCCTGTAGGACATTCCACTGTAATCGAGATTGCTCGCTGATTAGAGTTTCTCTTTGGATTTGGAGCAATTGATTTTGTTTCCAAATCTGTCAGTTGAATTTTGTTTTTTCTGTTCTTCATAAGAATGAGGAGATTAGGAGTTTCTTGGGAACTTTCCCAATTACAAATATAACATCTATGAGATCAGAAAGTTTCATTTAATCATCTATAGAATAGGCCTATTT
>CAMWTI010000113.1 GCA_947177135.1 uncultured Porphyromonadaceae bacterium | reverse complement strand
TAGCCCCGCTGTTGTCGGCGGGGGTTTTTGCGGTGGCGTCGGCGGTTGCAGTCGAGTGGCTGACGTGGCGCGGCCGCGTGCGCGAGGATTCGGCCATTGCGGTTGTCTGGGCGTTGGGAATGGCCATAGGGGTGTATTTCGTGTTTATCACTCCGGGTTCTGTTCCTGAGCTTAATTCGCTGCTTTTCGGTAATATACTGACTGTCACTGCTGCCGACCTGTCGGGTTTTGCCGCTTTTACAGCGGTGTTGGTGCTTTTGATGGCGGTGTGGTTCCGGAGGATCGAGGCAGTGGCGTTTGATTCTGATTTTGCCCGGGTGGCCGGTCTGCCTGTGAGGGCTATTTCTGTGCTGATGACAGTGCTTGTGTCGGTGGGCATCGTGCTGATGATCCGCTGTGTGGGCATTATGCTGCTCATGGCCATGCTCACGTTGCCTCAGCTTGCGGCAGAGTGCGTGAGCCGGCGTTTCAGTTTTATTGTTGTGTGGTCGGCAGTGTTTTCTCTGCTGTCGGGCATCGGCGGGCTGATGGCCGCCACTGCTGTCGACGTGCCGCCGGCAGCGCTTATTGTCTTTATCCAGGCGGCGCTCTATGCCGGAGCGCGTCTGCTCTCTTCTTTGCGACGGAAGTAATTTATAGCCCGCCCCTGGCTCTTAAAAAAAATCGCCCGCGGCATGATGCCGCAGGCGCAGGAGCCACAACGGGGGTTCGAACCCCGGACCTTTTCGTTACGAATGAAATGCTCTACCGACTGAGCTATTGTGGCTTTGAGCTTTGCAGGTGCAAAGGTACTAATTATTTTTGAGATTTCGTCTACTGAAGCTGAGTTTTATTTGCGATTTGTCGAGTTTCAGCTCCACCATCGACGGCATTGCCACCATTGGAGTGATGGCGTTGATGGTCGGTTCGGTTACTTGCCAGTAGTAGCTGTTGGACGACGATTCTGTCTCGACGGCGATCGGAGTCAGCGTAAATGTGTAGTCTTCAGGGGTTATTGTTTCCTTTTTGAGCATTTCGACAAGATATGATCTCATGTCGGAGAAGACGTATGCGGTGTCGGCCGAAGAATATCTGGTGTTGAACGAGGTGACGTTGTCGGGCAATTTGTTTTTGGCGAAAAATTCGTCTTTCTCGCTGCTGAGGACCATGAGCATGTTTACCGGCATGCCGATGCCTTTGTCATTGTCGATTTTCTGTGCCGGCACTTTGAAGGTGAGGGTGTTGATGACTGAGAGGTCGCCTGCGTTCTCCTTGTAGCGGGCGATGATCTCCTCGATCGGGAAGCGCACTTCGACGTCGTAGCCTGCCGGGCTTACCAGGATGGAGTGTCCGTTGTCTGCCATCTGTTTCACAGCTTCGTCGGGCTGGAATTCGATGTTGCTGTTGGCTACCATTTCCGGGGCCGCGGCCATGTAGATGCCATATGTCGGCACGATTGAGTCGTAGGGTTGTCCGAGAGTGTCGACTGCCTGATATGTCTTGTGATAGTACATCACCCAGCGGGTGTCGGTGATGCGTGTCACGCGGCCTGATCCGAAGGCTGCCTGCACGTAGAATCCGCGGCAATATTCTTCGCTGAAGCGCAGCGGATCGGAGAAGAGTGCAGGGTCTTCAACGAATTTGTTGAAGAAGTCGACTCCGGTCTGTCTTGGCAGGGTGATGTAGACGTAGCGGTAGTCTCCTCCGGCGATCGAGTCGTTGTAGCCTGCGGCCGAGAATGCGGCCGAGCCGAGTTTGTCGGCCGGGTCATAGTATGGATCCGGGCTTTCGTCCGAGTATATGGGATAGGGGAGAGTCTTGTTGATCGGGTATATGTTGATGCCGATGGGGGCCATGGAGTCACCGACGTATCCGTCCTTGTCGAATACGAGCAGGAGTTTGACCGAATCTACTGCCGACGCGTCGATGCCTGTGGTGTCGATCATGTTTGTGGGGAGCATCTGGGTGACATAGTCGGAGCGGAGTGTGCCATAGCCTTTGGCGCGTATTGCTCCGAGCAGCTGAGTGGTGGTTCGAGACTGCACCCGGTTGTTGATGACCGACTGCCCTGAGGCGGTGAAGTCGGAGTCGACAAGGATCTCGATCGATCCTTGTACCAGAGAGCCGCCAACGTCGCCCTGTGAGTCCTGACAGGAGTATGTGGAGACCGCGGCTGTGGCCGCGGCCGTCAGAGTCAGCAGAGGGAGAATCCGTTTCATTTTTTTGCAGGGGCCTGGGTGGAGAGCAGAGTGTCGTAGAAGTCAGTATAGGCTTTCAGGGCTTCCGGTCCTTCGCCGGGATATTCCATGAAGGGTTTTCCGGTGGCGCGGGCATATTCGATCAGTTCCGGGTTTACATTCCGGCGGGCCTGCACGATGGCGTCGGCATGGTCCATGGCCAGCCGGCAGAGGGCTGCATGGTCGATTACTTTGTTGCGGATCGAACCTGTCTGCTTGTCGGAGATGCCGTCGGCCTTCATCTTTTTCTGCATAGTCGGGTCAAGCGGCGCTATGAGTTCGTCGTCCATGAGCGAGTAGACGATTTTTGCTTTTTTGAACGACGGGTCGTCGTTGTAAACGCGCTTGAGGTATGCCGGCGCGGCCGCTGTTATCCATCCGCTGCAATGGATTATGACGGGGTCCCAGCGCAGTTTCTTGACTGTTTCGGCCACTCCCCGCACAAAGAAGATGCTTCGTTCGTCGTTGTCATCGGGATGTGACACTGTTTCCAGTTCTACGGCCGGGTGGCGCTGGAAGTAGTCGTCGTTGTCGATGAAGTAGACCTGCATCCGCGAGTTCTGAAGGGTCGCGACCTTGATGATCAGCGGGTGATCGGTGTCGTCGATAATCAGATTCATGCCCGACAGGCGAATCACTTCGTGGAGTTGGTTGCGGCGTTCGTTGATGCAACCATATTTAGGCATGAACATTCTCACTTCAAAGCCTTTGTCCTGAACGGCCAGAGGCAGTTGACGGCAAAATTCCGAAATTTCGTTGGCCGGCAGATAGGGGGTGATTTCCTGAGAGATGAAGAGGACCTTCTGTTGACTCATTTTTTATGCGGAGGAAAAGATGTTTTTGTTTGGTTTTACAATTGCACAAAGTTAGCGCTTTTTTTCCGTATGGCCTAATAATTTAGCTTTTTTAAGTATAGGGCGGGCGATTGCCGGAGGTGAACCATCGGGGTTATGAGAGTGTTGGTAATACAGAATGATACAACACGTTTAACAACTAAATTCTATCAACGTCATGAAAAAAATCGTTAATTTCTGGGGCCGGAGCAAAGCCTGGTGGGTCGTGCTTCTGGTCGGTATTCTCATGGTGATCGCAGGCTTTGCCTATTGGTTCTTTCCGGTACAGGGCTATGCGGTGGCTTCAGTGCTTTTCGGCTGGATGCTTGTGGCCGCCGGAGTGGTGCAGGTGTGTGTGTCGGCTGGCGTGAACCGTCCCCGCGGATGGGGGTGGTGGCTTGCCGGCGGGGTGATTGATATGTTTATCGGTTTCATGCTGGTGCGCAGTGTGGTGCTGGCCGAGGCCGTATTCCCTTATTTCATCGCCTTTGTGTTCATCTTCTGGGGCGTGGGCGCTCTGGTCGGAGCGGTGAATTCGCGCGGCCAGCGTTATTGGTGGCTTCACATTGTCAACGGCATTCTGTTGCTTCTGATCGGGTTCATATTCCTTGAGGAAGGTTATGTGAGCAATACGGTCAACGTGGCGTTCCTGACGTCGCTCGCGTTTATCTACTGGGGATTCTCGCTGGCGTTTCTGGCCTATGACATGAAGCCTGCGGTTTCCGCCGGTCAGGAGTGACCGGAGAGTGTTCTCCATCGGATATTAGAACCGCCCGCCGGAAAACGACTCCGGCGGGCGGTTCTTGTTGTTATCGGCAGAGAGGGATTCCGTTTATTCGAAGATGTGGCGGAGTTTGGAGAAGAGGCGCCTGGTCATGCTTTCGTCGGGCTTGATGTTGGAGTCGGCGCGCATTTTCTCGAATGCCTCACGCTGGGCGGGAGTGAGGTTTTCGGGGATGTAGACCATGACGTTGATGAGTTCGTCGCCTGTGCCGCTCTCGCCATAGGCCGGCAGTCCTTTTCCACGGAGACGGAGTACTTTGCCCGGTTGTGTTCCGGCGGGGATGTTGAGCCGGGCGTGTCCGCTGATTGTTGGCACTTCGACCGATCCGCCGAGGGCGGCTGTAGGGATGTCGAGCATCAGGTTGAAGATGACGTCGTTGCCGTCGCGGATGAGTTCGCTGTCTTTGACTTCCTGGATCACCACGAGAAGGTCTCCGTTGACGCCTCCGTGTGCCGGGGCGTTGCCTTTGCCTTTGAGGGTGAGCACCATTCCGTCGCTCACTCCGGCCGGGATCGTGAAGCTGACGGTGTTTTCCTTTCGGGTCACGCCTTCGCCGTTGCAGTGGGGGCATGGCTGCGATATGATCTTTCCTTCGCCCTGGCAGTGCGGACACACACTCTGTGACTGCATGGCGCCGAACATTGTCTGCTGGACCTGGCTGACCACACCAGATCCGCCGCATGTCTGGCAGGTGGTGAAGGCAGTGCCGTCTTTGGCGCCGGTGCCGTTGCAGTGGTCGCACTTGTCGAGTGTCGGGATTTTAAGCGTTTTGGTGACGCCGGTGGCGATTTCGGCCAGTGTCATCTTGACTGTGATGCGCAGGTCGGAGCCTTTGCGCTGGCGTCGGCGTGTGCCGCGTCCGCCGGTGGCTCCTCCGAATCCGCCGCCCATGTTGAAGCGTCCGCCGAAGATATCTCCGAAATGTTCGAAGATGTCTTCCATGCTCATTCCTCCGGAGCTGAATCCTCCGAATCCGCCTCCGCCGGGGAAGCCCTGCGGACCCATGTTGTGGCCGAACTGGTCATAGCGCGCTCGTTTGTCGGTGTCGGAGAGCACTTCGTATGCTTCGGCGGCTTCTTTGAATTTTTCTTCGGCTTCTTTGTCGCCCGGATTTTTGTCAGGGTGATACTGGATGGCTTTTTTCCGGTATGCCTTTTTGATTTCGTCGGCTGTGGCGGTTTTGGCCACACCGAGCACTTCGTAATAGTCGCGTTTTTCAGCCATAGCGTTTGGTGAGGATTACTGGCCCACCGCCACTTTTGCGTGGCGGAGCACTTTGTCGTTGATCATATAGCCTTTCTGGACAGTGTCGATGATCAGGCCTTTGTTTGCCTCGTCGCCGGGCACCATTGCTACCGCTTCATGCAGCTCGGAGTCGTATGGCTGGCCGTCGGTGTCCATTGCTTTGACGCCGTTTTGTTC
>CAMWTI010000112.1 GCA_947177135.1 uncultured Porphyromonadaceae bacterium | reverse complement strand
GCTTCGAACAGACGTTCAAAAACGCGCTGACAACCCTGCCGATGGGCGGAGCCAAAGGCGTTTCCGACTTCTCGCCGCGCGGCAAAAGCGACCGAGAAATCATGCGCTTCTGCCAGGCCTTCATCCTTGAACTCTGGAAAAACCTCGGACCAGACCGCGACGTGCCTGCCGGCGACATAGGTGTCGGAGGCCGTGAGGTCGGCTATATGTACGGCATGTACAAAAAACTGGTCGACGAACACACCGGCACCTTCACAGGCAAAGGCCTGGAATTCGGCGGATCTCGCATCCGCCCCGAAGCCACCGGTTTCGGCGCCCTCTACTTTGTCGATAACGTGATGAAGAAACACAACGACACCATTCAGGGCAAGACAATCGCAATCTCAGGCTTCGGAAACGTGGCATGGGGAGCTGCCATCAAGGCCAACGAACTCGGAGGCAAAGTCGTGACCATATCCGGCCCCGACGGCTACATCTATGATCCGGAAGGCATTTCGGGCGAAAAAATTGACTATATGCTCGACCTCCGCGCCTCAGGCGAAGACATCGTGGCTCCATATGCCGAAAAATACCCGTCGTCCACCTTCTTCCCCGGCCGCAAACCCTGGGAACAGAAAGTCGACATCGCATTGCCCTGTGCCACTCAAAACGAACTCAACGGAGAAGACGCCCAGAAACTCATCGCAAACGGTGTGAAACTGGTGGCCGAAGTCTCCAACATGGGCTGCACACCTGAAGCCATCGACGCATTCCTCGCCAACAAGACAATCTATGCTCCCGGCAAAGCAGTAAATGCCGGCGGCGTAGCCACATCCGGACTCGAAATGAGCCAGAATGCCATGCATCTGCAGTGGAGCGAGGCCGAAGTCGACGAAAAGCTTCACTACATCATGGACTCGATCCACGAACAATGCATCAAATACGGCACCGAACCCGACGGCTATATCAACTATATGAAAGGCGCAAACATCGCCGGCTTCATGAAAGTGGCCAACGCCATGATGGGCCAGGGCATCCTTTGATCGCAGTTTATGATAGACACCCATGCTCATCTATTCTTAGATGACTACAACCCTGACAAGTGCGCGGCAATAGACCGCGCACTTGCTGCAGGAGTGGAACTGATGGTACTACCAGGCGTCGACGCCGGATCAATACCCCAGATCGCCGAAGTCCACTCCCTGCGCCCCCACTCCACTGCACCTTGCGCCGGATTGCATCCGACAGAACTGAAAGATGACTGGACCGCTCAGCTGCAGACCATCATCGACGAATTATGCTCCCGCCGCCAACCATACGTGGCAGTCGGCGAAACCGGGCTTGATCTCTACTGGGACAAAACCAATCTTCAGGCTCAACTCGAAGCCCTGGAAGCACAGATAGACCTGGCCGACCGGCTCGGACTTCCATTGATCCTCCACTGCCGCGAAGCGCTGAAGCCAATGCTCGACCTCATGAAAGGACGCAAAGGACGCCTGCCTCTGGCCGTATTTCACAGCTTTGGAGGCACCGATGACGATCTGACTGCGATCCGGCGCATAATGCCACAGGCTTATTTCGGCATCAACGGCATCGTCACATTCAAAAACGCCACCCTTCGCGATGTGCTTCCGGCAATAGGCCTCCGACACATAGTACTGGAGACCGACTCTCCATGGCTGGCACCAGTGCCGATGCGAGGCAAACGCAACGAAAGCTCATACCTGGTCCACACCGCGGCCCATATTGCAGGCCATCTCGGCATCGGACTGCCAGAACTCGACGCAATCACCACTGCCAACGCCAGAGAGCTGTTTGCTCTCTAAGCCATACCGTATGCTCAGTCAAAGCGAGGATATTTTTAAAAATCTCCTCGCTTTCTTCCCGATTAATTGCTAACTTTGCAGCCTGCAATGAGCAAGGCCTTTATTTGTAAAATCATCTGCATCACCGCTCTGACAGCTGCACTATGGGGGTGCGGCTCAACTAAACACGTGCCAGACGGAAAAATGCTGCTTGACCACGTAAAAGTCAACGTGGTCAACGACTCATTATCGGATGAAAAACTGCAGCCGTCGGATTTCAACAACTATCTCCGCCAACAGCCAAACCACAAAGTGCTCGGCTTCTGGAAACTACAACTCAGCACCTACAGCCTTTCCGGACGCGACTCCACAAAATGGTATAACCGCTGGCTAAGGCGGATGGGCAAACCGCCAGTAATCTACAACCACACCCTAACAAACCAGAGCATACGCCAGCTGAAACTGGCGCTGATCAACCGGGGATACATGAACCCTCAAGTCCTGGCCGATACTCTAATGCGCCCCGACAAAAAAAAAATCGACCTGATCTACAATGTCAGACCCGGACTGCCGCATCGGGTGAACGCGATCCAATATCAGATTGCTGACTCTGCAATCAGAAACACAATTGCGCTCGACGCCGGCAGCTTCACACTGAACCCCGGCGACAGACTCGACCGCAACCTGCTCGATTCCGAACGGACAAGGCTCACCGACATGCTGCAGAACCGCGGATATTACGCCTTCGTCAAAGACTACATCACATTTGTGGCCGACACAGCCGAAGGCGACCACACCGTCAACCTGACCATGAAAGTAGACAATCCGCCGGGCCAGAAACGTCATCAGATCTATAAAGTATCACGCATCATCTTCGAAACAGACTATCAACCAGGCAAAGACGGATCATCACAGACCGACACAATCAACTTCCGCAACGTCACAGTAGTCTACAACCCGGAATCTCGACACCCCTACATAAAACCACGCATGCTCTGGGACAACAACTACATTGAACCGGGCGACGTTTACTCATCGCAGGCAGTCGACCGGACATACGAAGCCCTAAGCCGACTCGGAACCGTACGCTCGGCCACCATAGAGATGCGCCGTGCCGCATACGCGCCAAACGACTCCGCAATCTGGCTCGACGCCGTGGTCAAACTTACGCGCAACACAAAACAAGGCATATCCGTAGAACTCGAAGGCACAAACTCCGAAGGCGACCTCGGCTTCGGAGTCGGAGTGACATATCAGCACCGCAACCTGCTCCACGCCTCGGAACTGCTCACCGTCAAAGCCCGCGGAAGCTATGAAAGCCTCTCGGGCAATCTCGAAGGCCTGATCAACAACCACTACACAGAAGCCGGAGCCGAAATAGCGCTTACGCTGCCAAGATTCCGCGCCCCGTTCATCAAACGCAGCTTCAGACGCAAAGTCCTCGCTTCGACAGAATTCGCCCTCAACTTCAACTTCCAGGAACGCCCTGAATACACCCGCATCATTGCCGGAGCTGGATGGAAATACAAATGGAGCAGCCGCAACAACAACACCCGCAAAGTGCTTGACGTGCTCGACATCAGCTACGTCTATCTGCCCCACTCCACCCTAAACTTCCTCGACGAGATCGCGCCTTCAAACCCACTGCTGCGCTACAGCTACGAAGACCATTTCATAATGCGCCTCGGATTCTCATATTTCAAAACAAACAAAGCAAACGCCTCACTCACGTCCATGCCCGGACAACCGCGGCGACTGCAAAAAAACGTATTCACTCTGCGTGCCTCGGCCGAATCATCCGGCAACCTGCTCTATGCCGTCTCCTCTGCCATCGGACAACGCAAAAGCCAGGGTGCATACAAAATATTCGGCATACAGTATGCCCAATACATAAAAGGCGAAATAGATTACATGCGCGCACACAACTTCGACAACCGATCATCTCTGGCATTCCACATAGGTGGAGGCATCGGCATACCATATGGCAACTCATCCATGCTCCCATTTGAAAAACGCTTCTATGCCGGAGGAGCAAACGGAGTGCGCGGATGGGGAGTGCGCACCCTCGGTCCCGGACGCTACAACTCCACCAACTCAGTGGCCGGATTCATTAACCAATGCGGCGACATACGCTTCGACCTCAGCATGGAATATAGAGTAAAACTATTCTGGGTATTCGAAGGCGCCTTGTTCATCGACGCCGGCAACATCTGGACAATACGCAACTATGAAAACCAGCCCGACGGACTGTTCCGCATCAACACCTTCTATAAAGAACTCGCCTGGGCCTACGGCATAGGATTGCGACTCGACTTCAACTACTTCCTGCTACGCTTCGACCTCGGCATGAAAGCATACAACCCTGCCAAAGGCCACCAGCCATGGCCCCTGATACACCCTCGCTGGCAACGCGACGCGACATTCCACTTCTCCGTCGGCTATCCGTTCTGACACCCTCCCCGATCCTTCAACCATTCAACCGACACAGAAAAAACAATGAAATCACTCGTCATATTCGACCTTGACGGCACACTTCTGAACACAATCGAAGACCTGGCCCACGCCGCCAACCACGCACTGCGCACATGCGGCTACCCTACCCACGACATATCATCATATCCTTTCTACGTCGGCAACGGCATCAGCCGGCTACTTGAGCGCGTACTCCCCCACGACGCCCGAACCCCCGAAAATGCATCACGCATGCGTCAGATCTTCCAGGAATACTATGACCGCCACCTATGCGACCACACCGCTCCATACCCAGGCATCCCCGAACTGATCGGCGAACTAAACCGCCAAGGCATACGCATGGCCGTTGCATCCAACAAATACCAGGAAGCCACATCACAGCTTATCGCACACTACTTCCGCCATATACCATTCTGCGCCATACACGGAATGCGCCCGGAAATCCCGGCTAAACCCGATCCGACAATCGTCTTCAACATCCTCGCAGCAAACCCCACCCCAAAAGAAGACGTGCTCTACGTCGGAGACAGCGGCGTCGACATGGAGACCGCCCGCCGCGCATGCGTCGAATCTGCCGGCGTGTCATGGGGCTTCCGCCCCATATCCGAACTGCGCCAATTCTATGCCGAACACATCGTTTCCAAGCCTGAAGAGCTACTATCCATCATAAAAGCTCCATATGCAGGCTCATCAGGCTACACCTGAATACCAGCAACTTATCACACTGTAAAAAAAAATAACCATTTTTATCAACCAAAAATTTGGCCAGTCCGAAAAAAGTCCATACCTTTGCAATCGCTTAAGAGAAGCAACGACGCCTAAAGCGACGACGACAAACCTAAAAATGCGAAAATAGCTCAGTTGGTAGAGCACGACCTTGCCAAGGTCGGGGTCGCGGGTTCGAGTCCCGTTTTTCGCTCCCTTCTTAAACGAGAACATTAACATATGCGAAAATAGCTCAGTTGGTAGAGCACGACCTTGCCAAGGTCGGGGTCGCGG
>CAMWTI010000111.1 GCA_947177135.1 uncultured Porphyromonadaceae bacterium | reverse complement strand
GTTCGGAAGTGACTCCGGGCCACACGTTGATTGTATTGGAGCCCTGGCTCGCCGTCTGCTTTTCGAAACTGTTGATCACTCCCTTGGTCATGCCGACGAGAGTGATGAGCATGAAGATGCCCCAGGCCACGGCGAGTCCGGTGAGCGATGTGCGTAACTTGTTGCACTTCAGAGTCTGGAATATCTCACGTATAAGGTCTGTCATACGATTCTGCCGTCAGATATGCGGATAATGCGGTTGGTCTGTTCGCCCACTCCCGGATCGTGGGTCACGATTGCGATCGTCATTCCCTGCTGAGAGTTCAGATCGCGGAAAATCTGCATCACTTCCTTCGAGGTCCGGGAGTCGAGCGCTCCGGTCGGCTCGTCGGCCAGAATGATTGACGGGCGTGTGATCAGGCTTCGGGCTATGGCCACGCGCTGTTTCTGTCCGCCCGAGAGTTCGCCGGGCAGGTGATGCGCGCGGTCGGCCAGGCCGAGCTTTTCGAGCTGCTCCATGGCCAGCGCCCGGCGCTTGCGTCTGCCTACTCCCTGATAGAACAGAGGCAGCGCAACGTTGTCTGCCGCATCCTTATAGCTGATCAGATTGAAAGACTGGAATACGAAGCCGATCATGCGGTTGCGGAGGTCGGCCGCGCGGTTTTCGCTCAAATTCTTGATCAATCGTCCGTCAAGCCAGTATTCGCCCGAGTCGTATCCGTCGAGAATGCCGAGAATGTTGAGCAATGTGGACTTGCCGGATCCGGATGCCCCCATGATCGACACCAGCTCGCCGCGTCCGATGTTCAGACTGATGTCTTTGAGCACATGAAGCGGCGCTGCTCCGGGATATGTTTTGTTTATATCCTTAAGTGTTATCATATGTCAGAGTGTGTTTGTTTTTTTGAGTGTTGTTGGAGGAATTCGGCATAGAGGAGTGCGAGTTGGTCGGGAGTCATGCCAAAGGAATGGAGCTGGCGGAAAAATATGTCCATATCGTTGTGCATGAACTCGTCGCGGCGCAGCGACGCCACGCGCTGCGCTCCGTCGGCACAGGCAAAGTAGCCCATGCCGCGGCGGGTGTAGATGATGGAGCGTGTGGCCAGATAGTCATAGGCGCGTATGGCGGTGTTGACGTTCACCTGATTGTCTGCCGCGAATTCGCGCACGGACGGCATCCGTTCGTCAGGGGCTATGCGGCCGCTGACAACGTCGTCCATCAGTTTGTCGGCCAACTGCAAGTAGACAGGTCGAGATTCTTTAATACCCATAGGCGCAGATTAGAGCAGTTTTTGAATTACCTGCACATGGCGGAAACGCACCCATGCAAGACTATAGCAGGCAATGACGACTATGGCTTCCAGCACGGCGACACAATCATCAAACGGTTTGAGAATATGGTAGATGAGCGTCGGGAAGAAGAGTGCGAGGATGCTGAGCACGAACATGGCTATGAACGTCTTGAAAAAGCTGAGACGGGGCCACAGGGCGCTCCCTAATGCAAAGATGGCCTGATAACAGAGCACTGTCCACAACAGCACGCTGTCGGTTTGAAAAATGGAGTAGCTCCCATGGAAGGCCAACAGCTGAAAGATTATTCCGCCACCGGCCGTGACATAATAGGCCAGATCGGCCACCACCGTGCCCAAAAGGAATATGGGGAAAAACGCAAGGATGTATACCGTGAAATATACCCAGTATTTCTCGGCCATCGATGCCGGAAGCATCAGCGACATGATGCGTGACTGCTTGGTGCGCAGCGATGAAAACATATAGGAGCCGGTGATGCATGAGAATCCCACAGCCGAAACCAGATAGAGCACTGCGCGTGTGCCGTAGAAATCATAAGTGAAACAGTTGTACATCTGGTTTGCAGTGAGACGTTCTATGGTTTCCTTTTCATAATGACCGATGCAGGCGGCGGCGAGCAACATCACTCCCCACATCACTCCAAATAGAAAAAACAATTGTTTACGGTTTTCAACCATGTAGCGTTTGAGCAGCAGGCCGAATCTATTGATGTTGAATGTCTGGTTCATAGCGGTAACTGATATCAGAAGATGTTTTGTCGTTGTGTCACTATCATTTCAAAAAGCGACTCGAGGTTCACGTCGGTTTCTTCGGCGCCTTCGTCGGCCGGGCGCACAATAGAATATCCGCCGGCGGTCGGCTGGCTGTAGAGGGCCGTCGGGTCGGGCGCGTTTTCCAGAGAGAAGGCCAGGCGTTGTTGCAGGGCGCTGATCGATGAGTTGAGCAGCAGCCGCCCGCCGTCCACTATTGTGACGTGGTCGAGCACGCGGTCAAGATCGCGCACCTGGTGAGTCGAGATCACCACCGTGCGGTTTTCGTTCATGGCCGAGATCAGTGCGCGGCGGAATTCGCTTTTGCCTGGAATGTCGAGTCCGTTGGTCGGTTCGTCCATCAGCAGCAGGGAGGTGTTGCATGCCAGGGCAAAGGCGATGAACACTTTCTTTTTCTGGCCCATTGAAAGGCGGCCCAGATGCAGGTGGGTGTCAAGCCTGAAGTCGGTCAGATATTTCTCCATGGCCGCACGGTCAAAACGGGGATAAAACTGTGAGTTGATTCTGATGAATTCGTCGAGGCGCACTGGCGGCAGTTCAAATTCTTCTGAAACCAGAAATATGTCGGCAAGTGTGTCCGGCTGGCGAAGGCACACATCGTGGCCGTTGAACCGGACTTGTCCGTATTGCGGGCGCAGCAGGCCACACATCAGATAGAGCAGGGTGGACTTGCCGGCGCCGTTGCTGCCGAGCAGTCCGTAAATGTTGCCTGACTGCAGTTCCAGCCCGAGGTCAAAAAAGACCGGTTTTGCAGCTTTGGGATATGAGTAGCTGAGAGAGCGTATTTCTAACATAATAGATGAATGGTTGGTTAGTGTACTATTGCTGTATGACACCGCAAAGTTATGCCATTTATTTCAATCGTCCAAATTTATGCGAAAATTTTTTCGTAAGCTGCTGTAAAGCAAATGCCGTCAAGAGCTGTCGGTCCGGCTCTTGACGGCATCTGTTGGGTGTGAACGGTCGATTATTGGGCAGGGCGGGGCGTCAGTGGGCTTCGAGCCAGTTCTGGGCCACACCGGATGACACGGTCATAGGCACTCGTCCGCGATAGGCGTTTTCCATTTCTTCGATGACGAGTTTCTGCATCGATTCCAATTCCTCTGGCACCACGTTGAAGATCAGTTCGTCGTGGACTTGCATGATCATCCGTGAGCTCATTTGCGAGTCTTTCATGCGCGAGTGGATTCTGACCATGGCGTGTTTGATGATGTCGGCCGCCGAGCCTTGCAGCGGTGCGTTTATGGCGTTTCGTTCAGCATATCCGCGCACCACAGCCGACCTTGAGTTGATTTCGGGGATCATGCGCCGGCGTCCCATCACGGTGGAGACGAATCCGTCAGCGCGTGCGCGCTCCACGGTTGTGTCCATATATTCACGGATTTTGGGGTATGATGCGAAATATCCGTCGATCAGCGCCTTGGCTTCGCTTCGGCTGATGCCGAGGCGTTCAGACAGTCCGAATGCCGAGATGCCGTATATGATGCCGAAATTGGCGGTTTTTGCGCGGCGGCGTTGTTCGTCAGACACCTCTGTCAGCGGCTCATGAAAGATCTTTGATGCTGTGGCCCGGTGGATGTCTTCGCCTGCCGCGAAGGCCTCCACCATGTCAGGGTCACCGCTGATGTCGGCCATCAGTCTCAGTTCAATCTGTGAATAGTCGGCCGAGAGGATCAGACATCCGGGATCGGCCACGAAGGCGCGGCGTATTTCGCGTCCGTCGTCAGTGCGGATAGGGATGTTCTGGAGGTTGGGATTGTTGGACGACAGACGCCCGGTGGCCGTGCCTGTCTGATTGTAGGTCGTGTGGATTTTGCCGGTGCTTCGGTTGACGAGCGTGGGCAGGGCATTGATATATGTGGCCAGCAGTTTTCGCAGGGCGCGGATGCGCAGGATCAGGTCGACCAGCGGCACCGTCGTGCGGTATTTTTCCAGAATCTCTTCTGTGGTTGAGAAATTTCCGGTTTTTGTTCTCTTGACTTTTGTGTCGATTCTCAGTTCGCCGAACAGCACCTGCCCGACCTGCGACGGCGATGCGATGTTGAACGGATGTCCTGCTATCTCATAAGCTTTCTGTTCCATCTCGACAGCTCTGACGGTCAGTCTCGCCGACATTTCGGCAAGGATAGCTGTGTCGATTTTCACGCCGGTCCATTCCATGTCGGCAAGCACAGGGAGCAGATTCTGTTCAAGTGCGATAAGGTTGTCGCTGACGTGTTCCTCTCTGAGCGCGTCGAGTAGCCGGTAATAGGCTTTGAGGGTGACGTCGGCCTGTTCGCAAAACAGCTCCGGGGCATCGGCCGGAGCGATTGGCGGATATTTTTTTGCTCTGGCTGCCGCTGTGTCGTAATCGACTGTGCGGTAGTCGAGATAGTTCCATGCCACGTCGGCCAGAGTGTGGCGCAGTTCGGGTTGCAGCAGATAGTGGGCAAGCGAGGTGTCGAATTTCGGAGCCTTTATTTCGATGCCTTCGCGGCGCATCAGCAGGATGTCGCGCTTGAGGTCATGGCTGACGATCAGTGTGTCAGAGTTTTCCATCAGCGGTTTCAGCACTTCGGCCGCCGGTCTGGCAAAGTAGACAGCCTGTCCGTTTTTCCAGCTCATTGCCATTGCGTGCCATGTCGCGGTCATGGCGTCGGCTCCTTCGGAATAGAGGGCTATAGCCACACGTGAGGCCCCGGCTGCCTTCGCCACGGCCTGTGCGATTTCCGTTTCGGAAGTGAGGGTGCGGTAATCGGCTCCTGAATCCGCCAGAGTCTTTTTGTTTTCGGCCGGATCCGGTTCCATGAAATCAAACAGCGACGGTTCGCGTGTGGCTGCGTCGGCAGATTTTGCCGCCTTGTTTTCGGCAGGCGTTTCGCTCTGGATTCTTGCGGCGAGCGACTTGAATTCCAGCTCGCGATAAACCGAGAGCAGAGCCTCGTTGTCGGTCGGCCGTCGCAGCAGCGAGTCGGGGTCGACTTCGCCAGGGACGTCGGTGCGGATCGTTGCCAGGAATTTGCTCATTCGGATTTTGTCGGCGTTTTCCGTCACTTTTTTCTGCAGGGCGCCTTTGAGTCTGTCGGTGTTTTCCAGCAGGGTTTCCACCGATCCGAAATCGGCAATAAGCTTCACGGCGGTTTTTTCGCCGACTCCCGGACAGCCGGGAATATTGTCGGCGGCATGGCCTTCAAGGGCCAGCAGATGTATCACCTGT
>CAMWTI010000110.1 GCA_947177135.1 uncultured Porphyromonadaceae bacterium | reverse complement strand
GCCATCAGGAGTCCTGTCGGCATTGATCCACACCCGGCTCTGGCATCCTTCGATCAGGTGCTGCGGAGTTTTATATTTTTCCTCTATGGGCTGCAACGCATTGCCCAGATCGATGATGTAGGAATAGCGGTCCATCCAGTCGTCAATGTCGGAGAACTCGCCGATGATTTCGTCTTGAATCTCGTTTATGGTCATTTGTTATTATATATGTATGTTACGACAGTCTCGCCGACAGCCTTGAGAGTGGCAGCGTCAAGATTGTCGAGGTTGTCGGCCATTGTGTGCCATGTGGGGTTGAACGATCCAGTCTGTTCATTGGTGGTTTCGATTATGTCGATGGCTGGAATGCCGGCTCGGAGAAACGGCAGATGGTCGTCGTTGACCGCTCCGCCGATGGCATCGGTAAACCGGTCGGAGTGGCCAGCCTCTCTGGCCGCGCGCCACACCGCGTCGACAACCGGTGCGGCATATTGTTGCGAGAACATCTCGCGACAGAACCTGGCGTCGCGGCCTCCTACCATGTCGAGCAGAATGGCGGCCTCAGGCAGCGGCTCAGTTGCCCCGTAAGGCATATTGTCCGCGAAATACTGCGATCCTCTGGCCCATGAATCATCTTCGCCGGAGTTGCCTGAATCCTCTACATCGACCAGCAATATGTCCACTCCGCATCTGGGTGCTTCACCGGATCCTATCAGGCGGGCTGTCTCCAGCAACACGGCCACACCGCTTGCGCCGTCGTTGGCGCCGTCGATGGGGCGGGTCCGGTTTGCGGGATCAGGGTCTTCGTCGGCCCAGGGACGGGTGTCGTAATGGGCCAGCAACAGGATACGCCGCTTGTTTCCGGCGTCGAAGCGACCGAAAATGTTGCGCATGGGGGTGCCGTCGTCGAGTGTGGCCGTCTGAATCATGACTGTGTCGGCTCCAGCCGCTTTCAACCTGTCGCCGAGCCATTCCGCGCAACGGCGATGGGCGTCGCTGCCCGGTACTCTCGGCCCGAACGCCACCTGCGAAGCTGCATTGGCCATAGCGCTGTCGGCGCTGAACTGCGGGACGGAGACCCTTTCGGCCTTGGTTTCGGCGGCTGCCGGCGTCACGCTCCTGGCGGTGCCGCCCGAGCATCCACTCATGGCCGGGGCCATCATGGAGCCGGCCAGAATCGCTATATTGATAATAAAATTATTTTTCACGCCCCCAAAGTTAAGACTTTTATGTCGCACGTGCAAGCGCGTGCCCGCCATTGCCTGCGAAAAAGCCCAAAAAAAACGCGAAAGTTTGGCTAATTTGGCGGGAATTTGCTAACTTTGCACTCAAGTTGATGCCTCCCAGGCACGGCTTATCGTATAACCACAATATCAATTGTCATAGACTATGCGCCCTACGCTTAATGCCGTACTGATTCTCGAAGACGGCACCACTTTCCATGGAAAGTCTTTCGGTTACGCAGGTTCCACTGCCGGAGAAGTGGTGTTTAACACAGCCATGACCGGCTATCCTGAAAGTTTGACCGACCCGTCGTATGAGGGTCAGATACTTGTCACCACATATCCGATTCTCGGCAACTATGGCGTGCCTCCGCGCAGGGAAAAAGATGACGTCAGCGAATATTACGAAAGCGACCACATTCATGCGCGTGCCATCGTGGCTCAGGACTACAGCTGGGACCACTCCCACTGGCAGGCGGACAGGTCGCTCGCGCAGTGGCTTGACGAAGAAAAGATCCCCGGCATCTATGGAATCGACACTCGTGCGCTCACCAAGTTGCTGCGCGAAAAAGGCTCCATGCTCGGAAAAATCATTGTCGACGGTGCTCCTGATCCAGGCTTTTATGATCCGAATGTCGAAAATCTGGTGGCCAAAGTCAGCTGTAAGGAAGTCGAGGAATATGGCACCGGTGAAAAAACTGTCGTGCTCGTTGACTGCGGCGTGAAACACAACATAATCCGCTGTCTGACGCGCCGCGGCGTCAAGGTGGTCCGCGTGCCCTGGGATTATGACTTCACCGCGCTTCAATATGACGGCCTCTTCATCTCCAATGGCCCTGGAAACCCCGACCTGGTTGACAAGACGGTCGAACACATCCGCAAGGCCATCGCCATCGGAAAACCGATATGTGGCATCTGCATGGGCAACCAGTTGTTAAGCAAGGCTGCCGGTGCAAGCACGTATAAACTGAAATACGGCCACCGCAGCCACAACCAGCCCGTGCGCAGGGTAGGGACAGACACCTGCTTCGTCACGTCGCAGAATCATGGCTTTGCGGTCGACAGCAACACTCTGCCTGCCGACTGGGAGCCGCTCTTCATCAACATGAACGACGGCACCAACGAAGGCATACGCCACAAAACCAGACCATTCTTCTCCGCGCAATTCCATCCGGAAGCAAGTTCCGGACCTAAAGATACTGAATTTCTTTTCGATGAATTTATAACCCTCCTCTGATTGACTGCATATGGAAAAGACTGAAATCAAGAAAGTGCTGCTGCTTGGCAGCGGTGCCCTCAAGATCGGTGAAGCCGGCGAATTCGACTATTCCGGATCGCAGGCTCTGAAAGCACTCAAAGAGGAGGGCATCACCACAGTGCTCATCAATCCGAATATTGCCACGGTGCAGACGTCGGAAGGATTTGCCGACAAAATATATTTCCTCCCTGTCACCCCATATTTTGTGGAGCGCGTGATCGAGAAGGAACGGCCTGACGGCATTCTGCTCGCGTTCGGCGGACAGACTGCCCTGAACTGCGGCGTCGAACTGTATCAGAGTGGAGTGCTCGAAAAATACGGCTTGAAAGTGCTCGGCACCCCGGTGCAGGCTATCATGGACACTGAAGACCGCGAACTCTTTGTGAAAAAACTTGACGAGATCGACGTCAAGACAATCAAGAGCGAGGCCGTCGACTCCGTGGCCGAAGCATGCGAAGCCGCATCGAAGCTCGGTTATCCCGTAATTGTGCGTGCCGCATATGCTCTTGGAGGCCTCGGATCCGGCTTCTGCGACAACGAAGAAGAACTTACCGCCCTCGTCGAAAAAGCGCTGTCGTTCTCACCGCAGGTGCTGGTCGAGAAGTCGCTCAAGGGTTGGAAAGAGGTCGAATATGAAGTCGTGCGCGACCGCTTCGACAACTGCATCACGGTCTGCAACATGGAAAATTTCGACCCGCTCGGCATCCATACAGGTGAGAGCATCGTGGTTGCACCCTCGCAGACTCTCACAAACGAAGATTATCACTACCTGCGCAAACTCGCCATCAAGATCATCCGCCACATCGGCATTGTCGGCGAGTGCAACGTTCAGTACGCCTTCGACCCCGAATCGATGGACTATCGTGTCATCGAAGTCAATGCCCGTCTGAGCCGTTCGTCAGCTCTCGCTTCAAAGGCCACAGGTTATCCCCTCGCGTTTGTCGCCGCAAAACTGGGACTCGGATACGGCCTGTTCGACCTGCGCAACTCGGTCACCAAAGAGACTTCGGCTTTTTTTGAACCGGCGCTTGACTATTGTGTTGTGAAGATTCCACGCTGGGATCTCGGCAAATTCCATGGTGTGCGTCGCGAAATCGGCTCCTCCATGAAATCGGTCGGCGAAGTGATGGCCATCGGCCGCACTTTCGAAGAAGCCATTCAGAAAGGTCTGCGCATGATCGGCCAGGGAATGCACGGTTTTGTCGAAAATAAGGAACTGAAGATCGACAACATCGACAAGGCTTTGCGCGAACCTACCGACAAGCGCATATTCGTGATCGCGCAGGCCCTCAAAAAAGGATATTCAGTCGAACGCATCCACGAACTGACCAAAATTGACCGCTGGTTTCTCTATAAACTCCAGAATATCATGGACACCTCCCGTGAACTGGAAGAATATTCCACTCTGTCGTCCTTGCCCGACGAATTGCTTCGCCAGGCAAAACAGCAGGGTTTCAGTGACTTCCAGGTGGCGCGCTCGGTGTTCAAGGAAACAATGGTCAACGCACAGACTGCATCGATGGAAGTGCGCCGTCACCGCAAGACCCGCGGAATCGTGCCTGTGGTGAAGCAGATCGACACCCTTGCCGCTGAATATCCCGCACAGACCAATTATCTCTACCTGACATACAACGGCACATCAAATGATGTGACATATCTGCACGACCACCGCTCGATCGTGGTGCTCGGATCCGGCGCATACCGCATCGGATCGTCAGTTGAATTCGACTGGTGCTCGGTCAACGCTTTGATGACTGTGAAACAACAGGGTTGGCGCTCTGTGATGATCAACTACAATCCGGAGACCGTCTCCACCGACTATGATATGTGTGACCGTCTCTATTTCGACGAACTCACTTTCGAGCGTGTGATGGATATCCTCGACCTCGAGCAGCCACACGGCACCATTCTGAGCGTCGGCGGTCAGATTCCCAACAATTTGGCCATGCGTCTTGACGCCGAGGGCGTCAACATTCTCGGCACTTCGGCAAAATGCATCGACAATGCCGAAGACCGCCACAAATTCTCGTCGATGCTCGATGAAATCGGTGTGGACCAACCCCGCTGGCGAGAACTCACATCAATGGCCGACATTGATGAGTTCATCAAGGAGGTAGGTTTCCCGGTGCTTGTCCGCCCCAGTTACGTGCTCTCAGGCGCGGCGATGAACGTCTGCTCCAACAACGAAGAGCTTGAGCGTTTCCTCCGTCTCGCGGCCAACGTCAGCAAGCAATATCCGGTTGTGGTGAGTCAGTTCATCCAGAACGCCAAAGAGATCGAGATGGATGCCGTGGCCCAGGACGGCGAGATCAAGGCCTATGCCATCAGCGAGCATATTGAATTTGCCGGAGTCCACTCCGGTGACGCCACAATTCAGTTTCCGCCGCAGAAACTCTATGTCGAGACAATGCGCCGAATCAAGAAAGTGTCGGCCAAAATCGCCAAAGCGCTTCAGATATCCGGTCCGTTCAACATTCAGTTCCTTGCAAAAAACAATGACATAAAGGTGATTGAGTGCAATCTCCGCGCTTCGCGTTCATTCCCGTTTGTTAGTAAGGTTCTGAAAATCAACTTTATCGACCTTGCTACTAAGGTGATGCTCGGACTCCCGGTAGAAAAGCCTAACAAAAGCGCCTTCGACCTCGACTATGTCGGCATCAAGGCTTCGCAATTCTCCTTCTCTCGCCTTCAGGGAGCCGACCCCGTGCTTGGCGTCGACATGAGTTCCACCGGCGAAGTCGGCTGCATCGGCGACGACACCGACGAAGCCATTCTCAAAGCCATGCTCTCCGTTGGTC
>CAMWTI010000109.1 GCA_947177135.1 uncultured Porphyromonadaceae bacterium | reverse complement strand
GAGTATACTGTGCGGGTGGGGTTCGTGATGGCCTGACGTTTGGCCGGGTCGCCAACCTTGCGTTCGCCACCATCGGTGAAAGCGACCACCGACGGGGTGGTGTTGCGTCCTTCACTGTTAGGAATGACAACGGGGTCTTTGCCCTCGAGGACAGCCACGCAGGAGTTGGTGGTGCCTAAGTCGATACCGATAATTTTACCCATAATTTTGGTCTGAGTTTTATTTGTTTTTTCTTATTTGTTAATTCAAGAGGTTGTTTGGAGTCACCCTGGGGTTTGAGGGTTTCCGTTTGTCTTCATAACAAATAGCGTGCCAAAAATGTTGGGCGGGCCGGTGATGTTTTTTGTGTCAGTCTGAACTGACATTTCTGTCAGTCGGGGCTGAGATCGAGGGGTGTGGTGCTGTCAGAGTAAGGGGGCGGTTCATGACGATAGTGCCGAGATGCGGCGGCGTATCAGCATGGTGTTCTGGGCTGATGAGAGGGCGATGAAGGCTGCGGTGGCTCCGATGGCGGTCCAGATGTTGCCTCCGCCGAGTCCTGCGGAATGGAGCGCCGGAAGCCAGAGCGAGCGTGCGGCGAGGGATGCTGTCAGTGCAATGGCGCCGACTCCGCAGTTGATGCGTGCGACAAGGCGTTCGTATATCCGGCTGACTTTGTTGGGCTGGTATCCGAGGCGGATTACGTTTCGGAGCATGTTTTCGTTTTTTTGGAGCAGCAGGTATATGCTCAGTGTCAGGATGAAGAATGCCAGTGCGCAGATTATGGCTCCGTTGGCGGTGACTGCTATGGCCACCGTGCGCATTAGGCCGGCAATCCGGGAGTCGGCTTCGCGGTCGCCTGCGATTTCTATGTCGCGTGTTGAGAAGTATTCCTGCATCTGTGATGTCAGGAGCGGATCGGTTTTGACTATCAGGCGCGATGACCAGGCGTTTTCTGTGGTGCTGCCTGGGGCGAAGCGGTTGTTGGCCCAGTCGATGAATGATTGTGGGACGGCGATGGTGTTCAGGCGTGATGAGAATCCGACGATGGCGGCTTCGAATGTGGCGGAGAGTCCGTTTTGGCCTGTTAGTGTCACGTCGATTGGGATTGATCCGATGACGTCTTCGCTTAGTTTCGGCAGTCCTTGTGGCATTGCGAAGCCGAAGTTATAGAGCGAGAGGTAGTCTTTGCTTATTATTATAGGAATGAAGGGGTGCTGTGGGTCGAAGTTCCAGCGGGCCGGTTTTATGTCGAAGAATTCGTCGGGGACTGATTCGCAGAACATGTATGTGGAGAGTCCGCGGCCTCCGAGGCTTGCGGATGCGCGCATGCCGAATTGTGAGGATGAGAAGCGGCCGACTTTTCGAGCCCATGGCTGTCGGGCAATGTCGGCAATTTCGTTTTCGGAGAAAGCGACCGGAGCGAATGCGATGCCGTCGATGTTTTTCGAGACGATCACATAGTCGTTGGCCATGAAGCGGTCATCGGTTTCTGTTGATGTTGTGGTGCAGTCGCTATAGAACAGCACGCCTGTCAGGATGACGGCGAGTCCGATCACGTTGGCAACCACATATCCGGTCAGTTGTGCTTTCGATATGTTGGTGCGGAGCAGGCGGATCAGTAGTGCGTCCTTTTTCATGAGTTGTCAGAGGCGGATGGTGGTGGATTCGGGCAGAAGCAGGTTGTGGCCGACTGATGTCGAGATTATTCCGGCTCCGGAGGCGGCGGCTTCTTCTGTGATCATTGTGGCGGCTTCACGGTTGTTTCGTTCGTCGAGGTGGCTCACCGGTTCGTCGAGGAATATGAAGTCAAATGGTTGGCAGAGCGCGCGGATGATCGCGACCCGTTGTTGTTGCCCGACGCTCATTCTGGCCACAGGTGTGTCGGCTTTGTCGGCGATGCCGAGGCGTTCGAGCATGGTTGTTATCTGTTGTGTGGATTTATGGTTTGTGAGCGCGTTTTTAAGTTGTATGTTTTCGCGGGCGGTGAGTGAAGGGAACAGGCATAGTTCCTGTGGGAGCAGAGACAGATGGAAGGTGCGCAGCCGGCTCCAGTCGGCGGCATTCAGCAGCGAGATGTCGCGGCCGTCGAAGAGGATGCGGCCGTCATAGTCGGATCGCCAGCCATTTATGAAACTGAGCAGCGACGATTTGCCGCTGCCCGATTCTGCGGCGATGCACACCCGGCATCCGCGTTCAAGCGTGAAGTCCGGCCGCAGCCACACTTGTGATTGTTTTAAGGAGTCGCCAGCCTCCATGCCGCGGAAAATCCGCGGCAGGAGGGCTTGCGACGTGATTTTTTTGATCATATGGCTTTCTGGATGTCCATTGCCAGGTTTATAGCCTTCTCTAAGAATTTGCGTGATGTTCCGTCCTTGATGGTGATGTTGAGGCGGCCTTCGGCGGCTTTGGTGTCGCTCACGCCGTAGAGGCTGACGGAGTAGTGCAGCCCCAGGTCGCTCATGAGTTTGCTGTCTTCGGGCAGATAGATGGCGAAGGCGCTGCAGTAGTCGGCCATGTGGCTTTGCTTGACGGCATCGTTGGAGTGACGGTCGGATACGGGGTTGTTGGAGACGATGATCATGTTGTCTTTTACGGCCGCATATACGGTCACTCCCGACAGATCCACGCTCAGTCCGCCGTCGGCCGATGTGTAGGGCAGGCCGGTGCTGTCGAGCAGCGAGCGGATGTCGGTCATCAGCCCTTCGGCCTGTCCGGGTGCGGTTTCCAGCACGAGGGTGGCCGAGAACTGTTTGCCCGGGTCGATGTTGGCGTCCAGGTTTCTGAACGATGTCATTCCGTCGGTCACACCGAGGCCCAGGGCCACCGTGCCGTCAAATTTCTCGAGATAAGTGCGGGCCAGCGATATGGCCACACGTTCGCTGCGGCTCACATTGGGGATCAGATAGTCGTTGAACAGTGTGTTCCAGTCCAGACCCTTCAGGTTGAAGGCCAGAACCATCTGCTGGTCGTCGCCGAGATATGACAGCGCCTTGTCGCTGACATTGGCGGGAGCGGATGTGTAGAGTCCGGTGGCCATGATGTCGATGGGCTTGCCGTTGGCGTCAAGGCTGCGCACGGTGCCGGTGAGCGAATTGTCGCTGAGTTTGAAAGTGCCGCACACGATCGCGCCCTTGAACATATCGAGCAGCATGGTCGGCATCTGCATTCCGCGAGCGAAGCTGTTGATCATATTTTCGGAATATGTCATGGCAAAGGCCAGATCGCTTGCTTCGGCCGTGAGAGCGCGGCCCATGGGGGTGCCGGCGAGCGTTGATTTGTCGGCAATCTGGTTGGCTGCGCTTTCCATCAGGCCTATGACGGTTTCTGCATAATTGCCGGTGGAGAACATCAGGTAGCTTTCGGTCAGGCCCACTATATTGGTTTCGGCTCCGTAAATCTCGAGCGAGCCCATGGGATTGGCCTGCGGAGTGAACTCATTGGCCTCGAGAGTGGCCACGAGCTTATCGTAGTCGGCATAGCTGGTCACGATTATCGGCGCGCTACCGTTGCTGAGATATCCGAACAGAGCGCTGGTTTCGGTGCTGATGCCGGCTTCGTGGATGAACTGGAAGAAGTCGGTCATTTCGCTGGCCGCAGTTCCGATATTGTCGGTCAGGGCTGCGGGCAGGGTGATCTCACCGTCGGTGACCGAACCGCCTGCCGACTCGATGAAGGCAGTCGGGTTGAAGGTCACGGCATAGTCGGCGTCGGCGGGAACCGCGCCGAGAATCTCGCAGTTGTCGGCTTTGTCGCCACAGGCGGCGAGGAGCATTGTCGCGGCTATTGTGGCCAGGCCCCAGAGTGTTTTTTTCATAATTTGAGGTTTAAAGAATGATTATTTTATGAGTTTGAATTCTGATCCGGATGCGAAGTCGGCTCCATTATGGGATGAGAGCATGTTGAGGCGGATGAAGCGGGCTTTGACCGGAGCAGGGAACATGATGGATTGTGGGGCCTTGGAGGTGGCAAATGCGCCGGTCATCACGGGGGTCCATGTCTGTCCGTCGGCGCTCACTTCGACGCTGAAGTCTTTTACGTCGCCGTTGGTGCCGTTCTGGCGGTGTTGCCAGGTGAAGCCTTTGGCTGTGAGGGTGTCGGTGTAGTCAAATTCGAGGCGGTGAGGATAGTTGGCCACGGTTACTCCATAGACTGAGTGCCAGATGGTGGATGGGTCGCCGTCGAGCAGGTTGACCGCGGCTTCGCCTGCGCCTCTTTCTTCGGATGAGACGAAGCTGACGACAGCCGGGATTTCGAGGATCGGTTCGAAGGTGACGGTGGGCTTGTTGTCGGGGTCGGACTCTGACCAGACGGTGATTGTGCCGCCGGCACGCATGTCGACGGGTGTGGTGTAGGGCAGGGCTTTGGGTTTGCGGGGAGCTTTTTTGCCGGGTGCCACTATATAATATAGGAAGCTGTCGGCCTGGTCGGCTGAGATGATGGAGACAAGGCCGGTCTTGGAGCGGGTGATGCCGATGGGAGTGTTGCCGGCAGGGCTGACTTTGGCAAGCTGGGTCATGTCGGCTCCGGCCTTGACGGGACGGATGATGAATCCGGCGGTGCGGCCGTCGGCATAGACGCGGTCAGGTTCGAGGGCAAAGCCTTGTCCGCAGCTTGCACCGCCCAGACCGAGAGTCTTGGCGTCGAGGTGGACATGGGTGGCTTTGCTTGCGGGGAGGTCTTCGGGGTGTGGCGCGAGCATCATCTCCAGGTCGTTCCATGGGAGGGCCGACACGCTGAGGGTGTCGAGTGCCACAAACATCAGTCCGTTGCCTTTGGCGTTGGTCAGCGCGGCCCAGCGCACGTCTTCGCGTCCGCCCATGCTCTGCGGTTTGGGGAAGTGGACGAACTGGTCGGCGACGGCGGATTTGTGGAGGCCTATGTCAGAGCCGGCGCGGCGGTCGCGGAAGTTGTTCCAGGGGCCGCGGCCATAGTAGGTGAAGTTGCTGAATTCTGTTGGCACGTCGAGCGAGTAGCCGAGGCGGGGCAGGAGCAGGTTGTGGTTGTTGGAGTCGATGATCGACTGAAGTTCGATGGATCCGTCGGGGTAGATGGTGTAGACTTGCGATGCGGTGATCTTGAAGTCGTTATCGTTAGTTGCGCGGCGTGTTTCGTAGTCATAGTGTCCGCTGGTCACATTGCGTTTGGGCGCATAGGTGGCGGGAGCTTGTGATTCGATGGTGTATCTGACGATGACTGTGCCGTCGGGGAGAGTGTTGATGTCGGTGGACAGTACATTATTTTGCAGGTTATGCAGCCCGTCGGCAAACCAGTTTTTGCCGCGGTG
>CAMWTI010000108.1 GCA_947177135.1 uncultured Porphyromonadaceae bacterium | reverse complement strand
TTTTCACACCTTAAATGTTAAATAGTTAATTTTGTCACCATAAATTTCTGACACAAAAAATATAACATACTCTTTATCATATAAAACATGAGTGAATCCGTTAACATTCGCGAGCTAAACGAAATAGTAGCAGCAAAAAGTGACTTCACCAATCTGATAGTCAAAGGCATGGATCAGACCATAGTCGGCCAGAAGCATCTGGTGGAATCTCTGCTCATCGCCCTTCTCAGCAACGGACATGTTCTGCTCGAAGGCGTGCCGGGTCTGGCCAAGACACTTGCCATCAAGACACTGTCACAACTTATCGACGCCAAATACAGCCGCATCCAGTTCACTCCCGACCTGCTTCCGGCCGACGTTATAGGCACCATGGTCTACAGCGTGAAAAACGAAACGTTCCAAGTGAAACGCGGTCCGATTTTCGCCAACTTCGTTCTGGCCGACGAAATTAACCGCGCCCCGGCCAAAGTGCAGAGCGCGCTGCTTGAAGCCATGCAGGAACGACAGGTCACCATCGGCGACAACACCTTCCCTCTCCAGGAGCCATTTCTTGTGATGGCCACCCAGAACCCCATCGAACAAGAAGGCACCTACCCGCTGCCCGAAGCACAAGTAGACCGATTCCTGCTCAAGGTGATCATAGGCTACCCGACCCGCGAAGACGAAAAGCTCATTATCCGCCAGAACATCGCTCCCGTACACCGCAACATCGAGCCTCTGCTCAAACCCGAAGAAGTGCTCGAAGCCCAGAAAGTGGTCAAACAGATATATATCGACGAAAAGATCGAACGATACATAGTCGACATCGTTTTCGCCACCCGCTTCCCCGCGGACTATGGACTCGATGAACTGGCAAGCGTCATCTCCTTCGGCGCATCACCGCGAGCCTCTATCTCGCTGGCCCGCGCGTCGCGCGCATACGCATTCCTTCAGCGCCGCGGCTTCGTCGTGCCGGAAGACGTGCGCGCGGTCTGCCACGACGTGCTCCGCCACCGCATCGGACTCACCTACGAGGCAGAGGCCAACAACATCAACACTGACGAGATCATCTCCACCATCCTCGACCGCGTACAGGTGCCATAATCTCTAACCGCCATGGACGCTAACGAACTGCTCAAGAAGGTACGCAAGATTGAAATCAAGACCCGGGGACTGTCGCGCAATATTTTCGCCGGCGAGTACCACTCGGCGTTCAAAGGGCGCGGCATGACCTTCAGCGAGGTGCGTGAATATCAATATGGCGACGACATCCGCGACATAGACTGGAACGTGACCGCGCGCCACAACCGCCCCTATGTGAAAGTCTATGAAGAGGAACGCGAACTCACGGTGATGTTGCTGGTCGACGTCAGCGGCTCACGCCTGTTTGGTGCCGAAGGAGTGGAAAAGCGCGAGATGATCGCCGAAATCGCCGCCACACTGGCATTTTCGGCATCGCAGAACAACGACAAGATCGGCGTGATTTTCTTCTCTTCGCAGATCGAAAAGTTCATTCCACCGAAAAAAGGGCTGAAACACATCCTCTACATCATCCGCGAACTGCTTGACTTCAAGCCGGCTCAACAGGGCACCGACATCGGCGGCGCACTCAAATTCCTGACTGACGCGCTCAAAAAGCGATGCACCACCTTCATCATATCCGACTTCATCAACGCCATCCCCTACAGACAGCCTCTGTCGATCGCGTCGCGCAAACACGACGTCACGGCAGTGCAGGTCTATGACCGGCGCGACACCGTTCTGCCCTCTGTCGGCCTGATGCGCGTGCGCGACCTTGAAAACGGAGGAGAATGCTGGGTCGACACCTCGTCAAAGCGGGTGAGACAAGCCTATGGCAAGTGGTGGTATGAGCGTCAGCAACAGATGGTTGAAACCGTCAACCACTGCGGTGTCGATCTTGCCACCGTGGCAACCGACGAAGACTATGTTAAGGCGCTGATGGGGCTGTTCAAACATCGCGGGGTGAAACAATGACAGGTTCCGGTCCCCGCCACACGCTTTACTATACCTATGAATAAATCGGCATTAATATCAGCATCTTTAATAATCGCCTCGGCAATCGCATCCGCCCAGAACGTGAGCGTAACGGCACGCATTGACTCGGTTGAGGCGATGCAGGGCAGCCTGCGCATGATCGATGTGGAGATTGTGCAGGACGCCGCGACAAAAGGCACATGGGGAGTCGATCTGCTCTCCGCCCAGGCCCATCTGGCCAGCCAGAACGCCGGAAAAAACACCCGACAGCCGGTTGAACTGACGTCCGGTGTGGAATTACACACCAGCGGCCGCCCAGACACACTGCATCTCGGCAACAACCGGATGCAGATAAACCGTCGACTGCTTGTGCAGCCGTTTGACTCCGGAGATGTCGTGATCCCCGGTCTGACATATATTGTCGGCTCAGACACATTCACGTCCAACCCTCTGGCTCTGAAAGTCTACACACCTGATGCCGAAGTCGACTCCATGACCACCGTCCACGACATGATGCCAGCGGTCGCAGCGCCCCGCCACTTCTGGGACTGGGTGCCCGACGCGATCGCCGACTGGTGGTGGCTCTACCTGCTCGGCATTGCCGCAACGGCCGGAGCATGGTTCGGATGGAAGATATATCGCCGCGGCGGACTCAAATCTCTCGTCAAGCACGCTCCCGCGCCTGTGCCACCATATGAAAGAGCCATTACCCAGCTTGAAGTGCTGCGCAACCGCAAACTATGTGAAAAGGGAATGGAGAAGGAATTCTACACCGAGCTGACCGAAATTCTGCGCCAGTATCTTGACGGCAGATTCGGAATCAACGCCATGGAAATGACCACAACCCAGATCAAGGCGGCAGTCAGGGCCAACTCCACCACCCGCGACATGAGCGCACAGATGAACCAGATTCTCGAAATGGCTGATTTCGTCAAATTCGCAAAAATGCGCCCAATGCCGGAAGACAATGTGCGCACGTTCAGCCATGCCCTCTCATTTGTCGAAAACACCAGACCGGCTCCCGATCCGGCCAATGATACTGACGGCAAAGACAATAATGCCACAGAAGGGAAGGAGGCCCACATCAAGTCATGACGTTCAACGGTATTGAATTCGCTCATCCCCACGCACTCTGGCTACTGCTGATTCTGATTCCGATGGTGGCATGGTACGTGGTCAGGCGCCACAAGGAACCATCGCTCGGCATATCGTCCGTTGCAGCATTCGCCAAAGTGAGCGGAGGATGGAAAGTATGGTTACGCCATGTGCTGTTTGCCATGCGCTGCGCGGCGGCTGCATGCCTGATCATCATCCTTGCCCGCCCGCAGACCCACGACAACTGGAGCCGCACATCGGTCGAAGGCACCGACATAGTCATCGGTCTCGACATTTCGGCATCCATGCGTGCCGGCGACATCGACAAGCGCCACAACCGCCTTGCCGTGGCAAAAAAAGTGGCCTCGCAATTCGTCGCAGGCCGTGAAAACGACAACCTCGGACTGGTGGTCTTTGCCGGCGAAAGTTTCTCGGCCGTGCCTCTGACTTCCGACCGCGCCATGCTCTCGAACTATCTCAACGGGGTTAAGATCGGATTGATATCAGCCGATGGAACAGCCATCGGCGACGGTATTGTCTCGGCCATCAACCGCATCAAAGAGGGACAGGCCGTGTCAAAAAGCATCATCATAATAACCGACGGTTCTAACAACTCCGGAGTCGTGGCTCCGGAGACCGCCGCCGAAATCGCACGCGACATGAAGATCAAGGTCTACACCATCGGGGTCGGCGCCGCCGAGCCGATGAGCGAGGCTGTGCCTTATGTCGACGACAACGGCAATATTCTTGATTACGGCATTGTGGCGCCGATCGACGAAAAGGCCCTGCAGAACATCGCTGCCATGACCGGCGGCAAATACTATAAAGCCGCATCAGCCACCGCCTTGTCTGAAATATTCAAAGAAATCGACTCGCTTGAAAAATCCGAACTCGACGTGCGGAATTTCTCTCACACTGAAGACGACTATATGCTTTGGGCTTGGCTGGCATTCATTCTGTTCGGCGTCCAGTTCGTGTTGAAAAACACCATCGCACGCCCGATTCCATAAACAACTCTCTTCTTCCCCCCAACCATCAGACGAAAGACTATATAATATGGTTAACTTCGCTTATCCACAACTGCTCTGGCTGCTGCTGCTCATTCCGGTAATGGCGGCCATATACTTCGGCGCACGCATGATGCGGCGCCGCGCCCTGCGACGCTTCGGAAATCCGGCCGTGCTCGACGGACTGATGCCCGACGTGTCGCGCTATCTTCCGGCCGTCAAGCTCACTATCAGCCTGCTGACCGTCGCCATGCTCGTGATTGTGCTCGCCCGCCCGAGATCAATGGGCAAAGTAACCGAAGAGAGCCAGCAGGGCATCGAAGTGATGATCGCCGTCGACGTGTCGAACTCCATGCTCGCGTCATCGACCGACAATCCGCGCGGAGTCTCACGTCTACAGCGTGCAAAGCACGTGCTCGGACGTCTGATCGACAATCTTGAAAACGACCGCGTCGGGCTGATCGTCTTTGCAGGCGAAGCCTATACACAGTTGCCGCTCACTCCAGACTTCATGTCAGCAAAAATGTATTTGAACGACATTTCCACAGGCATGGTCGAAAACCAGGGCACAAGCATCGGAGCAGCCATCGAAGTGGCCATGAACTCGTTTTCGGGCGCTACCGACGTTGAACGCGCCATAGTGCTCATCACCGATGCCGAAGACCAGATCGGCGACGCGGAAAACATGGCCGAAGTGGCTCATCGCGAAGGGATCGAGGTCGACGTGATCGGACTCGGCTCCGGCAAAGGCGCCCAGATTCCGCTCGACAACAGCTACTCCAACTGGCTCAAAGACGACGAAGGCCGCGTTGTCACCACCTACCTCAACGAAGAGATGGCCCACTCCATTGCGCGCGCAGGCGGCGGCATATACATCAACGGCGCATCGCCGTCGGCACTCAACGATCTGGTCAAGCGTCTTGACGAAATCAAGAAATCCGATCTCGGCACAATGACATACACGGCCGCCGACGAACAGTTTCCCCTATTTGCCGCATTGGCTCTGATGCTGATCGTGCTGGACTGCATATTCTCGAACCGAAAAATCGGCTTCCTCCGAAAATACAATTTCTTCAGCCGCAATGCCACAATGATGGCTATGCTGATGCTTATGCCGATGGCTGCAACAGCGGCCATGCCTGAACCGAAGCCTCTGCCCGACAACTCCACCCGCCACGAACGCCGGTTTATCGCCGAAGGCAACAAACAATTCGACCAGGGCCATCTGCGCGAAGCGGAAATTTCATACCGTCGCGCACTCGACGAAAATCCGCAGTCCGAAATAGCACGCTATAACGAAGCTCTGACCCGGCTGAAGATCGGCGCCGAAGCAAAAGAGCAAAATGCCGAACTGCTCAAGGCAGCGACAGAGACAATGACCGAACTGATGCAGAATGCCGAAAACCCTCAAGTGGCAGAATTCGCCACTTACAATCTCGGCAATATCGCAGTCGAGAGCCAGCAACTGCAACAAGCACTGCAACTCTACAGGCAGGCTTTGCGCATCAATCCGTCAAACATGCAGACGCGTGAAAATTACCGCTATGTCGAGCGTATGCTCCAGCAACAACAACAGCAAAACCAGGATCAACAACAGAACCAGGAC
>CAMWTI010000107.1 GCA_947177135.1 uncultured Porphyromonadaceae bacterium | reverse complement strand
AAACACGAAAGCAGGAGATAAACACCTGCAATTAGTGTTTACCTCCTACTCGATTGTACCACCGTCAACCTCATCGGCGCTCTTCGGACAGATGATACGGAACGTGAAAAGGAGGTTACCTCAAACAATGAGATAACCTCCTCCTCACGTTTCAACTATTTATTTATGAGAGCCTCTGCGACTAATTTCGCAATCCATACACAGAGGACGAGGGATGTCGTTTGTCATGTGAAGGAATGATGAGCACCGCTGTGACGCAGTGGCAGACGGTTGTTGAAAGTCCATGTTTTTTTAATTCATTGGTATAACGCTGTTGTTGAATGTTTAGTTATATGGGGATGAGTAACTTTAACTAATTTTCAAGATTTTAACGTCGCTATGTCCTGTCATTGGAAATAAATGTGTATATTTGCACTTAAATACCGGAAATAATATTATTTAGAGTCCATGAAATCAAAACAATTCGCTATTTGTGGCCTGGCATTGCTGATCTCGCAGACGGTTATTGCCGCTGATTACAGTTTGAATTATCCTGACGGCACTGTGATAAATAACAGTTCGCGTACTCTTAATTCTGTGCGGCTGCTCTCGCCGACTGATGGTTTGCAGACGATTGAATCATCCCAGGCCGGTGACCGTGCCCTGTTTCACGATCGTACATCGTTATGCTTCAGTGCTGCGGCCGGTGAGAAGGTGACTGTTACTTTTGATTGGACTGGCACATGGATGCATGGATACGTTTATATAGATTGTGACAATGATGGAGTCTTTGATGCATCGGGTGCTTCAGACCGTGATGTGATGGCGTTTTCAAATTATAATGGAGTGAATTCTGCCGGAACTCAGACAAACGATGGCAATGTAGGCGTTAATCCTCCGGCATTTGAAGTGCCTGATCTTCCCACTGGACTTTATCGTATCCGCTTTAAGATAGACTGGAACTCGATTGATCCCGGAGGCCGTATAGGTGATAATCTGATCACTGACAATGGCGGTGCGGTAACTGATGCCATGATATATATTCATGGATCGGAAGCGTCCTTTAAGATGGACTCTGATGGAGGGACGCTCATTGATGCGTTGAGCGGCGAGCCGGTTGATAAGTCGTCGATAGTGTCAGGCAGTCCGCTTGCGGTCAAGCCCGTGGCCGATGAAGGCTATGTGTTTGATGTATTGACGGTGTCATCGGGCTATGATTGCGGAGTTCCGGCGGTGACGTTTGCCAGTGAGTCGTTGCAGCGCAACGAGCGCACTTATCCGTCGTTTATGCTTAAAGGCGGCGCATTGACAATCCCGTCAGCCATGCTTTGCGGAGATGTCGTCTTAAAAGCCTCTTTCCTTCCGGGTGACGTTGCTGCCGATGGAGAATATGAGTATGAAGCCACGGGGGCGAAAGATCCCGCAAAAGGCATCACGTCGATTTCTGTGGCCGGTGTTACTCTACCTGTTGCCTCGGCCGAGCGTTATTGCTTTCTTAGCGAGACTGCCGTGGGTGTGATGGCCGGTGAACCTTTTGCTGTGACAGCCGATTATGTCGGCTCGGCTGTTCCGTTGCGCCTGTATGTGGATTATGGTCAGGACGGTGTGTTTTCAGATGTTGACGGAGCAAGCAGCTCCGATATGCTTGGCCTGATCGGCGGCGAATCGAAGTTTACGCTGCATCCGATGTTGCCGGCGGGAGTATATCGTGCACGCCTTGAAGCCCGGGGTGATTGTGCGGTGGATTTTCTTCTGAATGTGCATCTGCCGGAGGGCAGTCTTGATGTCAAGGCCATGAACGGCAATGTGGTGGCTTCAGACGGATCTGCGCTGCCGGCTACCGTTGGCTATGGATCGGTGCTTCTGGTAAAGCCTATGCCTGTTTTGCCCGGATATGCTGCCTCACAGATTATTGTGCGACATGGACAGAATCTTGACGGTCCGGCCTACATCAAAGGGAATCGCCAGTGGCAGGATACCCCTGTGGTGATCGGCTCAAACATGACGCCGCTTACAGCTGCGCTGACCGATGGCGACGTCGACATATATGCTATATATGAAGAGCAGCCTTCTTCGCAATGGACAAAAGTGTGGGGCGATGAATTCAATGGCGATGGCATTGATCCTGACCGTTGGGGGTATCAGCAGCGTCAGAATGCGACGTGGAACCGACTGACAGCGCAGGGTGAAGAGATCCCGCTTGTCAACATTGTCGAAGGCGGACGTTATAAGGCTTACTGCATACCGACTCCCGAGCAATTCAAGCCGCAGGAGAATCAGGATATGATTTCGGCTGCAATCCACAGCCAGAGTAAATTTCATTTTACCTATGGCAGGGTCGAAGCGCGAATAAGGACAAACCGTCATGTGGGCAATTTCCCTGCTTTCTGGATGATGCCGCAGGATCAGCCTTTGGGCTGGCCCAAGGACGGAGAGATTGACATCTGGGAGCAGATCGACGAGGAGCATACGGCATATCATACGGTTCATTCCGGCTGGACATACAAGAGCTTTGACGAGAATTGTCCGGTGAGCACCCCGCAGTCAGGCGGCAATGAATGGGTAGATCATGACCTGTGGCATGTCTATGCCTTGGAATGGGATTCAGAGCAGTTGCGCTGGTATGTTGACGGACAACAGAAGTTTTCGTATACAAATCAGCACTACAGCAATGGTGGAAGTTACACCGAGCAGATCACATGGCCGTTCTATAAGGACTTTTACATCATTCTGAACCAGTCGGTCGGCAATGGCGCGTGGGCGAAGTGGTGTGACACGGAATACACATACCTCACTGAATTCGACTGGGTGCGCGTCTATAAGCGCAAGGGTGACGACGCCTACACTACCAATATTGACACTAACGGAGATGATCCAGACTTCTATGTTGAGGCTGATGATCCTGAAACTGAAATTAAAGATGTGACAATTTCTGGCTCGGATGTTGCCGGTGATCAGTCTGTCCGCTATTTCGATATGCGCGGAATCATGGTCGATGCCCCGGCGGCTCCCGGTCTATATATTGAACGTCGTGGCTCGACTGCGACAAAAATCCTGAAACATTGAGCACTATACAACAATCAGATTCCAACCGACAGAATAAGACCAAAACCCGCACTCGCCGCTTCATTGTGGCGATGTGGGCTTTGTTTGTCTGCGGAGTAGTGGCGGTGGGTGTTTTCTTCACTCTTGTCTATAACGGAGTTGTGGGATATATGCCGGATGTGAAGTCTCTTAAAAATCCTACTGACAAATTCGCTTCGGTGATTTATTCTGCCGACGGGCAGGAACTCGGCCGCTATTTCAGGCCGACCGGCAACAGAGTTTATGCCGATTACGATGAAATTTCGCAAAACGTAATTAATGCGCTGGTAGCCACCGAAGACGTTCGCTTTAAGGAGCATTCAGGCATTGATATAAAGGCTGTGGCGCGGGCTGTGACCAAAACGTTGCTCATGGGACAGAAAAATGCCGGCGGAGGTTCGACAATCACCCAGCAGTTGGCCAAACAGCTTTATTCTCCAAGCAGCACCGGTTTGTGGGATCGTGCGCTGAAAAAACCGATCGAATGGATGATTGCGGTCAAACTGGAACGCTATTATTCCAAAGAGGAGATCATCAAGATGTATCTCAATCAGTTTGATTTCCTGTACAATGCTGTGGGCATACGTTCGGCGGCTAATGTGTATTTCGGGAAGGATGCTCTTGATCTGAACGTGCTTGAGGCGGCCACTCTGGTCGGAATGGTGAAAAATCCGGCCTATTTCAATCCTGTCAGGCAGAATGAGCGCACTCGACAGCGCCGCAATGTGGTGCTGGTCCAGATGCAGAAAGCCGGCTACATAAGTCAGGCTGAATGTGACTCTTTGTCAGAATTGCCATTGGTGCTCGACTACCACAAGGTGGACCATAAGGAAGGAATGGCACCATATTTCCGTGAGGAATTGCGTATGATGCTAACTGCGCATCGGCCGGTTCGAAGCAATTACATGCAGTGGGAGGGCCAGAAATTTATTGATGACTCGATCGCATGGGCCACAAATCCGCTCTATGGCTGGATTGACAAGAATCCGAAGAGCGACGGATCGAAATGGGACATCTATTCCGACGGACTGAAGATCTATACGACCATTGATTCGCGCATGCAGCGATATGCCGAGGAGGCGGTGGTCGACCATCTGTCGAAAACTTTGCAGCCGGCATTTTTCCGCGAGAAACGCAATGTGAAGGGCGCACCCTACACAACCAACCGCACGGAGTTGTCGGCCGCGCAGCTTTCCGGTCTCATTGATAAGGCCATCAAGCAGAGCGAGCGCTACCGCATGCAACGTTCGGCTGGCATCTCAGAGCATGAGATAATGGCGCAGTTTGATAGGCCGACAGAAATGAAAGTATTCAGCTATGCCGGTCAGATCGACACCGTCATGACTCCGCGTGACAGCATCATATATCACAAGCACTTCCTGCGGGCCGGGTTCATGGCGATGGATCCGCGCACGGGCTATGTGAAGGCTTATGTTGGCGGCCCCGACTTCCGCGCGTTCCAGTATGACATGGTGTCGACCGGACGCCGTCAGGTCGGATCGACGATGAAGCCGCTTCTCTATACCTATGCGATGGAGGAAGGATTCACACCCTGCGACGAATTCCTTAACGAGCAGCCGACGATATATGATGAAGTCGGACGTCCGTGGACACCGCGCAACTCAGGCTCGGCGCGGATTGGAGAGATGGTGGATCTGCGCTGGGCTTTGAAAAATTCTAACAACTGGATCTCGGCCCGCCTGATGGAGCAGCTCAATCCGGCCACGTTTGTTCGCAATTTGCATAACTTCGGCATCAACAACCATCTTGATCCTGTGGTGTCGCTTTGCCTTGGCCCGTGCGATGTCTCTGTCAAAGAAATGGTTACCGCATATTCGGCCTTTGCCAACAAAGGAATGCGCACAGACCCGCTTTTTGTCACCGCCATTGCCGATGCCGGAGGCAATGTCATATCGGAATTCACGGCCACCGGATCGGAGGTTATATCAGAACGTGCCTATTATCGCATACTCTCCATTCTGCTTGATGTAGTCGATTCCGGCACCGGCAACCGTCTGCGGCGCGCACCGTTCAATCTGACCGCGCAGATGGGAGCGAAGACCGGCACCACAAACTCCAACTCCGATGCCTGGTTCATGGCGTTTTCGCCAGAGATAGTGGCTGGCACATGGGTAGGCGGAGAAGAGCGCTATATCCACTTCAATTCGATGACTTTCGGCCAGGGAGCTGCTGCTGCTCTGCCTATATTCGGCAAGTTTATGAGCCGGGTATATGCCGACAAGTCGTTGCCTTATTCACAGGCAGCCCGGTTTGAATTCCCTGCCGGTGTCAATCTGTGCGAGCGGGAAGATTTCGGCCCGATGATTGATCCTGATCCGACTGATGCCGCCATTGAGGGTATATTTGAATAGAGTTTCAGCTTGTGGTTATTTGGTAATGAAAACGAGAAGACGCATCTGGATAATATTCTGCCGGGTCATTGTGGCCGTGATTACAGGCGCATTGCTCGGATGGGGAGGCTATCTGCTTGACCGCACGTTTGTCGACTGGTGGTGGCCGGTCGGATGTGCGATGGCTATTGCGGCCGTTTTATGGATTCCGGCGCGCAAATGGCGGTGGAACGAGTCAGGTGCGGTGGTGCGTTTTTGCGTGCACATGGCCGTTGTGGCTGTATTTTTCTTTTGGGCCGGTATGGCGCTGAATTATTATTGCGCCGACCCCGAGTCCACAC
>CAMWTI010000106.1 GCA_947177135.1 uncultured Porphyromonadaceae bacterium | reverse complement strand
GGTCTGGCCGACGGATACTTCGTGCTCCCCTACACCATCCAGAACTATCTGAGTGACCAGATTTCGGTTCCCCGCTTCAGCACCGACGCTCCTGAATTTGCTGAAACTGAAAAGCAGTGTGAAGCCCGTCAGCAGAAACTTCTCAGCATTCAGGGCAAACGTTCTGTCGATTCCATCCACAAGGAACTCGGACACATCATGTGGGATATGGTCGGTATGGCGCGTACCAAAGAGAGCCTCACTGAAGCTCTTCGCCGACTGAAAGAACTCCGCAAGGTGTTTGAAACGGATCTTTATGTGCCTGGCACTGCCGAGGGCTGGAACAATGAGCTTGACAAGGCTTTCCGTCTGCGTGACTTCATCACCATGGGCGAGCTGATCGCATATGACGCACTTAACCGTAATGAAAGTTGCGGCGGTCATTTCCGCGAAGAGTATCAAACGGAGGAAGGCGAGGCCAAGCGCGATGACGAGAACTTCTTCTATGTTTCGTGCTGGGATTATGCCGGTAACGACAATGAAGCCCCCACCCTCATCAAGGAACCGCTTCATTATGAGGCTATCAAAGTGCAGACCCGTAACTACAAATCATAACACTGATTCTTCACCACATACTTAAAATTCCAAGAATAAAATGGCAAAAATGACTGTAACCCTGAGGATTTGGCGTCAGGCCAACCCCAAAGCAGCAGGAAGATTTGAGAATTACACGGTGGAGACAGACACCGATACCTCCTTCCTGGAAACTCTTGATATTCTCAATGAGCAGCTTGTTGAGCAGCACCAGGAACCCGTGGCTTTCGACAGTGACTGCCGCGAGGGTATCTGCGGAATGTGTTCACTCTACATCAACGGACATCCTCATGGCCCTGCCACTGGTGCGACCACATGTCAGTTGTATATGCGCCGCTTCAAAGATGGCGAGACCATTACTGTTGAACCGTGGCGTTCGGCCGCTTTTCCTGTGATCAAAGACCTTATTGTTGACCGTAATGCATTTGATAAAATCCAGCAGGCCGGCGGATACGTTTCGTTCAATTGCGGCGGTGCGCAGGATGCCAACAACCTGCCCATTTCAAAGGAGGCCGCCGATATGGCAATGGACTCGGCGACATGCATCGGTTGCGGTGCTTGCGTTGCGGCATGTAAAAACGGTTCGGCTATGCTCTTTGTCTCGGCCAAGGTTAGCCAGTTCGCACTCCTGCCCCAGGGTCAGGTAGAGCGTGTGCGTCGTGCGCGCAAAATGGTTGCGAAAATGGATGAACTCGGATTCGGCAATTGCACGAATACCGGAGCTTGTTCGGCTGAATGCCCGAAGAATATCTCGTTGAGCAATATAGCCCGTCTGAATCGTGAATTCATTTCGGCCAAGTGCAAAGAGTGATGTGATATTTATTCTTTGAAAAGTAAAAAGACTCCGAGTCATTCACCTGATGAAGACTCGGAGCCTTTTTTATGTTATCATTCTGTTTCGGGTGTGGGGTTAATGTTGGAACAGTTTATGGGCCATGTATTGCACTATGATCCGAAACACGACAATCAGTGATTGATGCCATGGGCGATTCGTGTGTTGGATTAGGAATACTCTGATCTTTCCAGGGCGCTGGAATATGATGTTGCATAGAAGCAGTTTTTCGTCATTCCGGTAAATCACACTGTTTTCATTATTTTTGATCAGAGCGAAACCATAATCAGTCATATGCCGGTTCAGTGTGTTGTAGAAGTCGCTGTCTAAATCTATTTTCAGTGCTGTTACAGGCAAATCATGATTGCAAATAGCGACGCAAGTGGTGGGACTCAACGGTTCGTCAACGGGCTCCGATTCAGGCTGAGGAGGCGGTTGGCTCCAGGCTGTCATGGCCAGCAGCATTATGGTCACTCTTTTCATATGGCGATTTTACAAGAGTTTGTTTCTCTCCTCAGGCGGTCAATAGGAGATTTTAGAGAGTAAAAGAAAGGTGGACTGCCATATCCATGCACTCTTGTAGGTATCGCCAAACACCTGAATACACGCACGGATAGGCAGCCCACGTTATATGAGCTGTCACCGTGCCTTGTGCATTCTTAAATGAGGATTGGCGATTTCACAAGAGGTAAGGCACCTATGTTATCTTAAATGTTGTCCTAGAGAAGACAGCGCAAAGTTACGAAGAAATATTGTAATTGAGATTATGCAGACTCATTTTTCGGTTGAGTTTGTTATTTTCTGGATAAGTCCATCTTTGGCAGCGATTCCACCGGCAGGTGCATTCGGTAGCACCAATAGTGATGAGGATTGGCCGGATCATTTATTTGCTCAGCTTTGTAGTCAGTGCGGCGTGAAGCACCGTCTGTTGCTAAATAATCCTGAATGGGAATGATTGCGAGCATTGATGGCGATGACAGGTGGCTGTCGATAACGCAGCGGCACAAGGCCGGAGTCGGATCGCCGGGTTTAAGCGGAGCATTGTCGGAGTATTTTTCTGCAGCGATGAATCGAATGGCTCGGTCGTGGTTATCGGCCAGCCAGCCGCGCAATCCGGCCATATCGTGGGTTGACGTGGTGCAAACACTCAGATACGGATAGTCGGCCGGATGCCCGAATTCATGGCCGTATGCCTTAGGCATGCGTTGCACTTCGAGCGACAGGATCTGCAAATCGGCAAGTGTTTGCGGTACACTCGCCGGAATCATGCCGAGATCTTCGGCGCATGCCAGCATCGGAGTCGCTTGCACCAGCGCAGGAAGTTTACACATGGCTTGTTCGCGCCAGAAATCATTGTGGCGGACATAGAAAAAGTTTTCATACAAACGGTCGAATGCCTGGCGCTGTTCTGTAGGCAGAGAGCGGTAATGTGACGTATCGTGCCCTTTTATGCGCGGATGGTATCGGCCTGGCTCTGACGGGTCTGCAATGAATAATACGTCATCAAAGGCATCAGCCATAAGCCTGTCACCGGCCGCATCAGCATCGGCTTGAGAGGAATATCCTCCTGTGGGCATGCCTGGCATGAGCATTGTCTGATTAAAATTGAAGCCGAAGTCTATTATCATTTCCTCTGCGCTTAGTGGCAGTGCCGGGCTGAAATATCCCAATAGGCCATGAGTGGCCGAACGAGGAATCTGCCATATACGGAAAAATCCCAGAACATGGTCAATCCGGTATGCGTCAAAATATTCGGCCATTTTTGTTAGTCGTTGGCGCCACCACATATATCCGTCGGAGGCCATGCGCTTCCAGTTATATGTCGGGAAACCCCAGTTCTGTCCCAGCACTGCAAAGTCATCCGGTGGCGCTCCAGCCTGCATGTCCAGATTAAACAGCTCCGGGCTCTGCCATGCATCGACGCTTGATGAAGAAATGCCGATCGGGATGTCGCCTTTGATCGCTACTCCTATAGAGCGGGCATAGTCGTGGGCTTCGCGCAACTGGCGGTCAAGATGATACTGCACGAACATGTTATACAGCATCGAGTCGCGGTCGGTCAGCAGCAGATGGACCGGAATCCCTGAGGAGTATACAGCATATTCGTACCACTGTGATGAGTCGGCAGTGTTGTAGCGGTCGCGTAGTGTGCACCATGCGGCATACGGCATCAGCCATGAAGCGTTGCGTGCCACGAAGTCTGCAAATTCAGGCTTGGTAATGGTTTCTTCTCCCCGCTCGGCGAAGAAGCGGCGCACATATTCTTCCTTGGCTTTGTTGACCGCCGAATAGTCAACTATTGGGCGCGAATTCAACTGAGCGCGTATGGCTTCGAATCTCTTTGTCTCTGTTGGATCGTCCAATGGGCCAAGCTCGCTTATGCTCAGATACATCGGATGTAGTGCGAATGTGGAGTTGGCATTATAGGGATAGGAATCTGCATTGGTCCGGCTCATAGTTGTGTCGTTGACCGGAAGGATCTGGATGAAACTTTGTCCTGTGGACTTTGCCCAGTCGGCCAGAAGTTTCAGATCATAGAAGTCGCCCACACCAAAATCTGATTCGCTGCGGAGCGAGAATATAGGGACAGCTACGCCTGAACCCCGCCAGCGATGCTGGCCATAGCGGAACTTCATCGCCATGTCGCCGCGTCCGGCATAGTATCGGTTCGGACCTTCTTCCCACACCACCGAACCATTGTGGCGATTGCGTATGATGAACTTGTATTCAGCATGTTGTGATCCTATTGGCAGGTCGATCTGCCACAGCGGAAACTCCGAGTCATTGAGTGGCAGTGCCGCCGAAGTTTCCCAGCATCCGAGCTGTGGCGACGATCCGACAATGGCCACTTCTTCATCTGGCCATAACTCAGGCGCGATAACGCCCAGACGCACGCGATTTTCAGCAATCACTCCGATCGGGTCCGATGGGTTAGGCCGACGGAAGATGCATCCGGCAAAAGGAGCAGTCAGGAAAGGATTGCGGTCTGTCATGATGATAAAAAGGCTTTAACCGCAGCGCGACGCACCACATGATCTGCACACCAGGCATCCTTCCTGATATACCAGGGTTTCGTTGCCGCAGTTCGGACAGATTTTCCCTGCTGCGTTCGTGCCGGAGGGAATGTATTTTTTCAGAGCGCGCTCAACGCCGGCCTTCCATGTGTTGATGTTTTCGGAGTCAAGTTGCAATCCGTCAACCATCTTTACCACCTGGTCAATCGGCATGCCATAGCGAAGCACGCCAGAGATCAGTTTGGCATAGTTCCAGTATTCAGGATTGAATTTATCGCTAAGTCCCTCAATTGTGGTTTTGTGGCCGCGTTTGTTGACAAAGCGGAAATCATATCGTTTATTTCCGTTTTCGTCCATCGCTTTTATGATCTGGCCATGTGTCACGGACTTTGGCAGGAACAGCCCGTCTTCATCATCGCTCAGTCCGGTAAATATTTCATAAGGCCGTCCGTCGACAAGACCGACAAAGGCGATCCATTTTTCACGATTGTTCTGGAATCGAACCACATCGGCTTCCAGAGAAAGCGGACGTTTCTGTATGATCGGGGTGGATGTACCTCCGCTTTGATCGGTTGTGGCGTTCTTTTTTGAGGGTGTGATAGCTGTAAGCACACCAGACCGGCAGCCGTCGCGATAGACAGTGCAGCCTTTGCATCCCACATGCCATGCATGAAGATAGAGCTGATTGACCGTTTCTTCGCTCACGTCGGCGGGGAGGTTTATTGTGACTGAAATGCTGTGGTCTACCCATTTTTGAAGTCTTCCCTGCATGGTCACCTTTTCGCACCAATCGATCTCGGCGGCCGATGCCCCGGCATATGGCGAACGTCCGACAAGTTCTTCTATTTCTGTCGCCGACATGTCAGACCTTGGTTCGATGCCATTGATTTTCATCCACGTGAGGAATTTGGGATGGTATACCACATATTCCTCAAACTGATCGCCACTTTCGTCGATATAGTCCACGCGCGAATCGCGGTCGTTGGCATTGATTTTTCGGCGACGCTTATAGACTGGCATAAACACCGGCTCGATGCCGGAGCTGGTGCGGGTCATCAAAGATGTGGTGCCGGTTGGCGCAATCGTCAGGCAGGCAATGTTTCGGCGGCCATGTGTCCGCATGCGTTCACATAATTCGGGATCAGCCTCAAACAGTCGGCATATAAACGGATTTTGCTCTTCGCGGGCAAAATCATACACTTCAAACGCTCCGCGTTCGGCCGCCATGGTTACAGATGATCCATAGGAGGCCAAGGCGATGGTTTTGTGCACAGATTCGCTGAAATCTGTGGCGTCCGGAGTGCCGTAACGCAGTCCCATTGCCGCGATCATGTCGCCTTCGGCGGTGGTGCCAAGTCCGGTGCGGCGACCCTGTAGGGTCTTGCGTCTGATCTTTTCCCACAAATAAAGTTCGGTGGCCTTTACGTCATCGGCTTCGGGGTCTTTCTTGATTTTAGCTATTATAGTGTCAATCTTCTCTGCTTCCAGATCGATAATGTCATCCATCAGTCGCTGGGCCTTGGCTGTATGGTCGGCCAGTTTCGCGTAATTGAAACTAGCTTTGTCAGTGAAAGGATTGTCTACATAGCTATATAGATTTATGGCCAGAAGGCGACAGCTGTCGTAAGGACACAGCGGAATTTCTCCACATGGATTGGTCGATTCGGTGCGGAACCCGAGGTCAGCATAGCAATCAGCTACAGATTCGCGTATAATGG
>CAMWTI010000105.1 GCA_947177135.1 uncultured Porphyromonadaceae bacterium | reverse complement strand
CAACAAGATTTCTGGCGCCAACGTGCTGGTGCGGTGGATGCCCCGCCTCTCCGCACGATGGATCGCGGCTGTGTCGGCCGAGACTCCGGCATCTCTCTCGGCATCATTTTCGCCTGAAACCGATGCCGTCGAAAACTGGATTCCCGACGCCGCCGCATTCCTGCAATATGAATGGGGACCGACAGCCCACGTGCGCCTGGCCGGAATCGTCAGGTCGCTGTCATATCGCGACAAAAAGTCCCGGGCCAACCGCCACACTGCCGGATGGGGCGTTATGCTCAGCTCGGTAGCCCACCCGCTGTCGCCGCGGCTCACAACCTATGCCTCAGTAAATTATGGCCACGGATATGCCGGACTCGGAGGCGACCTCTCCCTTGGAGCATATGACCTAATCCCCTGCTCCGGCTCCGGCAACCGGCTCTATGCCCCGGCATCGCTGGGCTGGTGCGCCGGAGCGCAGTGGAATTTCCGCCACAATCTCTTTGCCAGCGGAGCGGTAAGTTCCACCCTTTTCTTGCCACGGCGCGGAGTGGCCGACGACGAATACCGGCGCGGCATCACCGCCGACATCAACCTGATCTGGAATCCGACGCCGCGCATCCAGACCGGAATCGAATTCGACTTCGCACAGCGGCTCAATTTCAGCGGCGACAGCCACAGCGCCTGCCGGATCAATCTGCTGGCCCAGTTCAGCTTCTGATCCATTTTCTGTTTTCAGTTTTTTTGCTTAACTTTGCGGCCGTGAAATTGTCGCACTCACATTCGCACACTCAGCCACCCACTGCCGCCGACCTTCGCGTCGACGTGGAGGCGGTGCTTCGCAGCCGTGCCCCGTCAGTGGCTCGGCGATTGCCCGGTTTTATCATACGCTCGCTCGAAAAGTTCGTCTGCCAGAAGCAGATGAACGAAATGCTCGAGGCCACTGCCGGACTGCGCGACGCTGACTTCTGTGCCGGCATACTTGAACGCCTCGGAGTGACATACTCAATCATCGGAGCCGAAAACCTGCCCCCTGTATCAGACCGCCGCGTGACTCTGGCGAGCAACCATCCGCTCGGCGGACTCGACGGCATCATTCTGATCGACATGGTCACCCGGCTCTACGGACCCGGCGCCCGCTTCATCGTCAACGACCTGCTGATGGCCCTGAAGCCGCTCCACGGCATCTTCCTCCCAATCAACAAACACGGCGCGCAGAGCCGCGCCGCGGCCGCGGCGGTCGACGCCGCCTTTGCCGGCGACAACCCGGTCCTGGTCTTTCCTGCCGGACTGTGCTCACGCCGCGGGTCCGACGGAGTCGTGCGCGACCTGCGCTGGAACAAAATGTTCGTGACAAAGAGCATCGAGTCCGGACGAACGGTCATCCCGATCTGGTTCGGCGGATGCAACTCCGGCTTCTTCTACAATTTCGCCAAATGGCGGGCCAGACTCGGAATCAAATTCAACATCGAAATGATACGCCTGCCAAAAGAAATGTTCCGCGCGGCAGGATCTTCATTCACCATAACGATCGGAAAACCCATACCGCCCTCCTCGCTTCAGGGCGGTGCGGCTGCGGCCGCCTGCGCCCAGCACATAAAAGAAACCGTTTATTCATTATAATATAACCGTGACCCAACCTGTTATCGACGAAACCCCATCCGAACTCCTTGAATCTGAACTGACCCCTGCAAGATTCCTGCGCCACACCAACAAAGGCGGAAACGAACTCTACGTTGTCGACGGACGCGAATGCCCGGCCACCATGCGTGAGATCGGACGTCTGCGCGAAATCGCATTCAGAGCCGGAGGCGGAGGCACAGGCCTGGAATGCGACATCGATGAATTCGACATCATGTCGCCGCCATGCCGCCAGCTGATCGTATGGGACCCCGAATCACGACGCATTCTCGGAGGCTACCGATTCATTGCCGGAGCCGACGTGCGCTTCGACGCTCCCGGAGTGCCTCGAATCGCCACCGGACACCTGTTCCGCTTCTCCGAAGAGTTCCTCAGAGACTACCTGCCACACACAATCGAACTCGGACGCTCATTCGTGCGCACCGACATGCAGGCCACCGGATCGTCCCACGGCGGAAAGGCCATCTATGTGCTCGACAACCTCTGGGACGGACTCGGCGCCCTCTCGGTCGAGATTCCCGACATAAAATACCTGTTCGGAAAGGTGACAATGTATCCCGCATACATGGCCGAATGCCGCAACATGATCCTGCGCTTCTTCCACCTGTGGTTTCCCGACCGCGACGGACTGGTGACTCCGACCGTGCCACTGCAGGCCGACACCGACACCCCGGAACTGAGGGCTATGTTTGCCGGACAGTCATTCCGCGACGACTACCGCGTGCTCAACCGCGCTGTCCGCGACCACGGACTCAACATCCCCCCGCTGGTCAACGCCTACATGAACCTCTCGCCGACAATGCGATGCTTCGGCACTGCCGTCAACCACGAGTTCGGATCGGTCGAAGAAACCGGAATCCTCGTCACCATCGACGACATCTTCGAGGAAAAGAAGCAACGCTACATCTACTCCTACTGCGACCCCAAAACCAACCACGACTGACAATGAAAATATGCACTGACTTCAGGCTGACGGAGTCACGGCACCTTTCGCCTGCCTACGGACTGCTGACGCTCCAGAGCGAAGAACCGCTGCCGGAAATCCACGCCGGCCAGTTCGCCCAGGTCAGAGCCGACGGCTCCAAAACCACCTTCCTGCGCCGGCCGATATCCATCTGCTCGGCCGACCCCGAAACCCGAACCATACGCCTGCTCATACGCCGCGCCGGCAACGGCACCGCCGCGCTCATCGACACCCCGGCCGGACACCTTATTAATATAATGCTCCCGCTCGGACGCCCGTTCGACATCCAGGCTCCCGACCAGTCCACAGACCGCCCGCTGCTCATCGGCGGAGGAGTCGGAGTCGCTCCTCTCCTGTTTCTGGGACACGAAATGCGCCAGGCCGGAATCTGCCCCGAATTCCTGATCGGCGCCCGGTCAGCATCTGACCTGCTGCTGCTCGACGAATTCAAAGCCCTCGGCGACGTCCACATCACCACCGACGACGGTTCGCTCGGCCACCGTGGAGTTGTCACCGCCCACCCGCGCCTCCAGCGACCCGTCAGCCAGATCTTCTGCTGCGGACCGGCGCCCATGATGAAGGCCGTGGCCGCCGCAGCCGCCAAACTCGGAGCCTCATGCCAGGTAAGCCTCGAAAACATGATGGCATGCGGCATCGGAGCATGCCTGTGCTGCGTCGAAAAAACCGTGCGCGGCAACGTCTGCGTCTGCACCGAAGGACCCGTTTTCAACATAAATCAACTCACATGGCTCGATTAAGCGTCAACATTGGATCTCTCCATCTCAAAAACCCCGTTCTGACCGCCTCCGGAACTTTCGGCTACGGTGAAGAATTCGCCGACTTTGTCGACCTCTCACGCCTCGGCGGCTTCGTCGTCAAGGGCACGACTCTGCACTCGCGCGAAGGCAACGACTACCCACGCATGGCCGAAACCCCGTCGGGCATGCTCAACGCTGTCGGACTCCAGAACAAAGGCGTCGGATATTTCATCGACAACATATATCCCCGCATCAAAGACTGCGGATCTGAAATAATCGTCAACGTCAGCGGAGCATCGCCCGCCGACTATGTGGCCGTGGCCGAACGCCTCACACCGCTCCAGGGCATCAGGGCCATCGAACTCAACATATCCTGCCCCAACGTCAAACAGGGGGGAATGGCTTTCGGAACCACGTGCGCCGGAGCCGCATCAGTCGTGTCGGCAGTGAGACGGGCATGGAACAAAACGCTGATCGTCAAGCTATCGCCCAATGTCACCGACATCGTCGAAATCGCCCGCGCCGCCGAAGACGAAGGCGCCGACTCAGTCTCGCTAATCAACACCCTGATGGGAATGGCCGTCGACGTCGAACGCCGGCGACCGATGCTATCCACCATCACCGGAGGACTCTCCGGACCCGCCGTCAGACCGGTGGCCGTGCGCATGGTCTGGCAAGTGGCCAAGGCCGTGAAAATCCCGGTCATCGGACTCGGAGGCATCACCTGCGGACGAGACGCCCTCGAATTCCTAATGGCCGGCGCCACCGCCGTCCAGATCGGCACCGCCAATTTCCTCGACCCGGCGGCAACGATGCGCGTCATCGACGAAATCGAAGAATACTGCACACGCCACAAGATATCCGACATACGGGAAATCATAGGCATAATCTGACACAGGCCCCGGACGCTCCCGTCCGGGGCCCGTTATTTTCATCCACCGCCTGACGTTCATACGGAGCACCATCCCGTTAACAATAATTAACTGCGTCAGTCCATATATTTCACGATTTTTCTGTAACTTTGATGCGGGAATACAACCCATTTAACACTTGTCGGTAGTATTGCCTTAACACATTTAACTTAACAAGTACTAAAATCTAACCCTAAACAATATCCACAAAAACAACAGAGAGAAAACAGATTTCTTACCTGTCTGCCACCATCGGCACACACCGCCCTGCGGTGCTCCGGACAGAACCTTAGACCTACGTAAAAACATCATTATCAATCACTATCATTAATTCACAGAATGAGAAAAAGTCTCTTGCCTTGGCACTATGCCCTTTCGGGCTTAGTCGCCATTACCATGATGGCTCCGATGACTGCCTCTGCAGCCGCCGAACCAGGCACGGCTCCTCAGGCAGCAGCCACCAGCGCTAAGCGAGTTGTGACCGGTCTTGTTGTCGACAAAGTCGACGGCGAACCGCTTCCTGGCGCGACAGTGACCGTCAAGGGCGACAAATCGACCATCACCGCCACCGACATTGACGGTCGATTCTCCATCACAATCCCCAACAACAAAGCGTCTCTCGTCGTGTCCTACGTCGGATACAAAGAATTCACAACCCCCGCAATCGACGACCTCGGTTTCGTCAAGATCGAACTGCAGGGCGACGACAAGACCCTCGACGAAGTCGTTGTTGTCGGCGCCGGCACCCAGAAGCGTGTGTCGGTGACCGGTGCCATCACCTCCGTCAAAGGTGAGGATCTCCGCATGCCGGCGACCACCCTCTCCAACGCGCTCGCCGGTAAGATCGCCGGTATTGTCGCCATGTCAAACTCCGGCGAACCCGGCACGGGCGCCGAGTTCTACATCCGCGGTATCGGCACATTCGGCGGACGCCAGACCCCCCTCATCCTCCTCGACGACGTCGAAATCTCATCGTCCGACCTCGACTACATCCCCACTGAAAACATCGAATCGTTCTCGATCCTGAAAGACGCGTCGGCAACCGCCATCTATGGTGCCCGCGGCGCGAACGGCGTCATGATCGTCAAGACCAAAGGCGGTGACTACAACGCCAAGACCACTGTCAACGTCTCGGTCGAAAACTCGTTCAACTTCCTCGACAAGTTCCCCGAATTCGTCGACGGTCCCACCTACATGACCCTGCACAACAAGGCCAACATGGGACGCGGCAACCAGCCCTACTACTCTGAATCCAGAATCCTGAAAACGGCATCGGGTCTGAACCCCTACCTCTACCCCAACGTCGACTGGGGTGACCTCATCTTCAAGAACATGGCAATGCGTCAGCGCGCCAACGTCAACGTATCCGGCGGTGGTTCAAAAGTCCGCTACTACATGTCGCTCGACTTCCAGCACGAAGACGGCCTCATCAACACCGACAACCTCTACTCCTGGAACAACAACGTAAACATCTACAACTACACGTTCCAGAACAACATCGCCTACAAGCTCACCCCCACCACCACCATCACCATGAACATGAACGCGCAGATCCGCTCGACCTCGCGTCCAAACACCGGCGATGCAAATTATTGGGCATCAAACATCTTCAACCGTATCCTGACCACCACTCCGGTTGACTTCCCCGCATATTTCCCCGCGCGTGAAGGCGATGAATTCGTGCGTTACGGCACAATGCGCAAGAATGAAAGCTACATCACCAACCCCTATGCTTTCATCAACACGTCGTACTACGAATCCAACGAAAACACCATCAACACCGTCATCAAGGTAAACCAGGATTTCGACTTCATCACCAAGGGCCTCAAGGCCGAAGTCTGGGTCAACTTCAAGAACTGGTCAAACGGCGCGTTCAACCGCACCATCACTCCCCACCTGTTCCAGGTCAGCAACCCCGACAGCCATGACATGGTCATCACCGACGACAACGGCAACCAGGTCATGAACACCAGCTTCCCGCTGCAGACCGTCCGTGACGGCACGATCTACATCGCCGAATCCGACTACGGCACATCGGCTGACCAGACCTTCGAACTCCAGGCCAACGTGAACTGGAGCCGCAAGTTCGGTCTCCACGACGTCAGCGCCATGCTGCTCTACCGTCAGCGCCAGTATCGCAACAGCTCTCTGCCCAACCGCAACCAGGGCGTTTCGTTCCGCGCCACCTATGACTTCGCCCACCGCTACCTCCTTGAATTCAACGCCGGTTACAACGGCACCGAACGTCTGGCCAAGGC
>CAMWTI010000104.1 GCA_947177135.1 uncultured Porphyromonadaceae bacterium | reverse complement strand
TCAGTTTTTCATAAACCGCACTGTGGCTGAGCAACTGTTCGGCCTCGCGATCCTGCTCCATGAATTTGATGGCCAGATAGCGTGGCGAAAATTGCTGCGAGATCGAACGATCGGTTTTGATTATGTCAATGATTCCGCGCAATACGTTCTCAATGTCGTCGCCAAGATTGACGTGAACATGGCGCACATGCTCGTCACGCCCTTCATACACCCGGATTATCGTATCGAAAAGCCTGTCGATGCCTTCGCCGGTCTTGCTGACAGTCGGCACCATCGGCACACCGATCATCGAACCGAGGAGTTCATAATCGAGTGTCTGGCCTGAATTTTTGAGTTCGTCATACATATTGAGCGCTATGACCATCGACCGGTCCATGTCGATCAGCTCGGTCGTCAGATACAAATTTCGCTCGAGATTCGACGCCACGACCACGTTGACGATCACATCGGGTGTCTCATCGCGCAGATAGCGGCGAACGTAGAGCTCTTCAGGAGAATAGGATGACAGACTATAGGTGCCGGGCAGATCAACGATATTGAATTTATATCCGCCGTGAGTGAATGTTCCTGTCTTGGCCTCGACCGTGACTCCGGAGTAATTTCCGACGTGTTCGCGTGCTCCGGATGCGATGTTGAACAATGACGTCTTGCCGCAGTTGGGGTTGCCGATAAGGGCCACGTTGATCGTGCGGCTGGCTCGCGCATACACGTCATTTGAAACAGGCTCTGATGTGGTCATGATGGAAGAGGCGCCACTATCACGATGCCGCAGACTGTTGTCAGAAACAGTCGCCACCTCAACCATCCGGGCCTCGCTGTGACGAAGCGACACTTCATAGCCCATCAGAGAATACTTCACCGGATCACGCAAAGGTGCCGAGAGCACGGCCGAGATCTCTTTGCCTTTGACGAATCCCATCTCGATCAGGCGTTTACGAAACGCGCCATGACCCAATATCTTTACAATAACGGCCGTCTGGCCTACATTAAGTTCATTCAGTCTCATTTCAAGGTGCAAAGATCTGGCAAAAAATCATAATGCGCAATACCTAAAAATGTGTATTTTTTAATTTGGTGGATTCAGTAAAAAACGCTACATTTGCATTGTCAAAACCAGACATCTTATTTAATTTATCCACCCAAATAACCTAAACTTACGAAGTTATGGCTTACGTAATCACAGACAAATGCGTGGCTTGCGGCACTTGCGAACCCGTTTGCCCTGTCGGCGCGATCTCAGCCGGCGATATCTACCACATCGACCCTGACACCTGCATCGAATGCGGTTCATGCGCAGAGGTTTGCCCCAGCGAGGCTATCAATCCGAGCTAAACCACACGCTGACATCAGAACAAGAATCGCGCAGACGGTCTTCAGCAGTGAAGACCGTCTGTGTTATTTTTATGACCGAAAGGTTTTCAATACGGGGTGGGGTTTAGGTATGCGGCAGAGGTCTGACCGGGCGCTTATCGGCTGGCGGGCAAGAGGCGCAGGGTGAGCATGGCTGCGATGGCACCGGCTGCGTCGGCAGCAAAGTCAGGCCATTCGGCGCCGCGGCCTGCGTGCATGACCAACTGGGCCAATTCGATTGCGCCGCCAAATAGAATCACGGCAATGGTCGCCAGAATCAGTCTGCGAGGCGGCCGGATCCAGGCACGGTGCAGGCGCATGATATCGAGCGCCCAAGCCCAAAGGAGTCCGCCCATCATCAGTGCGTGGACTACTTTGTCGGCATGCGGAAACAGAGGCATGTCGATTTCGGGTAGCGGATGAGGCGCAAGGGTCAGCCACAGAATTGCGGCGGCGGCCAGTGTGGTCAAAGTCCATTTCGGCAGATGGTCCGTCATTATCATATGCTGAGAGCGCCTTTGATCACGTCTGTGACAGATGTGACGAAGTGGAACGTTAGATCTCGGCGATAGATTTCGTCAATTTCTTCGACGTTGCGGCGGTTGTCTTCACTGATGTAGATCTCTTTCACTCCGGCGCGTCTGGCGGCAAGCATTTTCTCTTTGATGCCGCCAACCGGGAGCACACGTCCGCGCAGCGTCAGTTCGCCTGTCATTGCGACAGCCTGGCGCACCGGTCTGCCTGACAGTGCCGACGCTATGGCGGTGGCCATGGTGATTCCGGCTGACGGGCCGTCTTTGGGAATGGCGCCTTCTGGCACGTGGATGTGTACGTCGCGTTCAGCGATGGCTTCCTGGCTGATGCCGAGCTCTTCGGCATGGGCCATAACATAGCGGCGGGCTATGGATGCCGATTCCTTCATCACATCGCCGAGGTTGCCGGTGAGGCTAAGTTGATCGCCTTTTCCTTTTGATGCGAGGGCCTCGATGTAGAGCACTTCGCCGCCTGCGGCTGTCCAGGCCAGTCCGGTGACGACGCCAGGCATGCCGTCTGTGCCGAACCGATCGCGGCTCATCGGAGCCACGCCGAGCAGATCATGCAGGCGTTCGGGAGTTACGATGGGATCGAACTGTTGTCCGGCTGCGATGGCGCGTACACATTTGCGCATGGCGGCTGCGATTTGCTTTTGCAGCCGACGCACGCCGCTTTCCGAGGTGTAGTCCTGGATTATGGCCATCATCGCTTCGTCTGTGAAACTGATGTCGGAGTCCCTCAAGCCCATTTCGGCCAGGAGCCTGGGATAAATATGGCGTTTTGCTATCTCGGTTTTCTCTTCGGCCGAATATCCACTCAGGCTGACCACTTCCATACGGTCAAGAAGAGGCTGAGAGAGGGTGGACAGGGTGTTGGCCGTTGTGATGAACGTAACTTTCGACAGATCGAAATCAATGTCGATATAGTTATCGTGAAACCGGCAGTTCTGCTCGGGGTCAAGCAATTCGAGCAGTGCCGCCGCCGGGTCTCCTTTATAGTCGGCGCCGACCTTGTCTATCTCGTCGAGCATTATGACCGGATCCAATGTGCCGGCGCGGCGTATAGCTTCAAGTATTCGTCCGGGCATGGCGCCGATATATGTGCGGCGATGTCCGCGGATTTCGCTTTCGTCATGCAGTCCGCCGAGCGACACGCGTTGGAATTTGCGGTTCATTGCGTCGGCGATGGATTGTCCGAGAGAGGTTTTGCCGACTCCCGGAGGGCCGACCAGGCATAGAATCGGTGCACGTCCGGATGGAGCGTGTTCGATCAGGGCGAGCTGTTCGAGCACTCTCTCTTTCACTTTGGTGAGTCCGTAATGGTTTTCGTTGAGCAGCCGCTCGGCCTTTTTCATATCGATTGGCTCCTGGTCGCCACAGATTCCCCATGGCAAGTCGAGAACTGTTTCAAGATACGATAGTTGCACCTGATAGTCTGGCGACTGGGGGTTCAGCCTGCTTATTTTGCGCATTTCGCGCTCAATGCGGTTGCGGGTGGTCTCGTCTGGCCATGCAGTCTGGTCGATCTTGCGGCGTAGGGTGTCGGTTTCTTCGTCGGCGTCGCCATACAGTTCCTGGCGGATTATCTCCATTTCGCTCTCCAGGAAAGCGTTGCGGCGTCTGGCGTCCATGGCTTCGCCGGCGCGCTGGCGAAGCGATGCCACCATCTTTTCGCGCTGTTCCATCACGGCAAACAGTTCAAGAAGCTTTTCGCATCGCGCTTTGGTTGAGTTGAGCGACAGCATCGCGACTTTGTCTTTTGTGTCAAATGGAACGCTGGTGGCCACTGAATTTATGGCCAGTTGTGGATTCTGGGAGTATATGACGTTGTCGAACATCATCTGTCCGAGCGGGTGTCCGGCGCGTTTTGTGGCTGAAGCCACTGCCTGTTTCAGAGCATCGATGAGCATTTCCATCGGTTTGCCGGCGCGCGGTTTGCTTTCAGTGACGGTTTCGACCGATGCCGACAGGGCGTTTTCAACAACAACTCCTTCGCCTGGGCCTGTGATTCTCACTTTTTTGCCGGCCTGGACTATGGCAAGCGATGATTCATCGGGCAGCGGCAGCACCTTCAGCACCTGAATCAGCACGCCATATTGTTCGATATCGTCGATTCCCGGATTTTCGTTGTCGGGGTCTTTCTGGCACACTACCGCCAGGGCTATGTTGAGTAGTCCGGCTTTTTCCACAAGTTTCAGTGACGATTCGCGGACAATGTTGATCGGGTATGTCACTCCAGGAAACAATACCAGATTCCGGGTAGGGAGCACGGGTACGTCAGAGGGAGAGAACGCGGCTTTGAATTCGCCGCCGGAGATTTCCAGATGGCCAACGGTGGTATGTATATCGTTCATCGGTGTTTTCTGATTTGGACTGCAAAATTAGCAAAAAAATCAATGACAGCAAAATGAAGGCCTGCCGACGGATTGAGTGGCAGGCCTTTTATTGGGTTGTCGGATGCCGGTCGGGATCAGATGCGCACTTTTGCTCCGTCTATCAGGTATATGCCTGGTGCCGTCGGTCGTGCCAGGCGGCGTCCCAGAATGTCGTATACCGTATGGGGGGCGTTGTTGTCATCAACATCATCCGCGTATATGCCGTTGATGCCCGTTTCAGGATCGTGTTCTTTGCTGTAATCCACCGTAATGATTCCATTGACGGTGTCGACAGTGATTTCAGGCATGGCCTGTCCGGCGTGGACGTCGGGCGTGAAATCGCTGTAGGACAGTGTTGTGCCTTTGGTCAGAAAGAAGGTGCCGCCGTTGTATACCTTGCGTATGCCTTTGTTGGCCGGAATGTCAAGGCCGACGCGCGGATCCATTCCGACTTCGGCTGCATTGGTGACGCCGTTGAGACGGACAGTATAGATATCGTAGCTTTCAAGCGTGAGATTGTCAACCGGAGTAATACGGTATGTGTTGTTGCTTGCCGAAGATTTGCCGACATAGGGCGATTCGTCGCCATTGTTTGTATAATGGCTCCATTTGCCGATTTCCCACACGCCAGCTTCATCTGTCTGGAGCAGTGCCGGATTCTCGGTCGGCAGCGGGCTGCGGTCGGATGTGCAGTTCTCTTTGATGCCGTGGCCGCAGAGGCCTGTGAACTGATAGGTTGATCCGTTGGCTGTGATGTGGACGAATGACGCAGCCGGAATATTCTGGTCGGGGGCGGCGAATTTCAGCGCGTAGTAATTTGTGTTGCTTTGCCGATATTCGTTTTCTGCATTCAGCATGTGGTGAGTGCCGTTGCTGACATAGCCGCCGAGGTCGTTGACAAGTTCGATCTCATACCATCCGGTTGTTATTGCTGTCGGTTTTTTCACTTCGCCGTTGAATTCCGAAACTGTGAGCTGACAGCCGAGGTCGTCGCGGTCGGGTGCCTGATTGCCGCCATACCAGTTATAGACCTTGGCTTCTATGTTCGTCTGGTTCAGCTGGCATGTCGTTCCTGAATATATCGCATACATTCCGGGTGTGGATGTGTAAGTGAGGACCCATCCGCGTGTCGGGGCTGATGACGACAAAGTGATCTGTGTATTGTATGCCGCCGCCGGATTCAGATATTGTCCGGTGCTGTGGTTGATGATATCGAAGCTTCCGTCGGCGCGTTTCACGAATTTCCACAGTTTGTCGGCAGTCATGACTGTCGATTGGTTGCCGATGGCTCCGGCCGCGCCGGCTGTCGTATAGTAATATCCGCGTAGTGAAGAGCAGAAGGAGTATAGATGCTCGTCGCCATCGGCCGATGCTTTGGGCTGGTTCAGTGAAGCGCCGAGTCCTGAGATGATATTGTTGATGGCAGTGGCTGCGGCGTCGGCGTCCGCGATGCTGAATTGCGGCGAGGATAGGAGGGCGTAGGCCTGACTGACCACGTCTTCGAGCTGTTGCTGAGAATCAGGTGCGTATTCGCCGGTGGCATCGCCGAATTTCACTGACGCGGCTTTGTCAAGGGCAGAAAAAAGAGAGTTGCGTGCAGTGCGGTTGGCATAGAGTGTTTCAAATTCTGCCATGCTGACGGGATCGACGTTTTCTTCCTGCATATAAGCAGCCAGAATGTTGGCCACTTTCACGTATCCGCGTCCATAAAGATAGTCCGATGTGATATATTGTGGATCGGCGGCAGTGCCGGCCTGATTGAGCAGAGGAGTGTAGGTGTCGACATATGTGGCTCCGAATTTTTCGGCCACGCTTTTTATTTCAGCGTTATATTTGGCCACGGCGCTGTTGTCGGCCGCGTTGCTGCGCGGGATAATCGCCATCACATATAGCTTTGGCATTGGATTCAGGTAGCTGGCATAGGATAGCAACTGCTCGAAGTTAGCCGATGATTTGTCGGAAGTTCCGCAATAGAAAAAGATCTTGGCGGGATTCTCCTTGTTGCCGTTTGCGTTGAGGCTGACGTGAAGGATGTCTTTGTATTGTAAGGATGTGAGTCCTCCGTATCCCCAGCCGATGCCTCGGTTCTTGATGCGGTCAGAGCGCAGCAGTTCATGCCATTCGCCGCCATGGATCATTTCGTCGCCAAACATGAGCACGTCAGTGTTCTTCACCGGCAGCATGCTGAAATAGCTGACGCGCATGCCGCTGCTGTTGGCCATGCCGTTATTGTTGTTGGTGTATGAATCTTCATAGACGCACTTGATCCCGTCGCCGACATATGGAGCGATCTGCTTGCACCATGCGCGGTAGCCTGCGGCATAGAGGTGGAGACCGTCGGCGCTCCACTGGCCATAGTCTCGTATGCCGATCAGTGTGTCCCACAGGTCGATGAATGTCACTCCGGTTTCCTGACACATTTCGGCGAGCATGGCGTTGGCCGCCTTGTTGTTGGTGTTCTGAGGCTCGGCCACGCGAGGCAGAATGCTCTGAATGTAGA
>CAMWTI010000103.1 GCA_947177135.1 uncultured Porphyromonadaceae bacterium | reverse complement strand
GCAACAACAGCAGCAGCAACAGCAACAGCAGCAACAACAGCAACAAAGCGCTGCCAACAACCAGCAGATACTCGATGCCGTCGAGAAGAAAGACGCCGCAGCCCGCGCAAGGGCCGCAAGGCAGCAAAACGGCAAACCGGAAAACCCGGCATCGCCTGCCCGCGGCAAGCGCTGGTAATCAATTCTCTGTCAAGTATATCAATCCACAATTATGCGTAGACTGATTCTGAACATGCTTCTGGTCATGGTGGCGACACTGCTTGCCACTGCATCCGCCCAGACACCTTCGGCCGAAGTGTCCCTGCCACGTAATCCGGTGGAAGGCGACCGATTCTCTCTGACCGTCACTGTCAATAACCCCGACGGCAATATCGAACCGCCATCGGCCCCCGAACTTGAAGGCTGCACGCTATTGGGCGGACCCGGTGTCAGCACCATGTCATCGACATCGATTGTCAACGGACGGATGCAGTCAACGTCATCGACAGGCTATTCATTCACCTATCGCGCCGACCGCGAAGGCACCGTCAAGGTTCCGGCCATCGACGTCAAGGTGAGCGGCAAGACTCTCACCACCCGTCCGGGCCAGTTCTCGATACTCAAAGCCTCTGAACGCCAACAAGGCGGTCAGGGAGGCAGCCCCTATCCCGGACAAGGACAGGCCCGTCAGCCCCAGGGCCAGGGAGCCGAATTCCGCACCGGGCCTAACGACCTCTTCATACGCATAGAACTGTCGGCCGGCACAGTCTATGAAAACCAGGCGGTGGAGTGCGTCACCAAACTCTACAGCATCAATGCCCAGATCAGCGGCATAGCCGCATCGGCGCTCCCATCCTTTGACGGATGCCTTATCGAGAACCTCCCCACCCCGACCAACATAGAGTGGAACCGCGAGCACTTCAACGGTGAAAACTACTACACCGCCGTGATCTCGCGCTCACTCCTATATCCGCAACGCAGCGGCAGACTCACCATCGGCGAAGGCGGTGAATATAATGTGCATGTCTATCGCGAAATGATAGTCAACGACTTTCCATTCCCCCGACGCGTGATGGACGACAAGGACGTGACAGTGAAGTCACGCGCGGCAACCCTCGGCGTCACCCCCCTCCCCCAGCCCGCTCCGGCAGGATTCAACGGCGCTGTGGGCCGCTTCGAAGCTGAAACCCGATTGGTCGGCAACACGTTCAAAACCAACGAAGCCGCCACCCTCATCTACACGATCAAAGGCACAGGCAATATCAAATATCTGCCCACACCGCAACTTGATCTGCCCTCTGAATTCGAACTTTATGACCCACATGTGGAAAATAACGCCAAAGTAAGCGGACGCAACATGACCGGCACCATGACGGTGGAATACACCTTCGTGCCGCAGTCAGTAGGCAATTTCCACATCGGCGGCACGGAGTTCACATATTTCGATCCGTCACGTTCCGACTATGTCAGCATCTCCCTCCCGTCATACGACGTAGAAGTGGCCCAGGGTGCCAATATCAGTTCCTCGGCCGTGGCTTTCGGAGGCAAACAGGAAATCGAAGCGAAAAACACCGACATACACTTCATCAAAACCGGTGCCGACAGACCCGGATCTCACAAAAAATTCTTGGCTCACAGCACTCTGTTCTGGAGCATATTCCCTGCCACATTATTGTTGCTGATATTGATCCTGGCAGCAAGAAGCCGGTCACGCTCCAGCCGGGCCGACGAGAAGACACAGCGTCTCAACAAAGCCGGCAAAGTGGCCCGACGCCGTCTGTCGGCAGCAGCCAAAGTTCTGAAGAACAAACAATACGAATCATTCTATGCCGAACTGCTGAATGCTCTGCAAGGATATCTTGGCGACAAACTGCAGATCGCTTCATCGCAGCTAAGCCGTGACAACATCACCAGCCGCCTGCTTGCCGACGGTGCCGACACAGAACTGACCGAAAGACTCACCGCAGTACTTGACGAATGTGAAATGGCGCGCTACACGCCACAACTCTCGCCCGAACAGGCTGACCGCACATTCAACGATGCAACCGACATAATCAACAGAATAGAAAACCTCAAGCGCAGATGAATTCCCTAAAGAAAACAATCGGTATCGCCGCAATCTGCCTGACAGCGGCCATTCCGGTTCGCGCCAACATAGTCGCCGAAGCTGATTCCGCATATATCAGCGATGATTTCACTCGTGCCATAACACTATACGGCGCCGCGATCGACTCACTCGGTCCGTCGGCCGAACGATACTATAATCTCGGCAACGCATATTTCCGCGCCGACAAACCCGGAATGGCCATAGTCAGCTATGAACGGGCCTTGCGCCTCGATCCGTCGAACAATGACGTGCGCGACAATCTGGAGTTTGTCAAATCGCGCATAACTGACCGCATCGAATCCGGCGACTCGTTTATCAGCAACTCGATGGACTCGACCGCACGTGCACTCCATCCTGACCTATGGGCCTGGTTTGCACTGGCGTCGTTTCTCCTGTTCATTGCCGGAACAGCCGCCTACATGGCCGGCTCCGGCATAATGCTGCGCAAAGCAGGATTCTTCGGCGGAATAGCCATGCTGGCAATCTGCATGATCACGGCATCCATGGCCATACGCGCCGCAGGGCTGGCCACAGCGTCCCACCGTGCCATCATCATCAAACCGTCAGTGATCTTATCCACAACCCCGCGCCAGCCCAAGGACCGATCCGAAGAAGCTTTTCTGCTCCACGAGGGCACGCCCGTCATGCTTCTCGACTCGATATCAGAGCCATCTGACCCGACCGGCCGGCTGAAGTGGTATGACGTGAAAGTCGACAATTCACACCGCGCATGGATCCAATCTGACGCCATTGAGAGGATCTAAGAGTCTGTTTAATAGACTAACAATTGGCGGATTATAGACGAATGTGTTGTACAACATATATTTAAGCCACGAATATATTTGGTCAGATGAAAAAATATGTGTAGCTTTACCACACAAACATAAATCATCCGTTCAACCCTCAAACCTACATCAATTATGACCAAGACAATTTCTTTCAACGAACTCCGTCAGCTCAAAGACAGCCTGCCCGACGGCTCGATGCATCAGATTGCCGACAGACTCAACATAACAGTCCAGACAGTACGCAATTATTTTGGCGGCGCCAACTATGACTCCGGCAAAAACCTCGGTGTGCACATCGAACCAGGTCCCAACGGCGGCATAGTGGTTCTTGACGACACCACTATTTATGATATGGCTCTGGAGATACTCGGCCAGGCAGAAAAAGAATAATCCTGCTCCTCATCAGCAGACAATAACAAAAGCATGTCCATGTCTGAACGCCGACTGATCACAGTGGCAATCCACACCGGCGACAAGGCTCTGGCCTTGAAGCAACTGCTTGAAAACGAAGGTGTGCATGTCACCCTCCAGAATGTCAATCTGGAGCAGCCGGTCGTGTCAGCAGGAATGAGAGTGCGCATATATGAGGAGGACCTGCCTCTGGCGTTGCGCATCATTGAAAACAGAGAATTTTTCCTGTATCCGGAGAGCAACGGCGATGCTTCGTCAGGAGGCATCGCCGTGCTCGTTCCGGTAGACTTCTCACCACATTCCGAAAGCGCGCTGAAACTCGCATTCAACATTGCTGAATCACACGGCGCCCAAGTCATCGTGTTGCATTCCTATATAACCCCGTCTCCCAACGCCCCATTGCAGATCAGCGATGCCCTCACGTTCGACGGGCTATCCGGACAGGAATCGGCCGTACAGACTGAAACCGCGGAAATGATCAAAATCGAAGCTCAGGAGATGATGGAACAATTGCGCCGGCGCCTCCGCGAATTGATCAAACGCGGCGACATTCCTCCGGTCAAATTCTCCACGATAGTGACCGAAGGCGTTCCAGAAGAATGCATTGACCGCATAGTCAAAGAAAAAAATCCGTGGTGTCTGGTCATGGGCACCCGTGCCGCACACAAGAAAGAACGCGAACTGATCGGATCAGTGTCGGCCGAAGTGCTCGACACCTGCAGGACACAGGCCATTACAGTGCCCGAAGGCTCAAAGCTGCAACGCATGGAGCAGGTGGACCACATCACCCTTCTGAGCACCTATTCGCAATCAGATTTTCTGGCTCTCGACGCCATACACCGCCTTCTGCCATCGGGCCAGAAAGCGTCACTGACAGTGGTCAGCATCCCCACACGCAGGTTCTCGAAAGAAACAGAAGGATCAGCAGCCAGAGCATTGCTCGAATACTGCATGACACACTATCCGCAATTCACCGTCGAACTTCACACTCCCGACCGATCGGAATTGCTGGATGAATATGAACGGATAGAACGGTCGCGCCACATTGACCTGATGGTCGTGCCAAACCGCAAGAAAAACGTGTTCGCGCGCCTGTTCAACCCAGGAATCGCACACCGCGTACTTTTCCATTTCGACATCCCGATGATGGTTATTCCGGTATGACCGGCACATAATCAGCCGGCTATTGCTCCATTCAAGAACATTGCATTATGTTATGTAATGTTATTTTTTTTTACTTATTTGGCGAATGAGGAAAAAAGCGCTACTTTTGTAGAAAAGAAAGAAATATATGACGCAATATTTTCGCAATATTTTCGTTGCTTCAGCCATATTCACAGGATTCGGCATCGCTCCGGCAATCTCTGCGTCAGAAACTACAGAGGTTACCCAGATCCAGATACCGAAAGTTACGGTAACCGACGGACGCCTGGAGTTGACAGCTCCCGACGGAATGTCCGTGCGATTCGACATCTATTCGATTACCGGACAGCTGATCAAATCGCTGGACCTGCAAAGCGAGACCGTGCAGATTGAATTACCGCAGGGATGCTACATTGTGCGCACCCCCGGACGCTCTGTGAAAATTCTGGTGAAATAACCTTTGGGCAAATAGTCCGGCATTGTCCGGACTATTTGATGAATTTCCCACACGACACCACAAACCAATATCCATCAATCCACTACCATATCCTCACAAGACGATGATTCTGTCTGTTGAAAACGTCAGCAAGACATACACCGGCCATCAGGCCCTGACCGACGTGTCGCTGCAAGTGCCCCGCGGCAAGATATATGGCCTGCTGGGGCCTAACGGAGCAGGAAAAACCACTCTGATCCGCATTATCAACCACATCACTGCCCCCGACAGCGGCCAGGTTCTGTTTGACGGCCACAGGCTCACTGAAGCCGACATAGAAAACATAGGCTATCTGCCCGAGGAACGCGGACTATACAAAAAGATGAAGGTCGGAGAGCAGGCCTCGTTTTTCGCCCGCCTGAAAGGACTCGGACGGCGTGAGGCGGAAAAGCGCCTGCGAGACTGGTTTGACCACTTCGGCATTGCCGACTGGTGGGGCAAAAAGGTCAGCGAACTGTCAAAAGGCATGGCCCAGAAAGTCCAGTTCATCGTCACAGTGCTACATCAGCCAAAGCTTTTGATCTTCGACGAACCGTTTTCTGGATTCGATCCGGTCAATGCACAACTGCTCAAAGACGAAATTCTGAGACTGCGGGATCTTGGCGCCACGGTCATTTTCTCCACTCACAACATGAGTTCGGTTGAAGAGATCTGCGACAGCTTCACCCTGATCAACAAGTCGCGCAACATTCTGAGCGGAACAGTCGACGATGTGAAACGACAGTTTGCGCTGGGACGCTATGACTTCACCATCGAAGGCGACACCTCGGCACTTGTGCCCTATCTGATTCCGATGGTGCAGGAACATGAGTTCACCGCCAGACCCGACGGACTCACCACCGTGTCGGTCAAACTGCTGCCGGAAGCGACACTGCGTGATGCGATCAGCGCGGTCAACGAGCATGCACTCCTGCGCGGAATAGCCGAGAAACTTCCAACAATGAACGATATTTTCATTCAGGCTGTCAACGAAAAAACGCAATCATGACAAACAAAATCTCGATCATCATAGCCCGCGAATACAGCGAACGGGTCAAGAAAAAAAGCTTTATAATCACAACGATTCTGGTACCGGTGCTGATGCTCGCGCTCAGCGTGTTGCCGGCTGCGATCATGATGTTTGCCTCAGGCGATGAAAAAACAATCGCCGTTGTCGACGACTCGGGATTAGTGTTCGGGCAGCTCACCGACACCGATGAAGTCAAATTCGTCGAAGCTTTCGCCCCACAAGACGATATGCTTGCCAATGAAGACACTTATGGAGTGCTGATCATTGACCGCAACATCATGAAGAAGCCAAACGGTCTCAAGCTGCTCACAGCCAATGCGGCTTCGATCAAAGTTGAACTCACAATCACGGACCAGATCGAATCGATTCTGGAAAAAGAAAAGCTGAAGGCTTATGACATTGAAGACCTTGACCGCATTCTGGAGGAAGTGAAAACCGAAGTGTCGATGCAGACCATCCGCACGGACCGCGGCGACGATGGAGAGAGCCAGTCAGCCGCCATCAGTTCAGCCATAGGCACAGTGCTCAACTTCCTGCTCTATATGTTTCTGCTCATGTATGGCTCACTGGTCATGAACTCCATAATCGAAGAGAAAAACAACCGGGTGCTGGAGATCGTGGTATCGTCCATAAAGCCGACACAACTGCTCATTGGCAAAATAGTCGGAGTGGGTCTTGTAGCCATCACCCAGATAGCGATCTGGACCGTTATTCTCATCGGCATAACATCAGTGCTGCTCCCTACGATAATTCCGGCCGAAATGCTGGCCGAAGCATCGTCAATCAGTTCGGGCAATGCGGCGGCCGGTGCCATGGACAAAGATATGGCCATTGCCC
>CAMWTI010000102.1 GCA_947177135.1 uncultured Porphyromonadaceae bacterium | reverse complement strand
TTTCGAGCGAAGGCTCACAAATGCTTCGGCAGAATCCTTCAATGCAAAAATCAAGCGCTGACCACCCGCCCCACTCCACCTCACACAAAAAACTCCGGAAGCCGATGGCTTCCGGAGTCATGCTCTAAGGCGTTGCTTGGTCGGGGTGACAAGATTCGAACTTGCGACCACACGCCCCCCAGACGCGTACTCTAAACCGGGCTGAGCTACACCCCGCTGTTCCTTAAGAGCACTGCAAAGTTACGACGTTTTTTTCGCGCCACCAAATTTTTCACGTATTATTTTTATCCACACCTCATTTTTTACGCCGCATAAAGCTTGCTGCCAGCCCCACCGCTTCGTCAAAAGCCGCTGACTGACCGGCAACTGTGATGAACAGATGGGTGGTGCCGGGCAAGATCCGGTGAGCCACATCCACTCCGGCTTCCGACAGCTTTCCACACATCTCAACTGCCTGATCGCGCAAAATGTCGCAGTCGGCACTGACCATAAGCACCGGCGGAAGCTGCGAAAGAAGATGTCCGGAAGCACAAAACGGCGAAATCAGCGGATCATGCGGATCGCGGCCCGCAAGATAGGCTTCGTTAAAGGCATCCATCAGACCGCCGTCAAGCCCGAACCCTTCGCCATAGTCGCGCCACGATTGCGAACCGTCGTTCCACACCTTGACCACCGGATAAAACAGAATCAGCGATTCAAGCGGTCCGCCGCCCTCCGAGCCTGCCCGGCCAAGGGCAACCGACAGCGCCAGATTGCCGCCGGCACTGTCGCCGCCGATTGAAACGCGGCCGTCATCAAAACCAAGTTCCGCAGCATGAGTGAACACAAAATCAACAGCCTTGGAACAGACATCAGGAGCAGAGGGCCACGGATGGCCAGGCGCAAGCGGATAATCCACGGCCATGACCGCCATGCCCGAACGGTGCACAAATTCCACACAAAACGCCGCGCAACTATTGATGCTGCCGAAGCACCACCCGCCGCCATGCAGATAGATCAGCAGCGGCAACAGGGTGTCAGCGGGCACCGACGCCGGCCGATAGATGCGGCACGGCGGATCCGCGACATCAGTGACGGCAATATCGGCCGGCACCTCAAAAGCGACGTTGCGCGCCGCACGCACCGCTTCAAGAGCCGAATGATCGCCGGCAATCGCTTTTCTGACAGCAGCCTCCTGCGATGCCTGAAGGCCGGCTGGAAGATTACCTACAAAGGCGGCGGCCTCGGCATTCATCCGCCCGGAAGGTGCCTGAGCGCCAGCCGGGAGCAAGGTCAGCGCCATCAGAATCATAAGTGAAAATATACGCATGGTTTATTCTTGAGATTTTCCGAAAGAGCACACCCAGAGCTACACAGCTGAGAGACAAGGCAAAAGACCTATAACTGAGGCAGCCGGGGGGCCGCGCGGAGCGCACGCAGCATGCACAGATAGCCCTGCTCCACAAGCACCTCTATCTGCTTCAGATCAAACACCGCGTGACCGGCCACCTCGGTCAGTTCCACCGGCAGATCGCAAAGTTCCAGATCGGGATAGATATTGCTCTTTGCCATCAGCATGAACGAGCGGCGGGCCACATCGACAATGCCGCCGGAGCGGGATTCGAGGTCAGGCATCGGCGAGCACGACACTCCGATCAGATAATCACACCGGTCACGCAACGCCCAAGCCGGAAGGTTGTGGAGCACGCCGCCGTCCACATAACGCACGCCGCCGATCACCACCGGCTCAAACACTATCGGAATGGCGCACGACGCCGCCACTCTCTCGCCGAGACGTCCGGAAGTAAACTCCACTCGCCTGCCCTGATCGAAATCGGTGGCGCAGATTACTGTGGGCACGCTCAGATCCTCGATGCGGCGGACTCCGCACTCATGCTCGATCATCGCGATAAAACGGTCAAGCGCGAAAAATCCGCGCCTGGGCACGATCATCTCGGCAAAATCCTTGAAACGCGCGCCTTGAAAAATCGAAAGCACCTTGTCCTCAGTCAGCCCGGCACCATGAAAGGCGGCGACGACTGATCCGGCACTTACTCCAGCAACAACGTCAGGCACTATGCCATGATCGCGCAGCGCCTTGAGCGCACCGAGATGCGCGAACCCGCGCGCCCCCCCTCCGCTCAGGGCCAGGCCTATGCGGTAGGGTTTGCGGGGCTGCTGCTTTCTTGAGGAAAACATCGATTACTTTTCTCGCATGAAAATATTTATCGGAGTTCCGGAGAAATTCCACATCTCGCGGATCTTATTCTCCAGATATCGGCGATAAGGCTCTTTGACCCACTGGGGAAGATTGCAGAAGAAGACAAAAGTCGGAATTCGCTGCTCCTTCAGCTGAGTCACATACTTGATCTTTATATATTTACCTTTATTAGCTGGCGGCGGATATGCGGCGATGACCTCCTGCATGGCTTCGTTGAGACGCGAAGTGGGCACCTGGCGGCAACGGTTCTCATAGACTCCCACAGCGGTTTCGAGCACACGGTGGATGCGCTGCTTGGTCAGCGCGGAAGCAAATATGATCGGGAAGTCGGTGAACGGGGCAAACCGCCGACGTATGGCATCCTCGAAATGCGAGATGGCGTCCTGCGACTTATCTTCGACAAGATCCCACTTGTTGACACACACCACCAGACCTTTGTTATTGCGCTGGATCAGCGAGAAGATATTGGCGTCCTGCGACTCGATGCCTCGCGTGGCGTCGATCATCAATATGCACACATCGGCCGACTCAATGGCTCTCACTGAGCGGATAACCGAGTAATACTCGATGTCTTCGCTGACTTTGTTCTTTTTACGAATGCCGGCGGTGTCGACCAGATAGAAGTCAAATCCGAATTTATTATAGCGCGTGTAGATGCTGTCGCGCGTGGTGCCGGCAAGATCAGTCACGATATGGCGGTCCTCACCGATAAAAGCGTTGACCAGCGAGGATTTTCCGGCATTAGGGCGGCCCACTATGGCGAATTTTGGCAGCGCCTCCAGTCGAGCCAGCTCATCGTCGTCGGCCTCGGGAAGCTTAGCGACCACATCATCAAGCAGATCTCCGGTGCCGAAGCCGCTGACAGCACTGACCGGATAAGGCTCTCCGAGTCCGAGCGAATAGAACTCGGGGACGTTATAGAGCCAATCGCTGGAGTCCACCTTATTGGCCACAAGAAGCACCGGCTTTTTCGAGCGGCGGAGAATTTTGGCCACATGATCGTCAAGATCCGTCACACCGTTCATGGCGTCGACCACAAAAAGGATTTCGTCACACTGCTCGATGGCCAGATGTACCTGCTTGTTGATCTCTCCTTCAAAAATATCGTCGGAGTTCACCACCCAGCCGCCGGTGTCTATTATTGAAAACTCGCGGCCGTTCCAGTCCACCTTGCCGTACTGACGGTCACGTGTGGTGCCCGCAGTCTCGTCGACAATGGCCCTGCGGCTCTGGGTAAGGCGGTTAAAAAGAGTGGATTTGCCCACGTTGGGGCGTCCGACTATCGCTACGATTTGTCCCATTGATTACTGATTATCTCTTTGCGCCTGACGGAAAAAGCCGCCGGCACTCTCTGTGTTTCTTAATGTTTACTGTATATATCCGAAGGCTTTGAGCTTGTTGTCGCGGTTGCGCCAGTTTGGCTCGACCTTGACAAACAGTTCCAGATAGACCTTCTTGCCAAAGAAAGTCTCGATATCTTTCCGGGACTGGGTCCCCACCCTTTTAAGCATGGCGCCTCCCTTGCCGATCAGAATGCCTTTCTGCGAATCGCGCTCCACGTATATCACCGCCATGATATGGATCGACGCATCCTTTTCGTCAAATTTCTCCACAATCACTTCCGTGCTGTACGGCACCTCCTTGTCATAATTGAGCAGGATCTTCTCGCGGATTATCTCGGTCACAAAGAAGCGGGCCGGTTTGTCGGTGAGCGCGTCCTTGCCGAAATAAGGAGGCGAAGGCGGCAACAGCTCCACAATGCGCTTCATCAGATTATCGACATTGAATTTTTCAGTGGCAGAAATCGGAAATATCTCGGCATTGGGCAGACGCTTCTGCCAATCGCCGACAATACGTTCCAGCTTGTCGCCTTCAGCGCCCAGCAAGTCTATCTTATTGATGGCCAAAAGCACAGGCACTTTTTCCTTCGACACCTTTGCCAGAAAATCGGAGTTCTTTTCAGGATCCTCCACCACATCAGTCACATACAGCAGCACATCGGCGTCGGTCAAAGCTCCTTCCGAAAACTGCAACATCGATTCCTGCAGTTTATAACGCGGCTTAAGCACGCCGGGAGTATCGGAAAACACAATCTGATACTCGTCGGTGTTGACAATGCCCGTGATGCGGTGGCGTGTGGTCTGGGCCTTGTTGGTGATGATGCTCATGCGCTCGCCGACAAGGTCATTCATGAGTGTTGATTTGCCGACGTTGGGATTGCCGACGATGTTGACAAAGCCGGCCTTATGATCTGCTTGATTTTCAGTATTGGTCATGGTGCAAACTTGAATATTAGGTTATGAAAAGACAACACTCTGGCTTCCGTTTCGGTTTTGAATGCGCCGAAAAAACTACGCAGCGCGGATGCGCCCACATCATGCGATTGAGCGCACCCGCGTCGAGTATCGTTTCAGTCTGAGGAAGAAGACCGGCTTTTAAAGATCCCAGATGATATACATGGCACCCCAGGTGAATCCGGCTCCAAATGCGGTGAGCAGCAGTTTATCGCCTTTTTTCAGTTTCGACTTGTATTCGTCGAGACAGATAGGCACTGATGCCGCCGAAGTGTTGCCTGTATGGTCAATATTGACCAACACCTTCTCGCGGTCAATTCCCGCCCTGTCGGCCACAGCCTCAATAATGCGGAGGTTGGCCTGATGCGGGATGAACCAATCCACTGTGTCCATGGTCAATCCGTTGCGGCTGGCAACCTCAAGAGACGAGTTCAGCATATTGGTCACAGCGTGCTTATAAACCGCACGTCCGTCCTGAAACACATAATGCTCGCGGGCGTCAACAGTTTCGTGGGTAGCAGGCTTGGCCGAGCCACCGGCTTTCATGATCAGGCTGTCTCTGCCGGAACCGTCAACATAGAACACTCCGTCCATGATTCCCACAGGACGATCGGTCGGTTCCAGCAACATGGCAGCCGCGCCGTCGCCAAACAGCGGACAAGTGGCCCGGTCGGTATAGTCAACCATCGATGTCATTTTCTCGGTGGCAACCACGATCACCTTCTTGCGAAGGCCCGATTTAACATAAGCGGCCCCGTCCTGAAGGCCTACCAGGAATCCGGCGCATGCGGCTTCCAGATCATAGGAATAAGCGTTTTTCAGGCCGCATTGCTGCACAATCATCGATCCGGTCGAAGGGAAACGGTAGTCTGGGTTGGTGGTGCAGCACACCACCAGATCCACTTCTTCGGGTTTGGTGCCGGTAGATTCGAGCAGACGCTCAACGGCTTTTACTCCCATATAGGAAGAGCCGAGCTCGGGATTATCTAACACGTGGCGCACTTTGATGCCCACGCGGGTGGTAATCCACTCGTCGTTGGTGTCGACCATCTTCGAGAGCATATCATTGTCGATAATGCCGTCGGGCACGTAGGACGAAAGTCCGGCTATTCTTGCATTCAGCATGATGTCTAATTATATTCTGGGGGAAATTCTATGGGGGTGGATATTGGGGATGGAGGCAGACAGAGACTGGACTGGAATTGTCACGTCAGATATCTCTGCCGATCAGATGGCCTCAGCCTTCTCGATCACCACGTGGCCACGGTAGAAACCGCATTCACCGCACACGGTGTGATAAACGTGCCAGGCACCGCAGTTAGGGCATACGGCGATGGTGGGAAGCTGTGCTTTGTCGTGAGTGCGACGCTTGGCGGTGCGGGTCTTGGATTGTTTTCGTTTAGGATGTGCCATTGTCTTTAGCTATTTTTTTGTTTTACTTTTTTTGTTTTTGCTTGGGGTTGTCGGGTATATTGGTGCTATTGAAGCTAATCCTCGGCAGGAATGTCCGACGGAAGATCGTCGGCGTCTATTTCTGCAACAAGCTCGTCTTCCAGCTCGGCGTCCGCGTCTTCTATGCCGCGGGCGTGTTTCCTGTAAAGCGCGCTCATGGCCCGGTTGCACTGACCCGACGGATGAACATGGCGGGCCGGAATGGCCAGCACGGCGGTGTCATAGATCATATAGGCCACATTCAGATAATTTTCCGATTCAGGAATCACAAGCAGCGTGTCCGAATCGTCATTATAGTCCGGCCCATACTTCACCGTCAGATCATACGTCGTGTCCACTTCGATAGGCAGTTCGTCAAGACACCTGTCGCAGAGCAACGTCAACACTCCCGACAGATGAAAATGCAGCTCATAGCACTCGGCACGATGGTTGACATCAAGCACAACCGTCGCGTCGGCGTTACGCACGTCGGCATTATCCATATTCTGGAAAAACGCCTTGTCCAGATGATACTCAAATGTATGTTTACCAAGAGGCAAACTTTTGAGCATCAGCTTAAATTCTGTAAACTTTCCCATGAGTGATTAATGCACTTCGGTTGAAATATCTCCGCAAAATTAGGCAATTTCCACCACTTAACCAAATTTTTTTGATTTTTCATTATCTTCGCACATCCGGCCGCCGCCGACAGAGCCAGGCTCTGACACACGCTCCCGACACAACAAAACAGCGATCACCGACACGGCAGAGACAAACCCGCTGACAGACAATAAAAAAAGAGAGTCGTCATCCCGACGCCTCTCTTCGATAACCTTTATCTTAATCTAATACTATGAAAAACACACACTGCAAAGGTAACACTTTTTTCTCATATACAACTACCCCC
>CAMWTI010000101.1 GCA_947177135.1 uncultured Porphyromonadaceae bacterium | reverse complement strand
ACCTGCTACTGATGGCGTTGAGCCGCTTTGGCATTCCATTGGGCTTCGGCGACATGTCCATAAGCAAAGTGTGTGGCAATTCAGGCGTGGATTGCAACACATTTCTGGCAGTGGCCAACATGATCAGCAACAAACAAACGGCCCAAGCCTACAAAGTGTCGTTACCGGCACTGATCGGCTATCTTAAAAGTGCGCATGTTTATTTCCTTGACTTTATTCTTCCCACAATCAGGCGCAAACTGATTGATGCTATCAGCCATTCTGATGCCGGGCGCGATCTGACAGTCTTGATTCTGCAGTTTTACGATGACTATGTCAGCGAAGTGAGGCGCCATATGGATTACGAGAATGAAATAGTGTTCGGTTATGTCGAGTCCCTGTTGCGGGGAGAGCGTCCGGTCGGGTTCTGTATCGCTCGTTTTGAAGCAAATCACAAGCCGATAGCCAATAAACTGCATGAACTGAAAGATATATTTATTTGTCACTACTCTGAAGCGGGGGGCCGTATCGATCTCCTAAATTCCACTCTTTTCGACATAATCACATGCGAACATGATCTCATGTCACATTGCCGAGTGGAGGACGACTTGTTTGTGCCGGCAGTTCAAAATCTCGAACAATCGCTTGAGGTCACGGATTCGTTGCCTGAGCCGATGCGCGAGGAGCAACCGGCAAACGAATTGTCAGAGCGTGAAAAGGATGTGGTCAGAGCTGTAGCCAAAGGACTGTCGAACAAAGAGATCGCAGAAAAATTATGCCTGTCGGTTCACACGGTCACTACACATCGTCGCAACATCTCGGCCAAGCTCGATATTCATTCAGCGCCAGGACTTACAATATATGCGATTATCCATAACCTTCTTAGCATAGACGAAATCCAGTCGCTGCAAAAATAAAAATATGTAAAAAAACGTTCCAGCTAACAATTTTTACTTATCTTTGTAAATTAAAAAATCAAACAACCCTCAATATACCTCAGCCAAATCATGAAATTTAACGTGCAGAGCAAGGCGCTCTACAGCCAGGCATCGGCAGTCAGCAAGGTGATCAATTCCAAGAATCCTATGCCGATACTTAATAATTTTCTGGTCGAACTTCGTGACAGCACATTGTTCATTACCGCTTCTGATCTGGAGAACACTCTCACTGCCAGCGTACCGGTGCTTGAAGCCGAGGGCGAGGGCAAATTCTGCGTTGACGCCCGCCGTTTGACCGATCTGCTGAAGTCAATGCCGGAAATCGGAATTACCTTCAACATCAATGATGACAATCTGGCGATTGAAGTGACCTATAACGGAGACAAAGGTAAATTCGATTTCATCGGAATCAACGGCAACGAATATCCATCGACAGAAATCGAGCCAGAAGAAGATGCGATCAATTTCACCGCTCCGTCAAACCAGTTGCTTAATGGCATTGACAACACAATGTTCGCTGTCGGCACCGATCAACTTCGTCCGCAGATGATGGGCATCTTTCTTGACGTAAAGGAAGACGGCATCACGTTTGTGGCTACCGACACACGCAAACTTGTTAAATATGAATCATGTCTGTCTGCTCCTGGAGTTGTCGGCTCATGCATCATTCCGGTGAAGCCGGCCACTGTCATAAAGAACGTTTTCCCGCGCGAGACTCCGGTCAGCGTCACCATTGATTCCAAAAGAGCACTTTTCCGTTCAGAAACGATCACATTCTCCTGCCAGCTTCTCAAAGGGAAATTTCCTGACTACAATCGTGTCATTCCCACGTCAAGTGCCTACACCATGACAGTCGACCGCGCCACTCTGCTCTCTGCTCTGCGTCGTGTCGCAGTATTTGGCGATCAAGGGCAGAATCAGGCGAAACTCCGCATCACACCGACTGAAGTGACCATCAAAGCAGTCGACAACAACTATTGCACCAGCGCGGTCGAAAGTATCAGTTGCGACTTCTCCGGCACGGAAATGATCATCGGCTTCAGTGCTCCTTATGTCATGGAAATATTTTCCACCATATCAACGGAAGAAGTGGTGATAAATCTGACAGATCCGTCACGTCCAGGAGTATTCATGCCTTCTGAAAATGCTCCGCAATCAGAGTTGCTCATGTTGCTCATGCCAATGAACGTCAGCGATTTTTGATTATGGAACTGCAGCTCACAAAGCCAATCATATTCTTTGACCTCGAAACCACAGGCGTCAATTTCCAGACTGACCGCATTGTGGAGCTTTCTTATATAAAGGTAAAACCTAATGGTACTGAGGAGGAGCGCTCATATCGCGTGAATCCTGGAATACACATTCCGGAGGAAGCGTCGGCCATACATCATATCACGGATGCCGATGTTGCCGACAAGCCTAAATTCAGAGAGATCGCGAAAGATGTTGCCAGAGCGTTTACTGGTTGCGACATCGGCGGATTCAACTCCAATCGCTTTGATTTGCCATTGCTCATGGAGGAGTTTATTCGTGCAGGAGTAGATTTCGACGTAACCAGATGCCGTTTCGTGGATGTTCAGACAATATTCCACAAGATGGAACAACGCACGCTGTCGGCCGCCTATCTGTTTTATTGCGGAAAAGATCTGGACGGCGCCCATTCAGCCACGGCCGACACCCGTGCCACTTATGAAGTGCTGAAAGCTCAGCTTGACCGATATCCGTCGCTTCAAAATTCAATAGAATTCCTGTCGCAGTTTTCGACCCAGAAACGCTCGGCAGATCTGGCTGGCAGAATCGTGTTTGATGAACAGGGGCATGAAATATTCAACTTTGGCAAACACAAAGGCCGATCTGTGGAAGAAGTATTTCGCAAAGAGCCCGGATATTATGGCTGGATGATGAACGGCGATTTCGCAGCCAATACCAAGCAGGTAATAACACGGATTTACACCCGCATGCGTCAGCAATGAGCGTTTTAAAAGGAAAACATATTATTCTCGGCATAACCGGAGGCATTGCCGCCTATAAGTCGGCAATGCTCGCACGGTTGCTTGTGAAGGCAGGAGCTGAGGTGCAACCGATCATGACACCGTCAGCTAAAGAATTCATTACCCCGCTGACTTTGTCAACCCTTACAGGCAAGCCCGTGATCAGTGAATTTTTCACCGCAAACACCGGTGAATGGCATTCACACGTGGATCTTGGACTATGGGCGGATGCAATGGTGATAGCCCCGGCCACAGCAAGCACTATCGGCAAAATGGCTAATGGCGTAGCCGACAATATGCTTGTGACTACATATCTTTCGGCTAAAGCGCCTGTATTTGTTGCTCCGGCCATGGATCTTGACATGATGGCTCATCCGTCCACGGAGCGCAACATAGCGTTGTTGCGCTCCTATGGCAACCAGATAATCGAACCGGCATGCGGCGAACTGGCATCACATCTTATCGGAAAAGGGCGGATGGAGGAACCGGACCGCATTGTGGCCCGGCTTGAAGAATTTTTCTCTTCATCACAGCACTTGTCTGGACTCAACATGGTGATCACAGCCGGTCCAACTTATGAAAAGCTGGATCCCGTCAGATTCATCGGCAATTACTCATCGGGAAAGATGGGATATGCACTTGCTGAGGAAGCCGCTCGTCGAGGCGCCAATGTCACCATTGTGAGCGGCCCGGTGTCTGTGTCGGTCAAAAATCCGACAATAAACGTTGTGAAGATTGAATCCGCAGTCGAAATGCTTGAGGCCACCGAGCGCGCATCCGGCGAAGCTGATGTGATCATATTTGCTGCAGCTGTAGCCGATTATCGGCCGACTGAAATGGCCGGACAGAAAATTAAGCGTGAAGGGCATGAGCCACCTACCCTGCAGTTAATCAATAATCCCGATATTGCCGCCACTCTCGGTGCAAAAAAACGCACCGGGCAGTTCACCGTCGGATTCGCTCTGGAAACAGACAACGAGATGGATAACGCAGCCGATAAATTGCAGCGGAAGAATCTTGACATGATCGTGCTTAACTCTCTTCGCGACTTAGGTGCCGGATTTGGCACAGACACCAACAAAGTCACAATAATTGACCGCAATGGCGACAAGACTGTGTTTGATCTTAAACACAAATCCGAAGTCGCGGCCGATATACTGGATCACATTACTCATCTATTATTCCCTAAATAACCATCAAGGCGTTTTTGATGAAAACAAGATTGTTCATAGCAGTGGCGGCCTTAATGACAGCTGGTTTCTGTGCATCTGCCCAGGAGTTGAATTGTCGTGTGGAATTCAATACTCAACAATTGCAAAATGTTGGAACATCAGTTTTCCAGACATTGCAGGAGGCTGTCAGCGAATATATGAACAACACGAAGTTTTCGGAAGCACAGATCGCTTCAAGCGAAAAAATCGAGTGTCAGCTTGTTTTCACAATAACTGATTACACTGACGGAGTGGCCAAAGGATCCATTCAGGTGCAGTCAATCCGGCCTGTATATAATACTGCCTATACCACCACCCTTCTCAATTTCAAAGACAATAAAATAGACTTTTCATACTCTGAGGGAGAGCCGCTGCAATTCTCGGAAAACACTATGGAAAGCCAGCTCACCGCTTTGCTAAACTTTTATGCCTATCTGATTCTTGCAATGGATTTTGATTCGTTCAGCCTTCGTGGCGGTGAAGTATTCTGGCAACGTCTCGCCACTATTGTGCAGCAGGCGCAATCGTCGGGTGAGATCGGCTGGAAAGCGTTTGAGGACAACAAAAACCGTTCGGCCGTGCTCAGCGCTTATACCGACCCGGCCACACGGGAACTTCGTGATCTCACATATCAGTATCACCGCGCGGGTCTTGACGAGATGGCCCAAAGTCCTGACAAAGGACGCGCCAACATCACCTCGGCATTGGAAATATTAAAAAAAGTTTATGACGTATCGTCAATGTCAGTCGGCCTGTCGATGACAAAAGACGCAAAACTTGACGAATTGGTCAATGTTTATTCCAAGGCACCGCAGACTGAACGCGAAAAAGTCTATGAAATACTTTATCCGCTGTTTCCGACAGAAACCACCCGGCTGGACAAAATCAAAAAAGGACAAACAAAATAACACGTCATGCTCAAACGTCTTCACATATCCAACTATGCCCTGATTGACAACATTGACATTGACTTCGCCGATGGACTTAACATCATCACCGGCGAGACAGGTGCTGGAAAATCGATCATGCTCGGCGCGTTGAATCTACTGCTTGGCGCGAAAGCCGATCTTCGCGCCGTGAAGCATTCCGGAGCTAAATCAGTGGTGGAGGCCGCGTTTTGTGTGGCCGGTCTGAAATCATTACGGGAATACTGTGTTGAAGCAGATGTGGAGTGGGATGATTCAGAGTGTATCCTCAGACGCGAAATACTCACGTCTGGCCGTTCAAGAGCTTTTGTGAATGACTCTCCGGTGACATTGGCCGTACTGGAGGCCGTTGGCCGCAGATTGGTCGACATCCATTCTCAAAATCAGAACCGGCAGCTGGCATCGCCTGAATTTCAACGCCGAATCATTGACGCCATGGCCGGCAACGGCGCTTTGCTTGAAAAATATGCAGGCCTATATAGCGCATATCGCGCTGCCGAACAGCGTCTTGCCGAGACTCGACGACAGATCGAACAGAGTCGTAACGACGAGGAGTTCACGCGCTTCCGTTTTGGTCAGCTGACCGATGCCGCATTGGTTGACGGAGAGCAAGAGGAGCTGGAACGCGAACGCGATCTGCTGGCTAACATGACCGAAATAAAGGAAGCACTGACGGATGCTTTGACATTGTTGCAGGAACGTGAAGGCAATATACTCTCAGCGTTGTCTGACGTTGCCGACTCATGCGAAAGTTTGTCCGACGTGCTTGACGATGCTGCATCTTTGGCCCATCGTCTCGAATCGGCCAGAGTGGAGATTCAGGATGTTGCCGAGACTTTGGCTGATTATGATGCTAATCTTCAGGCCGATCCAGCGGAACTTGACAGTATCGAATCCCGACTTGATCAATTGTATGCCCTCCAAAACCGTTTCAAAGTCGACAGTGTGGCAAAGTTGATAGAGTTGCGGGCGGAACTGGAACAAAAACTGTCAATGCTCGAAGACTCGTCGGTGACACTTGCTGATCTGGAAACGGAAGTCAAGACGACACGCGACGCGGCTGAAAAGGCAGCAGCTGAAATCACCGCGTCACGAAAACATGCGGCGGCGGAATTTTCTGTGGCTCTGCATGCGGCGGCCTCACCGCTTGGCATGGCCAATCTGTCGGTCGTGACGGACGTCATGCCGGAAAATCTGTCGTCAACAGGTGCTGACAAAGTTGAATTCCGCTTTGCTTTCAATAAAAATCAGACGCCTGTGACGGTTGATGGCACAGCGTCCGGTGGCGAAGTGAGCCGCCTTATGCTATCGATAAAATCAATCATGGCCGGCCGCTTGTTGCTGCCGACAATCATCTTCGACGAAGTAGACACAGGAGTCAGCGGAGACGTCGCCAACCGCATGGCGATGATGATGCGCGATATTGCCAATGACCGTCAGGTCGTGACCATAACACACTTGCCACAGGTAGCGGCCAAAGGTCATGTACATTTTAAAGTATATAAAGAAGATGACGAAACAGCCACCCACACACGGATCAGGTCTCTGTCGGCATCCGAACGCCGGTCAGAACTTGCCTTGATGCTAAGTGGCACACCCACTGATGCTACGGCATTGGCTGCCGCCGATACTTTACTGAACAAATAAACGAAATTTATGCAAAAATCCGACTATATATTTGGTATCCGCGCCGTAATGGAAGCCATACAGGCAGGGCGCGAAATTGACAAAGTCCTGATCAAAAAGGAACTTCGTGGTGATCTTATCGCGGAATTGATCGACTTGCTGAAACTGCATCGCATTCCGGTAAAGCGAGTCCCGCTACAGACTATCGACCGGATTACACGCAAAAAT
>CAMWTI010000100.1 GCA_947177135.1 uncultured Porphyromonadaceae bacterium | reverse complement strand
ATATATCACCATCTGAAACGCGTGAAGCCAAGAATTCTGATCATATACACAGGCGGGACTATCGGCATGATTGAAAATCAGTCGACGGGTGCCCTTGAGCCATTTGATTTCGATCATCTGATAGATAATGTGCCTAAAGTGAAAATGCTGAATTACACGATCGAGCACATTCAGGTCAATCCGCCCATCGATTCCAGTGACATGAGCCCGGAGCGTTGGATCGAGATAGCGTCGCATATACGTGACAATTACGATTGTTATGATGGGTTTGTGGTGCTTCACGGAACCGACACCATGGCATATACGGCCTCGGCTCTTTCATTCATACTGGCTAATCTGCGTAAACCGGTGATCATCACCGGTTCGCAGTTGCCGATCGGTGAGGTGAGGACTGACGGTGAGGAGAATCTGATCACGGCGCTTCAGATTGCAGCCGCCGTGAATCAAGACGGATTGCCGACGGTTCAGGAAGTGGCCATATTGTTTGAGAATTATCTTTGGCGAGGCAATCGGGCCACTAAGATGAGCGCGGATAATTTCAATGCGTTCAAGAGTAATAATTATCCGCCGTTGGCCAAGATAGGTCTTGGCATAAATTTCAATGATGAATCCATGCTCCACAACGTCGGGTCGCGTCCGTTGGAGATGCGCGGAAATATGGATGCGAATGTGATGTTCATTGATCTTTATCCTGGCATGACCGAGTCGACTCTTCGACACCAGTTGGCCACTCCGGGCATCAAGGGAGTCGTGCTGAAGACGTTTGGTGCGGGCAACACTCCGACATCGAAGTGGTTTGTCGATTTGCTGAAGCAAGCCATCGACCAGGGTCTGGTGATTGTTAATGTGACACAGTGTGTCAACGGCGGGGTGCATGAGAAGCGCTATGTCAGCTCTGACCGCCTTGCTTCAATAGGAGTGGTGTCAGGTCATGACATAACATCGGAAGCGGCTATTACGAAGCTGATGTATTTGTTTGGTCTCGGATTGAGCGGAGATGAGGTCAAATCCGCAATGAACAGATCGCTGGCCGGAGAGGTGACGTTATGAGGAGTGATGCTTTGTCCCGCAAGAGATCAGGCGCTTCGGTCTGTTCGTTTTTTGAAGGATCAGAAGGGTCGGTGGGTGTGCTGCACGCCGTCATTTCGCCTTCAACGGCTGTCACCGCGTCCGCTCAGGTTGGTGAACTTGCGTCGGGATATTCTGAATTGTGTGGTCTGTATCCGGGTTTTCGTCCTGTTTTCGCCAGATTCTTTTTGAGTGATGCCGCCAATCAGGCTGTTCTTGTCGGTGATCTTGCCGAGAGTCTCGGTTGTCCGGTTTCGATTGTCGAGCAGGCGCCGCTTTGTCCGAGCAAAATGAATTTGCTTGTGATGATGGAGTCAGGTCGCAAAGAGCCTTCGCGCCATATTTATTATACGGCAGGCGCAGTGCGCCGTGCGGATTCTCATGAAGCCACGGTTGAAATCCTGGATCATTATGCTGCTGGCCACGACCTTGTCGGCGAGTGCGTGCGCACCTGGTTTTTTGTCAATGACATAGACAATAATTATGCCGGCATGGTGTCGGGGCGCAATGATGTCTTTGGCCGTTATGGTTTGACTCCCGACTCTCACTTCATCGCGTCGACCGGAATTGCCGGACGGGGCGTTGATCCGGGTTGTCCGGTGTGTTTTGACGCGTATGCCATCCGTGGGATTACTTCCGGTCAGGTGACGTATCTGAAGGCCTTGACGCATCTTAATCCGACGATAGAGTATGGAGTGGCGTTCGAGCGGGCCACTGCTGTCGATTTCGCCGACCGGCGCTTAGTTCTGGTGAGCGGCACTGCTTCGATCGATAATCGCGGCGAGATTGTGCATCATGGGGACGTGACAGGTCAGACACGGCGTATGGTGGAGAATGTGGAGGCGTTGTTAGCCGAAGCCGGCTGTTCGGCTGCGGATTTGATGCATATGATCGTATATCTGCGTGATCCTGGTGATTATCTGACTGTTGGCGCAGAGCTTGACCGTCTGTTTCCGTCGGATGTGCCACGGGTGATCGTGCACGCTCCGGTGTGCAGGCCAGGATGGCTTGTCGAGATGGAGTGTATGGCCATGCGTATGACTGATAATGGCCGATTTGCTGAATATTAATAATTTATAAGAAGTTGTTATGAGAGCTCAATTCACAGCGTTTTGTGCCATGACAGTGGCTACAGCATTTATGTTTTCCTGCTCATCGAAGGAAAAGGTGGTGGCGGGTGAGAGAGTGGACGCGCCTATGAGTGTTCAAGCCCACACGGGCGCCTCTGCTGCTGTGGCGGCGATGCCTAAAGCCATGATTTATAAAACTTCGGTCGATTGCACGGGTTTTGTGCCGGTGCAGTTCGATGCTAATGGCAGTCTGATCAGTTTTCCAGCACCGACAGACATCACTGATCAGAGCGTTCCCCTGCCGCTTGCCGGTGGCTATCTGCTTGATCGCCGGGGGATTTCGTCGTATAGTCGTTTTACCACATGGACATGGCGCGAGTATCGTGCGTTGTCATCCGCACCGTCGGCCGATCAGATCAAAAGCAATCTGCTTGATGGTGCTTATGTGACAGAGGTTGTGGTTCTTCCGATGACGCTTGATGAGGCGTTGGCAGATACTGCTGCAGTCAATAAGTTGATTGTCAGTGGCAAACTGGGCGTGGCAGATCCATACACGCCTGTCGTGGAGTAATCTGTCATTCAAATAATTTGCAATTCACAGCCAAATTTGTTAACTTTGACGTCGCTTCGTGCGTTATTAAAGCAAAAGCAAAAAAAACAAGAATATGAGCAATAATGATTCTCGCGGCTTTCAGCCGGATCCGGATGAGGAAGTTTCGCGTCGCCATCCGGGCACACCACAGATTATGCGTAATATTTTCGGCATCTTCATGATTCTGGTGTATTTTGCCATGGGAGTGCTGATGTGTATGAATTTCTTTGGTTTTCCGTGGCCATGGACAGGGTGGGTCATGGGCGTGATGCTTATAATCTATGGCATCTGGCGGGGTTATCGTCAGTTCAAGGGAATTGATTCCCGTTTCTGACCATTGTTTTACCGCTCAAGATCAAAGTGATTAATGAGTATTATTAAGAATCCGATTATAGCACTGGCGTCGTGTTTTGTACTTGCCGCGCTATGTGGTTGCGGAAAGCAGACGTCGAAGCCGATCGAGCCACGTATAGAGGAGATGCGTTTTGCATGTGATGCCTCGTTTGAGAACATAATGGATCAAGAGATCGATGTGTTTGAGTATTCATATAACACAAATCGCCGTCAAGCGTGGGTGATACCTTATTATGTGAGTCAGCGCGCCGCGATCGATTCACTGTTGGACCAAAATAATTCGATACGCACCATTGTGACGTCGCGTACTCTCAACGCCAAGGAGAAGGCGTATCTGAAAAATCGTAAGCTCAATGTCAGGGAGAAGCGCATAGCTGTCGATGCCATTGCGCTGATTGTCAACAAGGACAATCCACAGGATCAGATTTCGCTCAAGGAATTACGTGCGGTTCTGTCGGGCGAGGAGCCTCTGTGGAACGATATGTGGCCTTCGAAGCTTGACACCGTGCGTGTGGTTTTTGATCAGAACGGTTCGAGTGTGATGCAGTTTGTCAAGGACAGTATCTGTGGCGGAAAGCCTTTTGCGTCCAATGTCTATGCGGAGCAGTCGGCGCGTGATGTGTTTGATGCTGTCACGTCACGTAAGGATGCTCTCGGAATAGTAGGTGTCAGCTGGATCAGCGCGAATATGGACGGCACGACTCTGTCGAAGGAGGAGATGCGCCGCCGTTCTACGGCATCGGATACGACCAATCTTGCGTTCAATCCGGAGATCAAGGTGCTGGCAGTGTCGGGCGATGAATCCATCGAGGCTTTCAAACCTTATCAGGCATATATATATGATGGCCGCTATCCTCTTTATCGGTCGGTCTATATGACCACGACAACGGTAGGCGGCACGCTTAACAATGCTTTTTATGCGTTTGTTACAGGAATGCAGGGACAGAAGGTGATTCAGCTCACAGGTGTGTTGCCGGGCCTTTTTCAGCCACGGATGGTGAGCGTGAGCATTGCCGGACAATAAACAGACAATATTGACGTTAAATATACAATAAACCAAAACTTATCCAAAGCATAAACAATGAAAATCAAACACTTTCTGATGGTGGCCCTCTGCTCAGCCGCTGTTCTGTCAGCTTCAGCACAGAGCCAGGGTTACCTCGACGGCATTGAGTACTACAAGGCCGACCAGTTCGACAACGCCCGTGAAATTCTTGAGCGCACGCTCAATGATGCTGGCACTGACCAGTCGGCAGCCTATTATTATCTTGGCTCGATCGCTTTGAGAAACGGTGATGTCGCTTCCGCAAAAGCATATTTTGATAAAGGCATCGAGGCCAATGTGAAGAATGGCCTGAATTATGTCGGTCTTGGCGCTATTGCTTTGAAGGGCGGCGATCTGAAAACAGCCAGGGAGCAGTTTAAGGCTGCCACCAAAGCCCAGAACACTGCGACAGTCAACGTGGCTATAGCCCGTTCGTACTATAATGCCGATCCGGTGGCTTATGCCAAGGATTACGACAAGTATATGGAGACAGCTTTCAAGAAGGACAAGAAGAACACCGACATCTATATTATGCGCGGTGACAAGCTTCTTGCCGAGGACAATGTCGGTGCTGCCGCCGGCGCATATGACAATGCCATCTATTATAATCCCGGCAATCCTGAGGCTTATGTGAAGTATGCCAACGCATATATACACGCCAACCCCAAGTTTGCCATCGAGAAGCTGATCGAACTTAACAATCTGGCTCCGAATTCGGCTTTGGCTCAGCGTGAACTTGCTGAAAAATATTTCGACAATGACCAGTTTACACGCGCCGCCGAGCAGTATGGCACTTATATCAAGAATCCCAATCATTTCCAGCAGGATGAGGAGCGTTATGTGCAGCTGCTTTATTTCGGTCAGAAATATGACGAGAGCAATGCTCTGGCGCAGGCTGTTCTCGCCAAGGATCCCAATTCGTTCCCGATGAGCCGAATGGTTTTCCTGAATGCTGCCGGCAAGAAGGAATATCCTTTGGCAGTGGAGCTGGCCCGGAAGTTCTTCTCCATGACTCCTCCGGCGAACAATCGTTTCACTTCTAACGACTACACTACTTATGGTGACGTGCTCTCAGAGTTGAACGAGGATTCGCTCGCGATTGTCCAATATGAGAAAGCGGTCGAGGTCAATCCCGAAAAGGTTGAGCTGCTGAAGACTCTTTCGTCGGCCTATTATAACGCGAAGAATTATCCTGCGGCAGCTGAGGCTTATGAGCGTTTCGTAGCTTCCGGCGAGGGTTCGACCAATGATATTTTTGTGCTTTCAGGTCGTTATATGACCGCTATCACAGCTTATAATGATTCGACTGAGGTTGAGAAGCGCAACGAGTTAGGCCAGAAGGCTCTTGCCACGATTGACAAGGTGCTTGAGCTGGTTGATAACGATTATCGCATTCCTCATCGTAAGGCGCGTATTCTGGTGACTATCGCCGGCACTCAGACCGAGGAGTCAAACGAGTGGTATCAGCGTGCTATCGACTTGCTGGACATGGATCCGGAGAACAAGGTGAAGCGTCTGAACATTTATCGGGAGGCATATGGTAATATTGTGACCTATCATATTGAGAAAGGCAATAAGGCCGAGGCCGTGATTTTCCTTGAGCGTCTGATGGATGTGGATACTGAGAAGGCGGAGATCTATCAGAAGTCGATTGAAAGATATGCAAAGTAAAGATCCGGTGGCTTCTCTGTAAGTCCGCTGTAAAAATAGTTCAGCCCTGAAAGCGATTGTGACTTTCAGGGCTGAATTGTTTTTTGCCGGCTTTTATTGAATTGTGCCGGCGCGAGATGCTTCGAGGATGGGCAGGTTGGTTTCGGTGGGGATGTAGATGACGGTTTTGTCGTTGAGATTTCCTTGCTGGCGCACCCAGAGGTATTGGATATAGGTGGGAGTCAGTGATCCGTTTTCGATGCGTATGGCTTCGGCTGCTCCTTTTGCGCGTTCGATTTCGGCCTGGGCATTGAGTTTTTCGGCTTCGAGGTTTGCTTTGGCTTCTTCGATGCGTATTTTGCGGTTTTGTTCAGCTTTGGCGAATTCGGCGCGTCCGGCCATTTCCTGTCGCCAGACGTTGTAATAAGGGATGGCGATGCAGATGGCGACGATGACCAGGATGAGTCCTGTAACTGCGATAATGATTTGTGAGATGCTTGAATTTTTCATGTCGGTTGAGGTGTTTTTTTGTGATGGTAGAATAAAGCAAAAGTCCGGCAAGGTCGCCTGTTGGCGTGCCTGCCGGACTCGTATTTTCAATGTCTATGGTGGTAGATGATCAGCAGGCTTTGTAGTCTTCGATCTGTTCGAGTTTGAAGTTTGCGATGAAGTCGGAATGGGAGGCGACGACGGCCTGCGCAATCTTGTTGTAGACGATGGCGGAGCGTGAGAATGAGTCGTTGCGCTGTGCGTCAAGCACGAGCAGGTAGCTCATGATTACGTTGCCGGCCATTTCAACCAGTCGGCGGGCCATGAAGTCTCCGAAGGCGGCGTCCTTGACTTCGGTTACGGCAGTGACGGCAGCGGTGTAGCGTGCGGTCATTTCTTTGAGGTTTTCAATGACCGGGAGCAGTTCGGGTTTCACTTCTGTTTCGGCGAGCATGGCCTGATAGCTTTCGATGAGCTGGAGGTATGTGCCGGTTGTGACGTGGCGGATTGCAGCTACTACCTGGAGCTGGGTTGTGCCTTCGTATATGGAGGTGATGCGGGCGTCGCGGTAGAGGCGTTCGCAGGCATAGTCTTTCATGAAGCCTGATCCGCCGTGCACCTGTATGCAGTCGTAGTC
>CAMWTI010000099.1 GCA_947177135.1 uncultured Porphyromonadaceae bacterium | reverse complement strand
CAAAGTTATGGCCATTGCCCTGAGCCTGTTCACCTCTCCGCTCTATGTGGTGCGGCTATTCGGCTATCTGCTGCTGTTTCTTGTCGGAGGCTATATGATCTATGCCTCGATCTTCGCCTGCATCGGCGCGGCTGTCGACAATATACAGGATGCTTCGCAGCTCCAGATGCTCGGCGTGGCTCCAATCATCATAGCCCTCGTAGCCTCCATGGCTGTCATCGCCGAGCCGAACGGCACGTTTGCCGTGGTGATGTCGATGATTCCGTTTACATCACCGATGGTGATGATGGCACGCATTCCGTTCGACATACCGACATGGGAAGTGGCGGTGTCTCTTCTGATTCTCGCTGCAAGCATAATCTTCATGGTTTGGTTTTCGGCCAAGGTCTATCGCGTCGGCATATTCATGTATGGCAAAAAGCCCAATATCCGCGACTTGATCCGTTGGGCACGTTATAAGTGACATCCGACCACGGCCCTCAGGCAAAAACAATCGGGTGAGATACCTCAAGCGGAGTATCTCACCCGATTGTTTTTTATCGCTGTCAGGATGCTCTGTTCAGTGAAACCGGGAAAAGTATAGATTCAGAACGTCACGGGCCGCAGTGAATGAAGACTGGCGATTGGCCAGCACAGCGGCTTCACGATCGGCGAGCATCGACACCACTTCGGGATTGCAGTAGAAGTGGCTGCGCAATTGTTCACCGATGGTTTCCTGCATCCAGTAACGGGCCTGCAACAGACGTCGTTCCTCAAAATATCCATTGGCTTTCACGAAGTCAAAATAGCGGTCAATCATATCCCAGACTTCTGTGATTCCGAGTTCGAAATATCCGGAATATGTCAGCACCTCAGGCTTCCATCCGGAAGCTGTCGGCGGGAACAGATGGAGGGCGCTCCGATACTGGGCCTGTGCCAGCCTGGCGGCATGTATGTTGTCACCGTCGGCTTTGTTGATGACGATTCCGTCGGCCATCTCCATGATACCGCGCTTGATTCCCTGCAATTCGTCTCCGGCGCCGGCAATCTGTATCAACAGGAAGAAATCGACCATCGAATGCACGGCAGTCTCGCTCTGTCCCACTCCGACCGTTTCAATGAAGATATTGTCGTAGCCGGCCGCCTCACACAGCACCACAGTCTCACGGGTCTTTCGCGCCACTCCGCCAAGCGACCCGGCAGAAGGACTCGGACGGATGAATGCGCCGGGATGGGTGGAAAGTTTCTCCATGCGCGTCTTGTCACCGAGAATGCTTCCCTTGGTCCGTTCGCTTGACGGGTCGATGGCCAGCACGGCAAGTTTGCCTCCACGTTTGAGGAGATGGAGACCGAACACGTCGATGCTGGTGCTCTTTCCCGCGCCAGGCACGCCGGTGATGCCTACACGCCGCGAATTGCCGGAGTATGGCAGACATTTTTCAATAACTTCCTGAGCCATGGCATAGTGCTCTGGATTGATGCTTTCAACCAGGGTGACAGCGCGCGACAGCATGGTCACATCGCCTTTGAGAATTCCCTCGACAAACTCCGAAACGGTTGGCATCGGCTTGCGGCGCAGACGCCTGACGTATGGATTCACGACCGGAGGCTGTGCCACACCGGAATTCACGGTCAGCCCTTTGTAATCGTCATTATTTTCAGGATGGTTCATGGAGATATTACTTTTCAGATATAAGTTCGGCGGTGACTCTTACAATAGAAACGGAATTGTCAGGATCGTTGGCCGTTATGCTGACTCTGGTGTTGATGATCTCGCTCTGTGATTCGGATGGGTCAACAGTGAGTGTCAGCGTGGCCGTCTTTCCTTTTTTGATCTTCTTTGACGAGATTTTCACGTCGGTCACCGCCGAATCAATCGCCTGGATGCGGCGTATGAGCAACGGATTATTGCCCGAGTTTGAAATAGTGAACTTCACCGTTTGCGGTTCTCCTCCGGCTGGAATCATGCCAAGGTCAATACGCGCCGGCTCGATGTCGATATGTGGCGCGTTCATGCGTTGTCCTGGGGTCAGCGAGTTGAAATTTTCAGTCATTATCACAAATGCCGACAATGGCACTGAGTCAGCTCCAGCTGTAGGTATCAGACTGAAATCCGCCATATTTATACCCCATTCCGGCAATTTTGACGAATCAAGAGTGAACGAGAAATTCACTTGCTCTCCAGGTGGCACTATTTCGGGAGAAATAGATACCTTAAGATAATCGGGCATACCGACAATGACCGGATATAGATCTTCAGTCGTTAGATTATAGGCCGGCAGCGACACTGTTTTGAGCTTGCCGGAGAGCACTTCGCCAAAGGCGACAGTGCGGTCACGCAATTGGAGTTGTCCGGCATCAACCGGGAAACGCGAGCGTACAGTCTGCGACGCTCCTACCACAGTGCCGCTTACGGTCAGAGTCTGCTGTAGACGCGGATCGGCCGATGTATTGACATATATTTTCTTGCTGAACTTTCCGGGACGCCCTGAGGCGAGATAATTCACAGTGAGAACAGCAGTGTCGCCAGGCGCGATCTCGCCCTCGGTAAATTTAGGCACAGTGCATCCGCAGTTGGCTCTTGCCTTGATGATTGACAGCGGCTGGTCTCCGGTGTTGACAAGGTAGAATTTAGCTTCCACTGAGCCAAGATCTTCGGCAAAAGCTCCAAAGTCATGTTCTTTGGCCAACCATGTGGCCTTTGGCTGTGCTGCCGTCTGCACAAACGATCCGACAAGCAATGCAGCCGAGACGATGAATAATCTGTCAATCATGGTTACTTCTGGGGTATTACCACTCCGGTGATGGTCAACGTCACACGGCCGGCACGACCTTTAACGTTAGTTCTCACAAGAGCTGTTTTTGTGAATTCGCCGGAGAAGTTAGACGGGTCGAAGCGCAGAGTGATCTCTGAGGAGTCGCCTGGCGCCAGTGGCTTTGGATCGAAGTCTGGCTGAGTGCATCCGCATGGAGCGGAAACAGTGATGATGGTAAGCGGCGCAGTTCCGGCGTTCTTGAATAGAAATTCATGTGTCAGGAAACCATCGGCCGCCTTGACCGTGCCGAAATCATGGCTGGTCTGAGCGAATTCAATGGCCGGGGAGCCTTTTTCCGACGTGCGCCGCTCGCCCAGCGCCATCGCAGGAAGCAGAAGGGCCGACAAAATTGTCGGGATAAATATCAGTCTTTTCATTTTCTATCTCCTTTCAACAAGGCTTCGTAGCGTTCCGTATCATTAATCAGTTTCAGAGCTTCACGATACACGGGATTGATCGGGTTGACCACCCGGGAATACGTGGAGGCAGTGAAAAGGTCACGCCCGACCAGTCCCTTTATAACCAAGTCAAGAAACGGGCGACATTCGGCAAGCTGTCCGGCATCGGCTTCCACTCCGAGTTTTTGTCCAAGAGCCACGAATTCGTCAATCATCCGGTCTGTCACAGCGAAACGATCGATGAACGCATCTTCGTTCTTATACTCTTTTTTCAGTGTGGAACGATGCTGCTCAACGTAATCCAGCACAAACTGATTTATTACGTTTTTCGCTCTCAGTTCACGATAGTATTTGTTGACACCGGTGGTGTCGATCGGCACGAAAAGGTCGGGCATGATGCCTCCTCCGCCATAGACCGCGCGATTGTTATTGATCGTGCTGAACTTCTTGGACTTGTCAAGTTTGATTGAGTCGGCGCTCGAGAATTCGCCATGTTTATAGCGTTCTATCAGGTCTTCGCCATATGTGTCGGTCTCTCCTTTGGTGTATGGTTTCTGTATCGAACGGCCTGAGGGAGTGTAGTAGTGTGCCGTCGTCAGTCTCACCATCGAACCGTCGGGAAACGGGAACGGCCGCTGCACAAGTCCTTTGCCAAACGTCCGTCTCCCGACAATCAGACCGCGGTCGTTGTCCTGCAATGCGCCAGAGAGAATCTCGGCAGCAGAGGCTGAGTATTCGTTTGTCAACACGATCACCCGGTTGTCAACGATCGGCCTGGTCTGTTCGGCAAAGAAAAACTGCGGACTCTGATGCAGTCCCTGGGTGAACACAATCGTGCTTCCGGGGTTAAGAAACATTTGCGACACGTCGACAGCCGCGTTAAGGTATCCGCCGCCATTGTCCTGCAAATCGATGATCAGATTCTTCATTCCTTTTCCGACCAGCTGATTATAAGCTTTGACGAATTCCGACGCAGTTTCGGCACCGAAGGATGAAATGCGGATGTAGCCTGTTGTCGGATCGGCCATATACGAGGCATCAACTGTATAAAGCGGAATATCGTCACGCTTCACTCTGAATTCCAGAGTATCTGCCTCTGACCGACGTACGACTTTCAGCTTCACGATCGATCCTTTCGGGCCACGCAGACGCTTCATGACGGCCGACTGTGGCATTTTCACTCCGGCAATCGCCGTGTCGTTGGCGGCAACAATGCGGTCACCTGGAATGATGCCCACCTTTTCGCTCGGACCTCCGGCTGTGGGTTGAATCACATAGACCGTGTCCTGACTCATTTGAAATTGCACTCCGATTCCGGAAAAATTGCCATTCAGCGGTTCGGTCAGAGCCTTTGTCTCCTCTGCGGTAGTATATGTCGAGTGTGGATCAAGAGTCTTGAGCATGGCGATGATCGCCTCCTGCACCACAGTGTCGGGATTCACCGAGTCGACATAATAATTTTCGATTATCGCTTCGGTGAGTTGCAGTTTGCGCATAGCATCAAATTGCGGATTCTGAGCGACAGCGGCAAGAAGAGTGCCTGCAGCGACAGCAGATAGCAAAAGTTTCTTCATGATTTCATTCAATCAATATGGTAAAAATTCATCGGCCGCACGGCCATATTTTATCAGATCACGCACCAGCGATGAACTCACAAATGAATATTCAGGCAACGTGTATAATAAAACAGTTTCAAGGCCCGAAATGTTGCGGTTGGCATCGGCTAATTGCCGCTCATATTCAAAATCGGCAACCGATCTTACGCCACGCAACAAGTGTGTGCACCCGATGGCGCGCGCGGCATCAACCGTGAGCCCATCGTAGACACAGACTTCCACACGCTTGTCGGCGGCATATACCCGGCTGATCGCATTTCTGCGCTCGTCGACAGTCTGAAACGGCGCTTTGGCCGAATTGTCGCCGACGGCCACCACAACTGAATCAAATAATCCGAGCGCCCGGTCTACTATTGACTTGTGACCGACCGTGAACGGATCAAACGAACCTGCAAAAAATGCTTTTTTCATAATATCTGCGAATCATCTTCAATTACCAGATTCTCCAGGATGAACAGTTGGCGGTCAGGAGTATTTTTAACCATATAGAATTCAAGCAGCGAACCGACAGCGTCTTCCTTGCGGAGCGATACCCGGTCAAGTCTGATGTCCGGACCGATAAAGCCGCGGAATTCATCAGGCGAAATTTCACCAAGACCTTTGAATCGGGTTATCTCGGCATTCTCTCCCAACCGCTCGATGGCGCTCAGGCGTTCTTCGTCGGAGTAGCAGTAATACACCTCCTCGTTGCCGGCTGATTTTTTTCCACGCTTGACGGTTTTTTTGTTGCGCACACGAAACAGCGGGGTCTGAAGCACATAGACGTGGCCTTTCTTGATCAGATCCGGAAAAAACTGCAAGAAGAAAGTCAGCAGCAGCAGACGTATGTGCATTCCGTCAACGTCAGCATCAGTGGCAATGATCACTTTGTTATAGCGCAGAGAGTCTATGCCGTCCTCAATGTTTAGAGCGGCTTGCAGCAGATTGAATTCTTCGTTTTCATAGACCACCTTGCGGGTCAGGCCGAAAGTGTTGAGCGGTTTCCCTCGAAGCGAAAACACCGCCTGGGTATGCACATCGCGTATCTTTGTGATTGATCCGGCCGCCGAGTCGCCCTCAGTGATGAAAATCGACGTGGCGTCCTTTAATGCATCATCGCCTTTGACATCGTTGAAGTGGATCTGGCAGTCACGCAACTTGGAATTGTTGAGATTGACTTTCTTGGCCCGTTCGCGCGCCTGCTTTGTCACACCGGCCATGGCCTTGCGGTCACGCTCACTCTCCTGGATCTTGGAGAGCATCCTGTCAGCAACTTCTTTATTCCGATGCAGATAATTGTCTAATTCCTTCTTGATGAAATCGCTGATGAATTTTGCTACAGTCGGACCGTCAGGGCCCATGTCTCGCGACCCGAGCTTGGTTTTGGTCTGCGATTCAAACACAGGCTCCTCCACCTTTATCGACACAGCTGCCACCATGCCATTACGAATATCGGCATATTCAAAATTTCGGCCAAAAAACTCTTTGATTGTTCTTGAAGCCGACTCCTTGAATGCAGTCAGATGAGTTCCGCCCTGCGTGGTGTGCTGACCGTTGACAAAGGAATAATACTCCTCGCCATACTGGTTGCTGTGGGTAATGGCCACTTCAATATCCTCGCCTTTCAGATGGATCAGCGGATAGAGCTGCTCTTTGGTCATATTCTCCTTCAGCAGATCAGCAAGACCATTCCGAGAGATAAAGCGTTTTCCATTGAAAATGATGGCAAGACCGACGTTCAGAAATGTGTAATTCTTCAGCAGCGGTATAATAAATTCATCCCGATAACGGAAATCGCGAAAAATGTCGGCATCGGGCACAAATTCAACCATCGTTCCGTTCGGAAGATCGGTCGCAGCCACGGCACAGTCTTCGACAACATCCCCATGAGTGTAAATTATACGTTTGCACTCCCCGTCACGACAACTTTCTATTATGAAGCTGTTGCTCAGAGCATTGACAGCTTTAATACCAACCCCATTCAGACCGACTGATTTTTTAAAGGCCTTCGAGTCATATTTGGCACCGGTATTCATCTTGCTGCTGACGTCGAGGACCTTGTCAAGCGGAATTCCGCGTCCATAATCACGCACGCGCACCGAGTGTTCAGTCACATCGACCTCCACCTGCTTGCCGAAGCCCATCATATATTCGTCAATAGCATTGTCAAGAACCTCCTTGAGCAAAACATATATACCGTCATCCGACGTCGTGCCATCGCCCAGCTTGCCGATATACATTCCCGGGCGTCGGCGGATATGATCCTTCCAGTCAAGTGTTACTATATCATCTCCTGTATAGCTGACTGACGATATTTCAGGCGCTTGAAACTCCATTTCTAATTCTTCTGCCATAATGCTGCAAAGATAACCTTTTTTCGTGATTTTAACAAATCCTTTTTCTTATGGTAACTATTCAGCGAAAACAAAGGATACGAAGATTTAGCTCATCAGTTTAGAC
>CAMWTI010000098.1 GCA_947177135.1 uncultured Porphyromonadaceae bacterium | reverse complement strand
GTAAAAAGCTTAAATTTTGTATAAACCGCGGAGTATGAAGTATGCTTCGCGGTTTTTTGTAAAATAATCACTAATTTTGTGTCGTAGAATTCATAATATAAACCAAAATACATTTCACGTGAAAAAAATTGTTATTTCTGCACTCGTGCTGGCTGCAGCTTTGTCTGCATCAGCCAATGACGCTACTCCGCTGTGGCTCAGAAATGTTGCGATTTCGCCTGATGGAACGACCGTGGCTTTCACCTACAAAGGTGACATATACACCGTTCCGGTTACTGGCGGACAAGCCAGACAACTTACTACGTCGCCATACTATGACACTAAACCGGTGTGGAGTCCTGACGGCAAGCAGATCGCTTTTGCCAGCGAACGCAACTATTCGCTTGATATATATGTGATGCCGGCAACCGGCGGCACTGCCACTCGTCTCACCACCAATGGTGGCCGGGAAACTCCTTTGGCCTGGCTTGACGGCGAGACTCTGCTCTTTTCGTCAAATCTGATGCCATCGCCGCAAGCCATACAAGGTGGGTTTCAGAATCAGATATATAAAGTGAAGACAGACGGCAAGACCAGACCACAGATGTTCATGTCGTTTCCGCTCGCTTCACTAAGCGTCAACGGCCAAGGACAGATACTGGCCCATTACCAGCCAAGTGTCGAGAATGCGTTCCGCAAGCATGAACGCTCGTCGGGCACAGCCGACATATGGCTTGTCGACAACGGAAATTTCACTAAACTCACTGACTTCAACGGCCACAGTCTCAATCCGGTATGGGCTGCTGACGGTAAATCATATTACTACACCACTGAAGCTGGCAGCGGAACGCTCAACGTGCACCGGAGGACTCTGGATGGCACCGACACCCAGCTGACGTCGTTTGACCGCCACCCTGTCCGTTCGCTCTCTGCCGCTGCTGACGGAACTCTCGCTTTCAGCTGGAATGGTGAAGTCTATATCTTCGTTCCCGGCGCGGCTGAACCGCAGAAGCTGAATGTGGATATCATAACCGATGACTACACCAAAGTTGTTGAAAAGAAAGATCGCACGTGGGGGGCTTCTGATATGGCTGTCAGCCCTGACGGTGAGGAAGTTGCATTTGTTCTGGCTGGAAATGTGTTTGTGACATCAACCAAATACGGCACCACTCGTCAGATCACCAATACTCCAGAGCAGGAACGACGGGTGGATTTTTCGAGCGATGGCCGCACACTGGTCTATGATTCCGAGCGAGACGGAATCTGGCAACTGTTTACAGCCACAATAAAGAATCCTGAAGAGAAGAAGTTCACATATGCCACGGAAGTGGTAGAGACTCCGCTTTATAAATCTGACAAACCTGCTTTCCAGCCTCAGTTCTCGCCCGACGGCAAAGAGGTGGCTTTTCTTGAAGATCGCACAGAACTGCGCGTTATAAATCTGGAATCAAAAAAAGTGCGCACGGCGCTTGACGGAAAATATAATTATTCCTACACCGACGGCGACGTGTCGTTTGAATGGAGTCCTGACAGCCGATGGTTTCTGGTGGACTACATCGGAATCGGCGGATGGAACAATACCGATATCGCTCTTGTTAAAGCAGACGGATCGGAAGTGCATGACCTGACAGAAAGCGGTTATTCCGATGGCAATGCCAAATGGGTGCTCGATGGAAAGGCCATGATCTGGAGTTCAGACCGTCAGGGTTATCGCAGCCATGGCAGCTGGGGATCGCAGCGCGACGCGTTTATCATGTTCTTTGACGGTGAAGCATACGACAGGTTTATGATGAGCGAAGAAGAACTTTCGCTGCTGACCGAAGAGGAGAAAAGCAAATCTGACGAAGGTAAAGACTCTGACCAGAAAGACAAAAAGAAGAAAGACGACAAGAAAAAGGAAGATTCAGCAGTCAAACCGTTGGAGTTTGATCTGGAAAATGCCAAATATAGAGTGCGCCGCCTGACGGATAATTCAGCTTCGCTTGGTGATTTCGCCCTCGATAAAAAGGGTGATAAGTTCTATTATCTGGCATCGTTTGACGGAAGCGCCGATCTGTTTCAGAAAGATCTGCGGAAAGGAGACCGTAAAGTGCTTCGCAAAGGAGCCGGATTCGGTGCTCTCGTTCCTGATTCCAAAGGAGAAAATCTGTTCATGATAGGCAACGGCATGAAAAAAATCTCTATGGGCAGCGGCGAGACAACCGACATAAGCTATCGTGCATGGTATGACTACAGCCCATATGCCGAGCGTGAATACATGTTTGATCATATGTGGCGTCAGGTTAAAGACAAATTCTATGACGAAAATCTACACGGCGTGGACTGGGAATACTATCGCGAAGCCTATCGCCGTTTTCTGCCACACATCACAAACAGCTTTGACTTCGGTGAACTTTATAGTGAAATTCTCGGTGAACTGAATGCTTCTCACACCGGAGGCGGAGGCGGTGCGCGCGGTGCGAAATACGGCACTGCATCGCTTGGTGCATTCTTTGACGACAACTATGCCGGAGAGGGATTGCTGGTGACAGAGGTGCTTAAGCGTGGACCGCTTTCGACGAAGGCCGCCAACGTCAAACCAGGAGACATGATTCTTGCAATAGACGGCACTGCCATCACTCCTGGCATGGATTATTTCCCGCTGCTCGAAGGCCGTCAGAACCACAAAACGCGTATCAGCGTGCGTAGAGCCGATTCCGGCAAAACGGAGGATGTGTATGTCAAACCCGTGTCGCAGGGTACGATACAAAGTCTGCTTTATGACCGCTGGGTTGAACGCAACCAGGCGATAGTCGACAGCATCAGCGGTGGCCGCATTGCCTATGTTCATATCCAGGGCATGAATTCTCCGAGCTATCGCCGGGTATTCTCCGAATTACTTGGAAAATACAGAAATCATGAGGCTGTCGTGGTTGACACACGCTGGAACGGCGGCGGCTGGCTCCACAACGATATCGCCGTATTGCTTGGCGGCAAGGAATATGTACGCTTTGCCCCGCGAGGCAAGTATATTGGCTCAGAGCCTTTCACCCAGTGGACCAAACCCTCGGCCATGCTGATCAATGAAAGTAACTACAGCGATGCGCACGGCACCCCATACACATACAAGACACTCGGTATCGGAGATCTGATCGGCGCTCCCGTGCCTGGCACCATGACCGCTGTGTGGTGGGAAACCCAGATAAACGGAGAGGTTTATTTTGGCATCCCTCAGGTAACATCGCTTGATCGCAATGGTAAACCGCTCGAAAATCAGCAACTCGACCCAGATATACTCATCTATAATAATCCGTCTGAGGTAATGCAGGGCATAGACCGTCAGCTCATAGGAGCTACCCGTCATCTGCTTGAAAAACTGGATTCTGCCTCCTCCGCGAAATGAGAACCCCGTTCGCTCGTCCGCTCTATGTAATGGCCAAACCGGCAGGATCGTCATGCAATCTTGCTTGTTCATATTGTTATTATCTGGACAAGAAGAGACTATATGATCCCGCCGACAAACGCCATTATATGAGCGATGAAATTTTAGAACTTTTCATCAAGCGTTATTTTGAAGCACAGACACAAAACGAGGTTGTGTTCACCTGGCATGGAGGCGAGGCATTGCTTCGCCCACTGGAGTTCTATAAAAAAGCGATGGAATTGCAGCGGATCTATGGCAAGGGACGCCCGGTGCTGAATTGTCTGCAGACAAACGGCACTTTGTTGACAGATGAATGGTGCCGCTTTCTGCATAATAACGGATGGCTTGTCGGCCTTTCTATAGATGGTCCGCAGGAATTTCATGATGAATACAGACGCACCCGTAATGGCGTTCCGTCGTTTCTGAATGTGATGCGGGCTGTCCGATTGCTGAACAGTCATAAGGTGGAATGGAATGCGATGGCTGTGGTCAATGACTTCAACTCTGAACACCCTGAGGAGTTTTATGATTTTTTTAAATCAATCGGTTGCAACTATATACAGTTTGCTCCGATTGTGGAGCGACTGACCGACCACGGTGACATTGCCTCCAATAATGAGCCAGGTGTGCTGGCTGATTTTTCAGTCAGTCCCAGGCAGTGGGGCAACTTCCTTTGCCGACTGTTTGACCGCTGGGTACGGCAGGATGTCGGCAAAGTCTTCATTCAGATATTTGATGCCACGCTAGCCAACTGGTGTGGAGTGGAGCCGGGAGTCTGTTCAATGGCAAAGGAGTGCGGACATGCCGGAGTGATGGAATATGACGGGACTGTCTATAGTTGCGACCATTTCGTTTTCAGCGAATATCGTCTGGGCAATATCCGTGAAAACACGTTTATTGAGATGATGAGCAGTGACAAGCAACTGCGCTTTGGCGCAGCCAAGCGCGATACTCTTCCCGAGAAGTGTCGCCAATGCCGCTGGCTGTTTGCCTGCAACGGTGAATGCCCCAAAAACCGTATAGGTCCCAACGGCATAAACTATCTTTGCGATGGCTACAGGCAATATTTTGAGCACGTGGCGCCATATATGGACTTTATGCGCGATGAACTTGCTGCAAACAGGCCGCCGGCCAACGTGATGCAACACTTCCGAAAATAAAATGGAGTGGTAAACACTATAAAAAACGGATCTGGACTTCAAAATCCAGATCCGTTTTTTATAATGTGATAAGGTCGTCGGGACTGAAATCGCGAGAGGCTTTTGTGCCGATGATCTGATCCCACATCATTGGTGAAATGCCGGAGCCGGGGCGTTTGACGGTCAAATTCTCTTCAGTGAAAATTTCTCCGGCCGCAATGTGGCGTGATGCGACGATGCTGCGTCGCGCTATCATGATGTTCTGCCGTTCGGAATCCGACACAGATTTGCAATCTCGTCCCATGGCCATCTCCACGTTGCGGATAGCGCGTATCATAGACTTAAGTTCTTCAGGTTCAAGCGATGCCTTGTGGTCTGGTCCTGGCAGTGTGCGGTCAAGTGTGAAATGTTTCTCTATTACCTGAGCGCCGGCAGCTACTGCCGCAATCGGAATTTCAATGCCTTCGGTGTGGTCGCTGTAGCCTACAGCTGCACAGTTGAGGGAGCGCAGCCACTGCATGGCCCTAAGGTTGACGTCGGCCATGGGGGTGGGGTATTGAGTGTTGCAGTGCAGGAGTGTGATCATGTCGCGGGTCACGCCATTGTCACACAGCACATTCACCGCTTGCTCCACTTCAACGGCCTCACACATGCCGGTTGACATGACGATCGGCTGGCCGATTCCGGCGATATACCTCAAGTATGGAAGATTGGTGATTTCGCCCGATGGAATTTTCCAGAAGTCCATGCCCAGAGGACGTAACACTTCGATTGATTGAAAATCAAACGGAGTGCTGATGAAACCAATGTTCATCCTGTCAGACTCTGCTTTCAATTCCGCGAATTGGGCCGGAGTCAGTTCCAGCGCGCGAAGCATTTCAAGCTGCGAGTTGCCTTCTGAGGGAGCATTGGCCTGCTGATATTCAGCTTTAGGAGCCGATGCGGCGACGATGCGCTCTGACTTGAACGTCTGGAATTTGACATAGTCCGCCCCGGCATCAGCAGCTGCATGTATGAGCTGCACGGCCAGATCCATCGAGCCATTGTGATTTACTCCGGCTTCGGCTATTATGATGGTGTGAGGATGGGGATCTGTTGCGCTCATTTCCTGTTGTGCTTTCTGGCCGGAATTCCGGAATAGACGCCGGGAACGGCAATATCGGATATTACAGCCGCTCCAAGGCCGATTATTGTTCCGGTAACGATTGATATGCCATTTTTTATGATGGCTCCTGCTCCGATAATGCAATCATTGCCTATGACAGCATTTCCACATATCACTGCTCCAGGTCCGACAAACACATTTTCGCCAAGAGTCACACCATGCTCGATTATAGCTCCGGTGTTGACTATGCTGTAATCGCCGATGGACGCGCCGTTGATAACCGCACGGTGCATGATAGCGCAACCGAGTCCTATGTGGCTGTGCGGAGTGACCACTGCTGTGGATGCCACAAGGGTTTCGGTGGGCTGACTGCGGTAGCGTTCAATCAATTTGCGACGTAGTGACATATCGCCTTCAGAACCCCAAACAAGAGAAATGTGTATGGGACAATCGGCATTTTCAGACAGAAATTTTTCGTCTGTACCGAGCCATGTGAGAGACATTCCTTCCACTGGCATATGGTCGACGTATCCGCATACAGCCATGTTTTCAGGCATCATTTCCAGGAGCGACAGAGCGTGTCCGCCTCCACCGATCAAGGCCAGTGGTGTCATTTGTTATAGATCTGGGGTTTGTAGCGACATAGGTTACGCGGGTCTGTAAACCACTCTATGGTACGGCGCAGGCCTTCGCGCAGATCAACTTCCGGCTGCCACGAAGTCAAAGATGTGATCAGAGAATTATCTCCACACAAACGCATCACCTCGCTGCCAGAAGGGCGCAGGCGGGCAGGGTCTGTCACATAGCTGACTTCGGCATCCATCAGTTCGGCAATCAGTTCAAGAGTGTGGCGCATGGTGACTTCCGTGCCTGTGGCGATGTTGATTTCGCGGCCTTCCACACCTTCGGCCTGAGCCAGAGCGAGAAATCCGCGACAAGTGTCGGTAACGAAGTTGAAATCACGTGTTGGGCGTAAATCACCGACTTTGATCTCTGTCATGCCGGACGCAATCTGTGAGATGATGGTCGGGATGATCGCTCGTGCGCTTTGACGCGGACCATAGGTGTTGAATGGCCTGACCACCACCACAGGAAGCTCAAAGGCATGATAGAAGCTCTGGGCAATAGCGTCGGCTCCTATCTTAGTGGCAGAGTAGGGGCTTTGTGGTTGTCTGGGGTGTGATTCAGAGATAGGCACCGTCAAGGCGGTACCGTAGACTTCGCTCGTGGATGTCACCAACAGACGGCGTGCTCCACAATGCTGTGCCGCCTTGCAGATGTTGAGAGTGCCTTTGATATTGGTGTCGACATAGCTCTCAGGCGCCACATAGCTGAATGGGATGGCAATCAGAGCTGCGAGATGGAAAATTGTGTCGCAGTCTTTTGCCAGATCAATGCAGAACCCGGAGTCACGGATATCGCCGCTCACGACTTCAAGTCGCGGGTGGTCTATTCCTTCCAGCCAGCCATAATCGTTGAATGAATTATACTGATTAAGTGCACGCACGTTGTATCCTTGAGACAGCAATAGTTCTGTCAGATGAGAACCGATGAATCCGTTGGCTCCGGTGACGAGCACGCGAGGCTTATTGTCGCAATCGTGTTCAGTCATTGCTTTTTGAGAATGTATTTATAGGTGGCATCAGTGGCATTATATGTCACTATCAGCCGAGATGAAGAAAACTTGTCAATGGCCAGATTGGCTTCCAGCGGCAGGTGCAGAATCGAAGGCGGTTCAAATTCCGATGATGGAGTTGTCACCCCTGGATTTATCGGATGATTGAAATTCAGACTCAGAGTATTTTTCTGTTCCTTCCATGTGCCCCAGTGATTAGAGCGTTCATGATATCCGCCGAGAGTAAGCTCAGTCATGTTGATCACGTCGGACTGAAACTGCCAGAAAATGTTTCCCTGAT
>CAMWTI010000097.1 GCA_947177135.1 uncultured Porphyromonadaceae bacterium | reverse complement strand
TCAGCATTAGGCGTTCTTGTAAGATTTAAGTTTTATCGTTCAGTAACAGTTAATTACTACCAATATAACGCATTGATAATCAACTAATTACTTGCCGATGCAGAAATGGGAGAAGATGTGGGTGAGGATGTCGGGGGTAGTTATGGTGCCGGTTATGGAGGAGAGGTGGTGAATTGTTTCGCGAAGGTCTTGGGCTACAAGGTCGGCAGGGATGTTGGCCGAGAGGGCTTCGATGGCCCGCTGTGTGGATTGGGTGGCCGCGTTTAGTGCCTGATAGTGGCGAGCGTTGGTTATGGTGATCTCAGCGGTGGTATCATCAATGTTTGCTATGGTTGCAAGTGCGTCGGTGAGCGGTGTGATGTCGACATCGGCGAGGGCCGATAGTGTTATGGTCGCTGCGGTTTTTATGGGAATGGCGGGGTGGGGGAGTCCGAGATCCGCTTTGTTGACAACGGCAATTATTGGCGTGTTGCTGTTGGTGAAGTGTGCTGGCGTCTGAGTGTCGGGATTCTCTGGATCAATCATCCAGATGATTATATCGGCTTTGGAAATTGCGGCTATGCTTCGTGATATGCCGATGCATTCTATCGGGTCGTCGGTATGACGCAGACCTGCTGTATCAATGAAACGATAGAGTCGTCCGTTGATTTCGGCGGTGTCTTCAATCGTGTCGCGTGTGGTGCCATGGATTGGGCTTACAATCGCTTTATCGTCGTTCAGCAAACGGTTCAATAATGTTGATTTTCCTGCATTTGTGGCTCCTACGATGGCGGTGTTGATGCCGTTTTTCAGTGCGTTGCCTGTGGCAAATGACCGGGCCATTGCGCTGACCGTATGGTTTATATGTGACGCCAGGCTGATCAGTTCGTTGCGATCGGCGAATGTGACGTCTTCCTCACTGAAGTCCAGTTCCAGCTCCAGAAGTGCACAGAGTCTGAGAAGGTCGTCGCGTAGAGCCGACAGTTTGCGCGACAAGTCTCCGCGCATATGGCTCATTGCGATGCGGTGTGCGGCGCGCGATGAGGTGGCGATCATGTCGGCCACAGCCTCGGCTTCAGCCAAATCGAGTCGGCCGTTGGTGAATGCACGTCGCGAAAATTCGCCGGGTTCGGCCAAACGGGCGCCTTGGCGTATCAGCAGGTTGATAAGTTCGCGTTGCAACCATGGAGATCCATGAATGGCCAGTTCGACAATGTTTTCTCCTGTAAACGAGCGAGGCGCGCGAAATACTGTGGCTACTCCGTGGTCCAGTTCCGGATCATCATGTTGTTCTGGATCGATTATGCAGCCATAGTGAGCAGTGTGACTTGTGGCATCGCTGAGTCGTTTGCCTTTCCATATTCGGTCGGCTATTTCAAATGCTTCCGGACCGCTGATTCGTGCCACCGCTATGCCTCCGGTGCCGTGTGGGGTTGATATGGCGCAGATAGTGTTCATATGTTCTGTGGTTTGAGGTTACTCCAGTAGTTGAAACGGCATTCCGATTCTATCAGTCGTTCAATCGAATCGGGCAGTTGGCTGAAGAAGTTGTGGCCTGTCGCAGCCTCCACTTCGTCAATGCTGACAGCCGCGGCCTGTATTCCGCCTTTTACCTTCCCGTTTGGCATGATGAATCCAATTCCGCGTGGCGGATTGGCCCATGGCGATGCGATTATTTTAAAAAAACGTTGTGGCACGGCCACTTGCGTTTCACCAATATACTCATTGACCGGGTCGGTGGTGATCGGGCCGGCAATGATTATGATGGCACTGTCGGCCTGGGCCCACACTCGACATTTTTCTTCCAGTTTTTTCCAGGCGCCACCGTTGAGCGAATGCAGTTGCGGGGCGATGTTGGTCATCAAAAATGATTGTTGCATGGCGGTCTGGCTCCATCTCATATCTGCGGCCGGGGCTATGTGCCCGCGGTCATAGCCTGAACCGCGGTAGTCGTTGGTCGTCGCACATCCGGCTACGTTCGTGTCGGTAATGAACTTATTCGATCGTTCCTCGTTTCCCATCGTTTCCGAGCCGAGCAATTCCCAGCTCACCCAGTTGGGTATGTGTAGTTCCGGGTTAAACGACACTGTCATTGCTTCATATTCCACGATCGTTTCCTTGACCGCTGGATTGGTGACCGGGTGAAGCATAGCAGTGACGTCCCATTTTTCGGCTGCTTTTTCTCTATAGTTGTTTTGTCTTGCATTAAGCAGTTTTGCTCCATACAATACTGCTATTATGGCGGCTATGGAGAGCAGAGTCGTACTCCATGGCGTTTTCTGTCCGCGGTTATTGCTTCTGCGGTTGCTGCGTTTCTTTTTCATAGGTGCAAATTTAACGAATATTTGTTATATATCCTTATAGAGTAACTATTCAGCGAATGAATGCAATTGATTGCCAATTGTTTACAGGGCTTATTTTGCATTGAAAAACACGACAAAAGAATAGATAAGGAACTGAAATGGCAATTGTCTAATATTTGAAGATGGTTATATTCAGTATTTTAGCATTTAATTATTCGTTGGATAGTTACATCTGTAAGTATTGGGTATAAAAATTGTTAAAACGAATCTTCGGTTTTGTCTGACAGCAAGAAAAGCGTTATCTTTGTAATTATAACAGAACCGATAAAAGCCGTGCTGCAAGAGGCAGGACGGGGTTTGAAGAATTAGGTTGCAAATTAGAAGCACAGCAAAATCTCAGTTTTGTTGATATAGGCGCATGGTATTAGGAACAACTCTGCCACTACGATGGTGTACTGCTGGACTTTTCGGGCTTTTTCGGGCAAAATGAGTATAAGTTTGGGGCATCAGATAGTTTCGAGTTTTTAATGTCTAATACTATCGGAATCATGACCGAAATCATCGTTTCTGAAATTAAATAAACTTGTAAGTACCATAGATAGAACACAGATAATTATGGAAGAACTTAAGACGGTCAACATACTTACTCTCCGGGCAATAACCAGCTCGGATGAAAGCGATGTCGGTCTTTGTCGGAAGAACTATTTCATTCCGTCGTATCAACGCGGATATCGTTGGGGGATAAGACAGGTGGAGCAGCTTGTGAAAGACCTTACGGAGTATTTCAACGGAGAGAATAACGGAGATTTTTATTGTCTGCAGCCTATTGTGGTTAAGGAAATCACTGCAGAACAGAAGCTGGCACTCGGGCTGGAGCATTCTGATGAGCCTTGGTATGAGGTTGTTGACGGACAGCAGCGCCTGACTACAATTTTGATTATTCTTACGCTTGAAAATTTGTTAGACGATGAGTCTGATCATTCTTTCAGGATACATTATGAAACGCGGCCAGAGTTAGGCTCTCTGTTCGGCAAACTTCATCTGAAAAAGTCGTCTGAGAATGAGAAAAGGCAGGTCGTGACAGTTGAAGACGGGTGCTCTCGTTTAGACATAGACTCCTTTCATATTATTCAGGCGGCACAGACTATTCTGGATTTTTTCCAGAATGAGGTGGTGCCAGGTGCGCATAAAAAATTTTTCAAAGGGACGTTTTATGAGAATTTCACACGGCGAGCTGATGTGAAAGGTAAGTCAGTTCAAGTGATATGGTATGAACTGAAAGATAATCATGCCGGAAGTGCTGTGGAGCTTTTCAAACGCCTTAATGATAAGAGCATCAAATTGAACAATGCTGAACTTGTCCGGGCTTTGTTTCTGTCAGAGTCGGCAGAATATGCGCTGGATCAAGAGTTGCCCAAAGGAATGGGTAAAAATTTGAAAGATATTATTATCGCGAGGGAAAGGGAATCAAAACAGCAACATCTGATTTCTCAATGGGACATGATAGAAGGCCGTCTGCATGATCCTCAGTTTTGGAACTTTATCCACAAGGACGGAGAGAAGGCTGATTATAGTTGCCGGATAGAATATATTTTCGATCTGATAGCAAAGAAAGAGGATGATGACAGAGATTCGCTTTCGACTCTGTTGAAGTTTCAGGAGCTGGCTATTGATGAAGAGAATGGTCTTTGGAATTTATGGAAAAAGGTTGAACTTTATTTCGCGACATTGCAATCCTGGCTCCTTGACAGAGATAAGTATCATAAAATAGGATTTATCGTTTCTATTGAAGGTTCATCTGCTCTTATGGAACTTCTGGAGGAAGCGACTTCATTACCCAAGCCGGCGTTTGACAGAGAGATTGACCAACGTATCACGAATTTGATAGATATTGATCTCGATCGGCTTTCCAGATTGCAATATGGTAAGAAAGACAACGGCTTAATAGAGAAGTTGTTGCTGTTGCTCAATGTGGAGCATACGCGTAAAAGCAGTAATGAACCGTTTTTCCCGTTTGATAAGTTCAAGAACGAAAAATGGTCTCTGGAGCATATCCATGCTCAGAATTCCGAGCTTATTGACGGATCTGACAGGGAGAAGTGGGCTGAGTTTATTCGCGAAAATATCAATGCTCTGAAAAATATATCTGTCAGATTCAAAGATTCGGATATGGATCCTTCAGATTTGATCGCCACACTTGAGTCAAACTATAGGCGAGCTTCTGATAAAAATGATAAACGATTCTCGTTTTCAACAGTTCAGAAACTTTATTCTGAAATTGCTTCATATTTTGATAGATTCGCGTTTAACGACAGTCTTTCGCCTGATCTACACTCCATATCAAATCTTGCGCTTTTGAGCGGTAGAATCAATTCCGCCATTGGCAATTCTGTTTTTGAAGTAAAACGACAGGCTATAGTGAAATTGGATGCCAAAGGTGAATATATTCCGATCTGTACAAGGAAAGCGTTTCTGAAATACTATAATAAGGACGAAAAAGGGTTTGAGACAGCCCAGCTGTTCTATTGGGGACGTAAGGATCAGGAGAATTATTTCACAGGAATTGTAAACACCATAAGTTGTTATTTGAAAAATAATTCCGAGGAGGGAATCTGACACCATGCCAGACACAGGAAAATTAACCACGTTCTTTCGTCTTATCAATGAGGAGTCGAGCATAAGGATTCCTAAGGTGCAACGTGATTACGCTTATGGTCGTGATGATGATAAGGCCCGTGAGATTCTTTCGGGTATGCTTGACTCCATGCTTGACGCATTGCAGGACAATCGTCAGGAAATATTCGACTTTGTATATGGAGGCCCTTATGCCAAAGACGATGAGACTCAAACAGGAATGATTCCGCTTGACGGACAGCAGCGCCTGACCACATTGTTTTTATTGCATTTCTATGCTTCGCTTTTTGCAAAAGACAGCTATGGGAATCCAATAGATGTGTCGGTTCTTAAAAAATTCAGCTATGAAACAAGGCAGACGGCCAATGATTTCAGACTGAAACTTGTGACAGAGATCAGAGACCGTATTATCAGAAGCGGGTATGCAGACCGGAAGACCGGAATAAAGAAGCTGATAGAAGACGATGCGGAGTTTTCTCCCGCATATGCGTTTGACCCTACGATTCAGTCGATGCTTGTGGTGCTTGAACAAATAGAACTGCGTTTCGCTGATTTTTCAGATTTATGGGAAGCACTCACGCAACGTGACAATCTATGTTTCTACCATATCACACTTGAAAAATTCGGCCTGACGGACGAATTATATATAAAGATGAACTCGAGAGGTAAAAAACTCACGGAGTTTGAGATATTAAAAGCTGATATACTCGATGATGTAAGGAATCATGTTCCGGAAAAGGCATTTGACATAGCACGAAAATTCGATACCGAATGGATGGATATGGTATGGAATGAATTTCCGGGACAGCCGGCGAAAGCCGACATCGCATATATGTGTCTGCTTGGTAACGTACTGCGTATAGCTCATAATTGGAATGGCACAATTGCAGGAAGTGAATTGAGATGCCTTGATGAAGCTGAAGTGAGTTTCATGGAGGAATTTCTGGATTTCATGTATCAGGTATACATTAAGCCGGGTGGGTTTGCCGGATGGTGGTCGAAATATTATTATGAAGACGGCCACGTTCTCGGACAGAAAGACAAGATCAGACTATTCAGGATAGACCGTCCGCTTTTTGTGAAAGCTATGGTCGAACAACTTTCCGTTCCGGAGATAATAGCTCTTTCAGCGACATATCTGATTTGGAAAACAAATTTGCCTTACAACGTAGCATTCAAGCGTTTGCGCATCGTGCGAAACTTGACGCGTGCCAATCAACGTGCGAATTCGGCTCACACCACTGATTTGCCGTCATTCATTAATGACATCAAAGCAATCATAAAGGACGAACATATTCCTTTGACGCAAAATTCCAGATTTATCGGAACATCGCTTGACGAAGAATCCGCCAAACTTTCTCTGGAGAGTTCGGTATATGATTGTCTGCTGGAATATGAAAACCATCTTGTGCTTGATGCATCGCTGTCTCTGTTCATGGATGAATATCTGTCGGCCGATTCATCTGGTAAACTTCTGATTATCGAGCTTAAACGCTTCTGTGAGTTCTTTGGAAATGGGTGTCGATCAAAACAAAGCTTTGAAGCGTTGCGCGTGTCGTTTCTTGACAAAGAAATTGATTATTGGCAGGCTCCTGTCAATAATAGTCATGACAGAGTAAAACGGCGCTTTTTTCTTCATGCGGCCAAAGACTATGCGTCATTCTTCTTTAAGAACCGGCAAAGAGAAAATCAGTTTGGGATCCTTAAGGTGCTTAAACAGTTGGAAACACCAGATAAACTTAAGGGCAATGAGAGTAAGGCCGAGGAATTCAGGATTGATGACTGGAGGTATTATATGGCAAAATACCCAGCTTCTAACAATCTGGATACAAATAGCGGATGTTATGGCTGGAAAGATTACGATGCTTGTCCGCTTGATGTCTACATACTGAACAGCACCTATTTTGAAGAATGGAATCTCGGATGGTCAATGATGCTTAATATTCTGTTTGATAAGATAAAAGATGTGTTCCTGCTGAGATGGGACACCCATCAGCGCCCTATTGATGTCACAGACTTCGGTTTGTTTGTTGATTTCAAACAGGAAGGATGGGTAATATCGTCAGTGGCGGATAGTGATATTCTCGGACGTATTTTGAAGAATCCTCTTTTTGCATCCGCTCGATTGGATGATGACAAGACTTCCGTTTTGTTGCCTCATGATCCGAATGCTGAGTGCGACTATATAGAAGCGATAGAGAAGTGCTTGTTAAGTCTATTGGACAAAGCGTGATTTTGTATGATGATCGGCACATGGGTGCCGATCGTTTTTTTACGAAGTGCTGCAAAGGTGCTTATTGGAAAAAGATCTGAAAAAGTGTGGTAGTCTAAAAAATAATGCGTACTTTTGTCTGTCGAAACATTGACTAACCCTAAAATAAGAAACGAATTATGAAAAGTAAGCGTGACCTTAAGAAGCAGATCAGATATATTTGTGGCGATATCGTGGGCGAATGTATGCTCATAGGTGAGATCTCGACTCCTGAAAAGCAGGATGAAGTGGCTCAGTTGATTGTCGACACTGCTGTGCTCCAGGAATCTACCATCTCAAAAATCAGCTTCAGTTTTGACAAATGCCGTGCTGACTTTGCCGATGCAAAAGCCTATCGTCAGGCCCGCAGCCAGTATTATCGCGCTGCTTTTTCTAAACTGCATGATGAATTCAACACAGTTGTGCGCGAGCTGGTGCACCGCATGAATGAACTTGCCGGTCTGGCCAAACAGGACTGATTGGCATTAATTGACTTATGGGAATAAGCCGTTTGCTGCTCAGATGGATCGGGTGGAAAGTTGATGTCGGCGTCCCCGACTATCCAAAGGCCGTGATATGTGTGGCTCCCCACACTGGCAATTTCGATTTTTTCCTTTGTGAACTGGCAATCCTGTCAGTTGGTCGCAAAGCCGGTTTCCTGATGAAAAAGTCGTGGTTTTTCTGGCCTTTGGGCAAATTGCTTAGAGCAATCGGAGGAGTGGCGGTTGACCGTAGCCGGTCGACTTCGCTCACAGATCAGTTGGTTCAGCGCTATGCGACCGAGTCAAGGCTTGTTCTGGCGTTTGCTCCCGAGGGCACACGCAGTTTGACAACAAAATGGCACACTGGCTTTTTGCGTGTGGCAAGGGAAGCCGGGGTGCCGTTATTGCTTGCTGTTATTGACGGTGGCACACGCACTGTGCGTATG
>CAMWTI010000096.1 GCA_947177135.1 uncultured Porphyromonadaceae bacterium | reverse complement strand
CGCTGACGTGCATCATCTGAACGATGGTGAATTTGTGGGAGAGGTACATGTTGGTTATGCCGCTGCGTCGGGCGGTGTGGGTGGTGACACAATCATAGCGAGGCATCATCACGTCTCCTTTCTCGTTACGCTCTACTGCCAGTTCTCCGAATTTCTCCCGCTCTTTCTGTTTCATGGTGCGAAATATTTGGTTATATAAACCGCTCTATATAAAACCCTTGGCGTAACTCCGCGCCTCGGCGTGAGATTCCACAACTTGAGATTCACTGACCCCGAAATCCGCTGCCCCTGAATTGTGGAGGCAAGGATGCCTCCACTCCGGGGCACCACATATAAAGAGAAAAGCAGTTTTACCTTGTAGTTGGTAAAACTGCTTTTCATCTAGGGCGGAGAGGACGAGATTCGAACTCGTGGACAGGATTGCTCCCGTCGTCGGTTTAGCAAACCGGTGGTTTCAGCCACTCACCCACCTCTCCTTGGCGTTATGTGCCTGCAAAGTTAGGGCATTTTGGCGAGTTGTGCAAGTTTTTTTGCGCTTTTTTAGGAAAAAGGGTTTGCACTACAATGCAAACCCTTTTGAATTAGCGTGTTAGTTGGCGTCGTTGAGTATGCAGATCGCTACTCGGTTCCAGCTGTCTTCTTTAAACATGTGGCCGATGCCTTCGCCCTGGGCCTTGATGCGGTTTCCGGCGATGCCGTATTTCTTGATGAGCATGGTGCGTACAGATTCGGCGCGGGCCGAGGCGAGTTTGATATTGAAATCAAGGTTGCCGTCCTGCGATGCATAACCTTTGATTTCAACTGTGGCTTCCGGATTGTGCTTCAGGTAGTCGGCGATCATTTCGATGTTGGGAGCCTGGTCTGCGGTGATCTTGGAGGAGCCGATGCGATAGAATACGTAGCGCACAGATTCGAGTGTGTTGGTGTTTTTGGTTTCTTTGATCACTGTGGCCGGGCGGTTGAGGCAGTCGTCGAGCTGGGCGGCGAGCACTGTCGCTGCGGCTGCGGCGTCGGCATTGGCGGCCTGCAGGGCGGCGTTTTCAGCTCTCAGGGCATTGATTTGCTCGTTGAGCGCGGAGTAGTCACACGGTTCGGCATAGGCGAATGAGTGGGTGCCGTTGGAGCAGGGGAAGTGGTATGTCACGCCGGCTTCAAGTTCAAATGCGGCGTGCTGGCCGTCGTAGTATGTTGTGCTCTGGCCTTTTGTCGAGCCTGGAACCATGTCCCAGATAACCGATGGTTTGATGCTGATGGTCCAGGCTTTGGTTTCGCCGAGGTTAAAGTTCAGGTTGACGCCGGCCTTTGTGCCGAACGAGTTTGTGTCTTTGCCTTGCGATTTGGGCATATAGACGTGGAGCCATCCGGCGCCGGCAACTGCCTCGACTTCAAACGGGCGCGGCTGGCCGGCGTATCCGGCGAAGAGGTTGTTGAGATTTACGGCGCCGAACATTCCGACATAGCTGCGGTCAAATGAATTGTGGGTGGAGACGCCTTTGTTCCAGCGGGATGTGTTGATGCCGAATTCGCCGTCGATTCCGAGTCCGAATGTCGGGGTCAGCTGTTTGCGGAGTTCTACGCCTGTGATCCCGCGCATATTTTCCCAGAAGGATGCTCCGTGGCCGTGTAGCGGCGTGGCCACGCCGCCCTTCAGCGTAAATGAGATGTTATCAGTGAGTTTTGTTCCCTCGAGGTTTTGTGCCGATGCCGCTCCTGCTATTGCCAGAAGGGCGGCGGCTGCGATGGATAGTTTTTTCATAAGAAAAGAATTTTGATTATGTTATGTTGAAATAAATGTTGAGAGTCTCCTGGCTGGCGGAGTTTTTTTACATAATCAAAACGCTGTCATCCGGTCAATTGTTCGCGGCCGGTTTGTTTGCGGGCCGGAGCGCTGGCAAAAAAAATGGAGCCGCACCGCATGGTGGCGTGGTGCGACTCCGTTTTATGACTTTGGTGTTGCCGTGTGTGGTCAGAACACTATTTTAGAGGACCTTGAACCGCAGGTGCGGATCAGTAGCTGTCCGCGGACAGGATTCTCGACCGGTTGTCCCTGCAGGTTGAAGTATCTCACTGGGCCTTCGTTCTCGGTTGCGGCGCCGATGTTGTCCAGTGCGGCGTCTGACGAGGGCGAGGGAATGGATGCGGCGTTTTCTATACGGCCCGTCAGTGAGTTGATCAGCAAAGCCACATAACGGGCGTTTGTCCGGTCTTTGATGGCTGTGTTGTCAAGCGCGCCTTTGGTGTAGGAATAGGTCGTGCCGGCTTCGATTGCAGACGGGACGGTCGAGGCCGCGCCTTGATATGTCTTGATCACGCGCGCCACGTCGTTGAATATCGTCGAGGTCGGATCTGGATTCTTTTCCCATCCGTCAAGATCGACGTTGCTGCCGGCATAATAATTGGTCTGGGGATATGGGCCGACATTGTCCTCCACAGCCGCCAGGGCTATGCGGTAACGCGCGTTGGTCTCATCCATGGCAAATTTGGTGCTGATGTCGAACGTTGTGACTCTTGTGCCTTCTTCCACCGAATTGATGGTGATTTCGGCCACTGCTGGGTCCTGGCGGGCTATTTCATAGGCGAGCTTCAGTTCGTTGTAGTTCGGGTCGATCTGGCCTATCGATATGAAATTACGGTTGACCATGGCCGAGGGCGCTCCGTTGAGTGTGGAGTTGATCGCGCTGTAGGATGATACGGCCATGGGGTCGGACGAGTGTACGGCGATGGGGATGAGGGAACCGTCTGTGATCTCGGCTTTTATCTTCTCCATGCCGACGATTCCTCGGGGGCAATATCCGCACCATGTGCCAGTCTTTTCCTCAATCACCACATTGCGGGCGAATCCGCTGCCCTGCTCTATGACGGTGAGTGTGGCGGTTTTTGGAAAATCATTTTCGTTGCTGTAGGGCTGTCCGTTGACTTCGCACACTTTCAGCGACAGCGACTGGTTGGCGCCTGTGACTTCCGGAGTCAGGGTCACATAGGCGACTCCTGTGAGGTTGGGGGCCAGAGGAGTGTCAAACCGGCCGGTCACGGTCTGCGGCTCGGAGTCGCCGAGCGAATACGTCAGGCCTACTGATTCTATGGCGTTTGCCGCTTCGTTGATGACGGCCACTGCGGCCATTGTCGGCACACCTGCTTCAAGAGTGGATGCCGCCAGCGAGAAGGCGGTAAGCGAAGCCTGATTCTGTGGAAGATTGTCTCCTTCGATGCGCAGGCGGATTCCGGCCATGCCATATTGAGCCGAGATATTTTCCCACTGCATGTTTTCACTGCCGCTCATGGTCCAGCCGATGAATCCTCCCGGCCACGTGGACGGGGCGTAGTCCACGGCGACAGGATAGTCGTCGCTTGAATCATGCGTGAAAGTGTAGCCGACGTAGAATGTCTTGCCTATCTCGATGTCTACCGGCTTGTCGAGTTTGTATTCAGTGTATGCGCCGAATTTCTGCAGGTCCATTTTGCCGGAGGCCGTGGCTATAGGATCGTTATTGAGACTTGTCGAGCAGAATATGTCGATATCGACAATTTTGGCGCTGCTGCTTTGAGTCGTGCCGTTGGCCACAAGCACTGCCGTGACCTTTGCTCCGGCATATTTGCGGGCGATTGCGGCGTTGATCTGCATGGCCGCGCCTTTTTTTGTGTTGAGATCTCCGGCTGGAGCCAGAGCGGTCTGTAGATCGCCGCAGTATCCGAATACTGTTGATGTTGCCGATGTCTCGGCTGCTCTTTGCGGAGCCGGTTTATGCGGAGTGATGCAGCGAGGCTCTCCTGGCTGGGCCATGACCTGGCCTGCAAGGGCCAGCGATGCGAATGCGAGTGAGAGAATGCGTTTGGTCATAACGGATTGATTTTTTTGAATGTATTGTGAAAAACGATTATTTGCCGCGTGGCGTCGTGGCCTGGAATTCTTTGAGATACAGTGGGGTGCTGTAGGCCACGTCAATAAAATCTCCAGCCCTGAAGGCGCGTTCGCTCAGCGCCAGCATGTCGGAAGCCAGCGGGTTGATGCCTTCTATGAAGCGGGCGTTGGGGTGGGTGATGACCGTTGCCGCTTTCTCCACGGCATTGCCCATGAACAGCAACGGCCCTTTGTCAAGCAACTCAGCATATGAGTCGGGGGTGAGTATAAGCGGCTGCGATGGCATCAGTTCGTGGAGCCACATGTCGAGCACGCAGGTAAACACCTCCATGCGGCGTGCGTCTATCATTGGCGCGAACCGTGTCTCCAGATTGATTTCATGATGGTTGAACATTACGTTTGTCGCGAGGATCTGGAGCGTCGGCACTCCGATCAGCGGCACTCCCAGCGCATATGCCAGACCTTTGGCTTCCGACAGCCCGATCCGCAGTCCTGTATAGCTTCCCGGGCCGATCGACACTGCAACGGCGTCGATCTTCCGTTGCTGCCGGCGAGCCTCCTCCAGGGCCTGCTGCACGAACCGCCCCACCTTTTCGGCGTGGTTGCGCCCGTGCATGTCGGTGAAGTCGGCGGCCACGGTCATGTCGGCCGTGAGGGCCACCGAGCAGCAGTCGGTCGATGTTTCGATGTTTATGATGTTTGCCATGAAATATTATTGATCAAGTAGTGAGACGATGTCTATGGCCTGGCGGGCGGCAGCGGCGTCGTGCACACGCAGGATCATCGCCCCGCGCTCGAGTGCCATCACATTGGCGGCCACAGTTGCTGGCAGGGCTTCGTCGGCGCTGATCTGCAGCGGCCTGGTGAGCATGGATTTGCGCGATACTCCGACCAGCAAAGGTCGCCCGAAGGCCAGCAGCGCGGGCAGCTCTCTCATCAGCTGCCAGTTCTGCTCCACCGTTTTTGCGAATCCGAACCCCGGATCCACAATGATGTCGGCCACTCCGCGCCCGGCCAGATCGGCGATGCGCTCTGCGAAAAACTCCAGCACGGCGGCCGTCACGCTTCCATATGCCGAATAATCTGTGAGTTGCTGCATGGTTTCCGGAGTTCCGCGGGTGTGCATCATCACGTATGGCGCGCCGGTTTCGGCCACGGTGTCAAACATCGCCGGGTCAAGCGTGCCTCCCGAAATGTCGTTGATGATGTCGGCTCCGAGTTCTGTGACGCAACGCCGGGCCACGGATGCCCTGAACGTGTCGACCGACACCGGCACGTCGGCGCTGACCCGTCTGATCGCCTCGAGGGCCGGCTCCAGGCGGCGCAGTTCCTCGTCGGCGTCGGGCGATTCCGAGCCGGGGCGGGTTGAACACGCGCCCAGATCGATTATGTCGGCACCTTCGGCCAGAAGCGACTCCGTGCGCCGGGCCACCTGGTCGGCTGTAGCCACCCGGCTTCCCGCAAAAAACGAATCGGGAGTGGCGTTTACGATGGCCATCACCGCCGGACGGTCGAATTCGACGAGCCTTCCGCTCAGATTTAACGAAAAATTCTTCATTTTTGCTGTTGTCATCTGCAAAAGTACAAAGAATTCGCGACATAGCTACACACCGGCCGCAATATTCGCGCCACGCAGATTAAACAGTTACTTGTCCTGCAACCAGACCGAATCCCATGACAAGACTGCCCGAATCATAGATCTCACTTTTTATTCTTTATGATTAAACGGTACATAGGTTCGGATTATCAGCGTTTCACCGGCTGAATGTGGAATCGGTAGCTCAAAGACAGCATGGCATAGCGCGGAAGGGTGTTCTGCCATGTTTCTGTGATGCCTTGTGCGTTGACGGTGGTGGATATGCGGCTGACCTGTCCGAGAATATCCACCGCTTTCAGTTTCACCAACAGCTTTCCTTTAAGTAATGACCGGGAAATCTCGGCATTCCACCAGCACTCTGTCCCGTTGAGAGCGCCGGCCTGGTATCCGCGACGGATCATCACGGAGAAATCACTGACCAGCTGCACATTGATCACAGGCAGCGTCAGAAACATATTCACTCCGGGACGCACATCAAACAGGTTCATGCATCCGATTGCCCCGTCGCGGTTTTCAACGCCACGATAGCTGAATCCTGTGCTGATCGATATCCGGTTGCTGCTATTGAATCTTGCAGTAAGCGAGAGTGACTGGGTCGGGTTATAGTTGTCGGTGCTTGTTTTGCCGGATCCGTTTCCGGCGAGTGTGGCATAATCCACATTGTGATAGAAGTTGAATCCTGTTTCCGATCTGAGTTCAAGCTGGCCGAAAGCCTTTGTGACCGAAAATGCGGCCGATGCATTCCAGTTGCCGTCCACGTTGACGGGTGTCCACAGGCTTACACCCGATGCCGGGTCATATCCCCTGGCATATGCTACCTGGTCGGTGATACTCCGCCAATTGGCAGTGGCCGACATGTTCAGTCCCTTGCCGGAGATAAACTTGCTCCAGCGTCCGGACAGGCTGTGGGTCCGCGAGTCGGCAAGGCTCTTTGCTCCCGCATAGATGTTGAGCGGATCGGACGAGTCAGTGGTGTTGACCAGATAGCCGAGATTCGGGGCGTTGGCCGTGAGGGAATATTTCAGTTCCGATCTAATCGACGTGCCGTTGCTGTTGCGCTCATACTGTAGCTGAATCTGTGGTTCCAGAAACACCCTGTCGCGGGTGATCAAGGTGTCGGCGCCGACCTTGTCATAGTCATAGACTCCTCTGTTGTAGCGCCCTTTGACGCTGGCCCCGGCGCTGAACGATCCGGTCGCCGACCGCCGGCCCACAGTGAAGTCGAATGATGCGGTTGCGTCGTGCATGGTGCGTATCGCGTCATAACTGTTGTGCCTGTCGATATGGAATCCTATGATGTCGGACGTTGACCGCAGCTGCGGTTCCTCGGGCAATAGTTCGCCCGACCATGCGGTCACATCGCGGCTGTTCCAGCTGCCGTGGTATGCCAGCGCGGGGGTGAACGACATCATGGTCATGTGGGTGGCCGAACTGCTCACTTTCATCCACGTGTGGCTGACGTTGGCACCATAGCCGCAGTTGTATGAGGAGTTGCGGTTGCGCCTGCTGTCGTCTGAATCCCTCGGATCAGAGGCAAACAAGCGGTATAGCCGGTTGTCGTGATGGGAATTGTGCATATAATAGGCTGTAACGTCAACGTTCAACTGGCTGGTTTCCGCTGTCTGCCCGACATAGCGGAACAAAAATCCGGCCTTTTCCCAGTCGGTATCTGATCTCATGGAATCGAGAGTTGAATTCAGCAGTATCCCACGCTGTTTCATCACGCCCAGAGAATCGAGTGCCGCTCCGCGAAACGCTTCGACCGGTTTTTCCGAAAACGCTGCCCTGAGCACGTGACGGCGGTCATCGCTGTGATATATGTCGGCATTCGGCTGAAAGAGAATGAACCAGCGGTCTTTGTTGATTTCCAGATTGTGGTTGGTCATCAGGTGGCGCCGTCTTGACGAGTTGCTGTTGCGGACGCGGCTGAACACGTCGTTGCCTGCAGGGTAGAATTCTGTGGCGGATGAAATGGAGAGTTCATCGACGTTTTCACCGGTGACAATGATATTGCCGTCAGCTTTCAGGCGCTTCTTCTTGTTTTCGACCTGGTAGTCCACGCCGCCGGCCAGTAGGTCCAGCAGTCCGTTCTGGCCCCAGCCGCCGCCCCATTCGCCGCGCTGCGACGCGGCCTGGGTGTCTTTGATGTTGTTGACGTTGATAAATGCGGCAAGGCGGAAATTGTCGCTATAGCCCAGCGCGAACGCTTTTCCCAGATAACGTTCCTGCAGGCCTCCGGCCGCTTCGGCATTGACCATCCATCCGGTGTGGTACTCCCGTTTCAGCTCAACGTCCATTACCAGATTGTCCGCTTTGCCAGGCATGATGCCGGCAAGAAACTGCGTCCCGGGCACCTCCTTGTCGTAGACCTTCAGCTTTCTGACCGTATAGGCCGGCAGATTCCGCAGGGCCACGAGCGGATTGCCTTTGAAAAAGCTGGATCCATTGACTGTCAGCTCCTGCACAAACCGGCCGTTGACCTCGATGCGTCCATCTTCGCCAAGGGTCACGCCAGGCAGCATCTCGATCAGGCGGTCGAGCATCGATCCGTCGGCCAACTGAAACGCCAGCGCGTCATATACAATTGTGTCGCCCTTCATCACCATTTTCACTCTCGATGTCTTTACCTCCAGATTGTCCAGACTCTGCTTCATGCGGCGCATCATGTCGATTGTGCCCAGTGACCTGAATGGCGGATTCTTCTTTTTGAGGTCGAAATCAAGCGAGTCAGACTCATATCCGTCTGCTTTGACAATGAATCTGTAGCGACCTGCGTCCGATGGCATTTCCACCACGATCGTCATGTCTCCAATGGTCATACCCGGGCGCAGATTGATGTTGCGGCGTGAATCTCCGATGGTATCTCCCTGTTCGTTGACTACCAGAGCCGTGAGCCCGGGCACTTTCTCGCCGGTAAACGCATCGACGGCCCGAGTTCCCACTACGGTATATTCCACATTGCCTGCGACTGCCCACAGAGCTGATATCATCATTACAATTGTGTAAAGTATTCTCATGTGCAATAGTTTGAAAGGTTAACTCTTATCAGATTAGAATTGGAATGGACTCAAAAGCGATTTTCTCATGATACCGTAATGTTCCGAAATGTTTTCGTTTGCAAAGGTAACATCTACTTGGTATAAATGCAAATATTTTTTTTAAAAAAAATATTGCAAAAAGTATCACAAAAAAACAAAATGGTTGCTTTTTGGAAAGTTTTTTGCCCGATTTAGTGTTTTTTTTGCATCGGCTCGATTTCTGGCGGCGACTCTTCTTG
>CAMWTI010000095.1 GCA_947177135.1 uncultured Porphyromonadaceae bacterium | reverse complement strand
CAAAAAAGAAGGGCCGAAGAGCCTTGACGAGGTCGACCCAGAAGTGCTCGACACTTTCAACCGGCTCGGAATTCCGCTTTCCGAACAGAAAGCTCTGGCAGGAATGGCCGTCGATGCTGTAATGGACTCCGTTTCTGTCAAAACCACCCACCGCGAAAAACTCGCGCAGCTCGGAATCATATTCTGCTCATTCTCAGAAGCGGTCAAAGATTATCCGGAACTGGTCAAAAAATACCTTGGAAAGGTGGTGAGCTATGCCGACAACTTCTATGCCGCGCTGAATTCGGCTGTCTTCTCCGACGGATCGTTCGTCTACATCCCGAAGGGTGTGCGCTGTCCCATGGAACTGTCCACCTACTTCAGAATAAACGCCGCCGGAACCGGACAATTCGAGCGCACGCTCATCGTGGCCGACGACGATGCCTATGTCAGCTATCTTGAAGGATGCACTGCTCCAATGCGTGACGAAAACCAACTGCACGCCGCCATAGTCGAAATCATTGCCGAAGAGCGAGCCGAGGTGAAATACTCCACCGTTCAGAACTGGTATGCAGGCGACAAGGACGGACGCGGCGGAGTCTACAATTTCGTCACAAAGCGCGGTCTGTGCCGTGGCGACAACAGCAAGATCTCTTGGACGCAAGTAGAAACCGGATCTGCCATCACCTGGAAATACCCGTCATGTATCCTCAAAGGCGACGGTTCCGTGGGAGAATTCTACTCGGTGGCAGTGACCCGCAACCATCAACAGGCCGACACAGGCACTAAAATGATCCATATCGGCTCAAACACCCGCTCAACAATTGTCAGCAAAGGCATTTCAGCCGGATTCAGCCAGAATTCCTACCGCGGGCTGGTATCGGTATCAGCCGGAGCCAAAGGCGTCAGAAACCATACACAATGCGACTCTCTGCTGCTGTCACCGACATGTGGCGCACACACATTTCCGGTGATTGACATAAAGAACCCGACAGCAGTCGTCGAACACGAGGCCACAACTTCGAAAATCTCGGCCGAACAACTCTTCTACTGCAACCAGCGAGGCATACCAACGGAAGAGGCCGTCGGACTCATTGTCAACGGATATGCCAAGGAAGTCATGAACAAACTCCCAATGGAATTCGCCGTCGAGGCCCAGCGGCTGCTCCAGATCACCCTTGAAGGCTCCGTCGGATGAAACCGCCGCTGATCATAAAAATCCTCATAGCCATGGCGCTGGGCATCGGAGCTGGACTTCTGCTCCCGATGCCGGCATGCCGCATATTCTCCACATTCAACGGCATATTCTCCCAGTTCCTTAGCTTCCTCATTCCGCTGCTCATTCTCGGATTTGTGGCGCCTGCCATCGGCGAAATCGGAGCCGGAGCCGGAAAAATACTGGTGACCACCGCGATCATCGCCTATGTCATGACTCTGGCATCAGGACTCTTTTCATACTCCGCCGGAGCCTGGATCTTCCCGCAACTGATAACTCCGGGCAGCGTGTCGGAATCAGTCATGGATCACGCATCAGGAACCGATCCGACGCCCTTCTTCACCATCGAGATGCCTCCGATGTTTTCAGTCATGTCGGCACTGGTACTCGCCTTCATCCTCGGACTTGGCATGGCCTATGCCAACTCAACGGCCATGAAAAACTGGTTCAACGAGTTCCGCGACATAATCACCCGCACGATATCGGCCGTGATAATTCCGCTGCTGCCGGTCTACATCTTCGGCATATTCCTCGAACTCGCGCGGTCCGGACGTGTCGGTCCGGTACTGATCACGTTCATCAGCATCATCGCCGTGATATTCGCAATGCACCTCCTGCTGCTTCTCGCTCAGTTCGCCATCGCGGGAGTGGTATCCGGCAAAAATCCCATAAAAATGCTGCTGACAATGCTTCCGGCCTACTTCACCGCATTGGGCACCCAGAGCTCGGCCGCCACCATCCCCGTCACACTCCGCTCAAGCATCGCCACTGGAGTGCGTCCGTCAATCGCCGGATTCGTCATTCCGCTATGCGCTACCATACACATGTCTGGCTCCACGCTCAAGATTGTGGCCTGCGCGCTCGCACTAATGCTCATGCAGGGAATCCCCTACTCTCTCCCCATGTTCGCCGGATTCATCGCCCTGCTCGGAATCACAATCATTGCGGCGCCGGGAGTGCCCGGAGGCGCCATCATGGCCTCACTCGGACTGCTCTCATCAATGCTCGGATTCTCTGAAGCTGACAACGGACTGATGATCGCGCTCTACATTGCAATGGACTCTTTCGGCACCGCCTGCAATGTCACTGGCGACGGCGCCATAGCCCTGATCATCAACCGCATTTTCTCAAAATAACTATTTTAAAGCGCGACTATCACTGCAGTGGCAAGCGACGCTATGCCCTCGCGACGACCAGTGAAGCCAAGGCCCTCGGTGGTCGTGGCCTTTACCGACACACACTCCGCAGGCAGGCCAAGGTCGGTGGCCACAATGCCACGCATTTCATCGATATGAGGCGACAGCTTCGGTGCCTGCGCTATGATGGTGACGTCGACCTGCGCGGGCCTGTAGCCTGCTTCGGCCAGAAGCTCCACCACCCTGCGCAACAGGCGGCGCGAGTCAGCTCCTTTATATGCCGGATCAGAATCCGGAAAATGATAGCCTATGTCACGAAGCGCGGCTGCGCCCAGCAGAGCGTCACACAATGCGTGCAAAGCCACATCTGCATCGCTATGGCCGAGCAGCCCAAGCTGAGAATCGATCTTCACGCCGCAGAGCCACAACTCACGGTCGGGAGCAAAACGGTGCACGTCATATCCATTGCCCATGCGCAGGGCGGGTAATGCTCTATTCATACTGACAATTTTTATCTGCGACGACCGAAAAGATCCTTGATGCCGTCCATGTCAAAAGTGAGCGAAAAGCGCAAAGTCTGATCAAGCGGAGATGATGCCGCAGTGGCCACCATGTATGAAGCGTCAAGTCTGGCTACCTTCAGAGCGAAGCCGGCTCCCACGCCAAGATACTGGCGGTTGCCCTTGTTGGGATGCTCATAGAAATAGCCGGCGCGGAAAAAGAACTGGTCATTATAGGAATATTCGGCGCCCACCGACCAGCGGATCTCCTGAAACTCCTCCTTGGCACCGCCGGGAGCATCACTGAACGACTTGAATATACCGGTGATTGACGACATATTCTCCCAGTCTTCCTTAGCATCCAGAAACTGCTCCATGCCCTCGGGAGTATCGACATCATAGTCATTCTCGCGCGGCATTGTCGGCACCAGAATCTTGCTGGCGTCAAGATTGAGCGAAAGCAGATGATAGTCAGCCAGCGGGAACGTGAACGACGTGCCTATGCGCAGCTGGGCGGGAAGGAAGGCAGGGTTGGCGCCTCCGTCATAGTTGACCTTCGATCCGATATTGTTCAGATTCCAGCCCCATGACCACTGACACTCCGAGCGTCCGACCATCGGAAAACAAGTATAATAGCCTGCGATATCGGCAGCAAATGCCGAAGCGCCCACATTCTGGTCGCCTGCATATGATTCGGAGAATCCCAGGGCGGAATAGATATAGCGGAACGCCACGCCCATCGAGAATTTTTCCGACAACTTGCGTGAATAGCCCAGATCGACACTCATTTCATAAGGATTCAGAGTCTGGATGGCCGCGCCCTCGGCTCCGCTGGTGGTCACCTCGCCGAGCGAGAAATAGCGCAGCGATGCCGATATCGCCTGATTGTCTCCGTGGCCTATTTTCCAATATCCGGCCACGTTGGCCAGGAAGATATCGTTGACAAGCTTGCGCAGCCACGGAGTGTAGCTGAGCGACACTCCGGCCGACGAATAGGCGAATGCGTATTTCGACGGATTCCAGAACTGGGAGTTACAGTCAGGGTCGGTGGCTGCACCGAGATCGCCCATCGATGCGCCGCGCGCGTCGGGAGCGATATCGAGAGAGTTGACACCGGTCTGCACCGGGTTGAACTGATTGGCGCTGTTATAGTCTGCGGCAAACGTGGCGGCGGTTCCTGCTGCCGTCGCCGTCATGGCCAGTATGAGTTTTCGCGTAAACATACCTTATTAACTCCGGCCAGTGCCGAATTATTGTGCTATCGGGATTTTATTTGTGGATAAAATTACCTTACCATCGCATCTCTCTGGCACTTCTTGTCTTATTCTTCAGTCACATAGCTACGGCGACACCCCTTCTTCACAAGACAAAAATCACTCAGAGATATGCAACCCCGACATTAACAAATATGGGGAATGAGGGCTAATAATCTGATTTTGCATTTAAAGCATTGTCAGAGCGCGTTTTATGGCCGCCTCCACCTTTAGCGTCGGATCAGAGTCAAACAGCTTCTTGAGCACCTTCTGGCTCTGCGGACGGGCGAATCCGAGCATCACCAGCGCTGCCAGAGCCTCGTCAAACGCCTCTGATTGCGGCATGGCGTCCGGTGTGGCAGACTCGCCGTCAACGCCGGCAAACACCACCTTGTCCTTAAGGTCAACGATGATGCGTTGCGCCGTTTTCAGTCCGATTCCCTTCACGGCCTTGAGCTTGGCCGAATCGCCGCCGGTGATCGCCTGTTCGAGCTGCGCGGGAGTGAGCGACGACAAAATCATCCGCGCCGTGTTGGGCCCTACTCCGCTCACTCCGATAAGCAGACGGAACAGAGAACGTTCGCGCTCATCGGCAAAACCATAGAGATCGTGCGTATCCTCGCGTATAACCTCATGGATCAGAAGCTTCACCGACGTCTGCTTCTCTATTTGCGAAAATGTGGAAAGCGAAATGGCCACAAAATAACCAATGCCGCCGGTTTCCACAATGGCATATGTCGGTGTCAGGCTGTCGAGAGATCCTTTTATGTATTCTATCATTTCAGATCAGCGGTGATTTCGTGAATATGGTTTAGAATATCAACATCGGCCTGAGTCATCTCCACCCCGCGGCGACCCATCACCTTGCGGGCTGTTTCGAAGAATTTCGGCATGATAACATCAGAGAAACCGGCCGCGCCGCCGTCGGAGAACGAAGCCACAAAGTTGCGCGGGAATCCGGCGCCGTGGATGTTGCATCCAACGCCCACCACCGTGGCCGTGTTGAACATGGTGTTGATACCCGCCTTGGAGTGGTCACCCATGATCAGTCCGCAGAATTGCAGACCGGTACGCAGGAATCGCCTCGTCGGATAATTCCACAGACGTATTTCCGAATAATCGTTCTTGAGATTCGATGACGTGCATCCGGCGCCGAGATTGCACCACTCGCCGATCACGGCGTCGCCAAGATATCCGTCATGCTGCTTGTTGCTGTTGGCAGTGAAGATGGCGTTGCCGACCTCGCCGCCAACCTTGCACTTGGGTCCGAGGTTAGTGCCTGGAAGCAGACGGGCGCCGGCGCGCACCTTGCTGCCGTTATCTATGCAGACCGGACCGCGAAGCACCACAGCTTCCTGCACTTCGGCATCGCGCCCAATGTAGACAGGTCCCTGGCGAGTGTTGATGAAACAACCCTCCACATCGGCACCCTTCTCAATAAACACAAGAGCCGGGTCTCCGATAACCGTGCAGCTGTCAGGAATCGGCTGCGACTTCCGCCCTTCTGTCAGGACGAAGAAATCGGCAGTGATCAGCTCCTTGCTCAGCGTGAACAGATGGTAAGGCTGGCGTATGGCTGTGACGGCCAGGCTGACAGAGGCCTCGCCCGGTGAACGCTCGCCGCGCCAGGCTATCGGAGCGCCGTCATGCTGATCGGAAATCCACTGACCCGGAGAGAGGGCGGCAACAGCTTTGACCAGCTCGCCGTCAGGCATCACGTGGCCGGCAATATATAGATCTGCGGCCTGATCGGCAGGAAACTTGCTCTGGAGGTATTCTTCTGTCAGATACGAAATCTCGGCGTCAGGCAGCCAGCGCTGCCAATGATCGGCAATAGTGCCTATTCCTGTGCGCAGCAGCGCCACCGGACGGGTAAACGTGAGCGGCAACAGATTGTCTCTCACCTCCTTTATATCTACAAGCGATATTTTCATGACTTTCATATTTCTTATTTACGATAACGTCTTGGGCGCTCCTTTCCATCCTTCTTCGCAAGCAAGTTCTTTTATCATATTGAGAATCTGATTGAAAGCGTGTTGTTTCTTACAGCCCGGGGCCTATGCGGGGCGGATTGCGGCGGCGTTTGATGCGGCGCGGAAGATTGCCGAGCCAGTTGATCAGGCGGGTGAGCGGCGACGGCGACATGGCTGTTTCCGAGCTGATCGGGTCGATAAACGACATGACGTCGCCCTCGGCGCCAAATTGTTCCGGGAAGATTATCAGCAGATTGGCGCGGCTGAAATAGCGTTTGAGAAAGAGCGGCATGTCCTGCACTTCGGGCGAATAGCTGAGCGAGTCCGGACGGGCGGAAACGACGGTGAGCAGGTCATCGTCGAGTATGTGGTTGGCCATCAGCACAAAGTCGTCCCACTGCTCCATCGGGCGGAACTCATGACGCACTTCGAGTTTTTCATGCCTGAACACTCCGCCGATCAGCGGATTCATGTCGGGATGACACAGGAATATCACCCGGCTGCCGAGCGACAGCGCCAGACGCCCGACGGAGCACACCCACTGGCGGAAGCCGCTTTCATACGACGCCTTCTGGGGAACCCACACCACCAGACGGCGCAAGGTGTTGAGCGGATTGAAGCAGCGGCTGAGAATGATCTGGCGGTTAGTGCTCTGTAGAAGATGCTCGATGCGCGGACCGAAAAAAGTGTCGATAACCGACGAGCGGCGGTGCATGCCCATCAACACCGTGGTGATGTCGCGTTCGTTGATCGTGTTGAGCACTCCGGTGGCTATGTTAAGGTCAAAGCGTTCGATCGGCGTCACCGGCACGTCAACCGTAGCGGCCACACCGATGGCCAGTTCCAGGGCCGATGCGCCTGCAGCACGGGCGGCCGGCGAATTGTCATTGCGCACATGCACGGCATAGATCCGGTCGGCCGGTCCGCGCCGGTCTATCATCATGGCCAGCTCCATCAGCTCCGACGAGGTCACCGACGAGGAGATGGCCACCAGAGTGTTCTGCGGACCGGAGGCTGTCGGATCAGCGCCAATTTCTTCCGGTTTTTGCGACAGTAGGCGTATTTTCAGCCTGGCGGCAGCACCCGAAGTCACAATCGGAGCAATGGCGCAGGTAACAAGAATCATCAGCACAGTGCCGTTAAGCATGGCCAGATTCATGATGCCGAAATTATAGCCGATAGTGACAACAGCCAGCGCAACTGCCGTGTGGGCCGTCGTGAGCCCGAAAAGCACCATCCGGTCGTCACGCGTCATGCCATAAAATTTCTGAGCGAGAAAAGCCGCCACCCATTTGGTAAAAAGCGCCACTACGAGCATATTTGCCGCCATGACCAGGGTCTCGGTCTGGACTATGACTCGCACATTGATCATCATGCCGACGCCGATCAGGAAATAGGGAATGAACAGAGCGTTGCCGACAAACTCGATGCGGCTCATCAGAGGCGAGGTATTGGGCACGAATTTGTTCAGCACCAGACCGGCCAGGAAGGCGCCGAGCACCGATTCAAGACCGATGGCCTGAGCGAGATAGGCCGCGAAAAACACCAGCGCCAGCACATAGACAAACTGCGTCACCCTGTCGTTGAAATGCCGCAGAAACAAACGTGTAAGCCACGGATAGACCAGCGTCACCGCCGCGCAATACGCCGCCAGACGTCCCAGCAGCAGCATAATGCCAGGCACCGAAAATTCCCCGGTGCGCTGAACCGACAGAGCCACCGCCAGGGCAAGCAGGGCGCCGATCACGGCGACTATGGTGCCGACTATCGCGATCAGCACCGAAGGACTCTTGGTGATGCCATAGCGCGCGGTCACCGGATAAGCGATCAGCGTGTGCGAGGCATACATCGACGCAAGCAACACTGCCGTGATAGCGTCCGTGTGCAGAAGCCATATCGACGCCGCGATGCCGCCTATCAGCGGAATAAAGAAAGTGAGAGCCCCGAAGGCCAGACCGCGTTTCAGATTCAGGCGCAAGTGAAACAGATCGATCTCGATGCCGGCCAGAAACATCAGATACAGCAGGCCCACCTGACCGAAAATCTCAAAACTCGCGTCATTGTCAAGCACATGGAATCCATATGGCCCGACACACACGCCGGCCACTATCATTCCGATGATGTGGGGAATCTTGAGCCGATTCAGCAACAGCGGAGCCATCAAAATGATAGCCAGCACGATGAAGAAAATCAGCACCGGATTGGTCACTAAAGCTGTCTCTGTCATTTCGACTGCAAAGTTACGCATTTTTCCGGAATTAACAGACCGTTTCATATCTGTTCGCGTGAACCCATAGCTGCCGCGAAGCGTTTTTCTGAAAAAACGGTTTCAACTATGAAATTTCTGTTCATCACCCTGGCCTTGGCGGCAGCGGCACTCACCGCTCCGGCACAGGCGCTCTCCGACGCCCATCGCGATTCGCTGATGCACTCCCACAAAGTCCTGACATTCGGCGGCGGGACGGCATCATCCACCGAAGCCCACAACGACTCGGTGCGCCGGCTCATCGAAATGTTCTACTATGACCAGTTCCGCCACTTCTCCGACCCCGAAGCCCCCTATTTCCTGCTGTTGAGCCGCGACGCCGACCTGGCAATGGGCATCGGCGGCGCCGTCCGCATGCGCGGATATTACGACTGGAACGGAGCCATGCCCTCGCCAGCGTTCACACCATTCCACATCTCGATGCACCCCGACCCGGCGCGGATACGCCATTTCGCCACCACCCCGTCGGGCTGCTGCCTGTTTTTCAGAGTGCTGGGCCAGAACAAGACCCTCGGAAACTACCAGCTCTACATCGAAGCTGGCTTCAACGGATATGACGGACGCGATCTCAAACTGAAAAAAGCCTATGCGATCGTCAATGACTTCACCGTCGGACTGGCCACGTCAACCTTCTCCGACCCGGCCGCCCAGCCTCCGGTGATCGACGCCCAGGGTCCAAGC
>CAMWTI010000094.1 GCA_947177135.1 uncultured Porphyromonadaceae bacterium | reverse complement strand
TGCAACAGCGGCAGTGTCAGCAATCAGACTTTCGGCACACGCTTCATGCAGCATTCCTGCCATAGCCAGGAACACAGAGAATACAACGAATTTCGGGCATAACACACGTGATCTTTGCATAGGTGGTGAATTAAAACTACAGTACACCTATACAACACTGACTATCGGCCGAATGTTCACCCCGGCCAGAGACGATAGATCAGCGAATAACTAAGTCTACGGGAACGGATGAGTAGCAGGAACTGGCTGATATTGTGCGAACAAAGGCGCGGTAGTGACCTGCGGCCACACGCTTGCCTGATGCATCGAGCAGGTCCCACTCCATTGGGTTGCCGGCAGCGCTCTTGATCTCCCGCACCATGAGTCCGGTAAAATCCTCAATGAATACAGTGCTATTGCCGGCAGGGGCATCGGTAGTGAATATTATCTTTGAATCGGCAACGTCGGTGTTCAGCGAGCAGATGTGCGGCTTTTCTGACGAAAATTCGAGAGAAGCCGAAATCTGGCGCTGCAGGGCATCGGTAATGATGAGAACCAGCTCATGGCGGCCGTCGGTAGGAATCTCCACGTCGAATGATAATGAATAGAGGCCAGCTGCAGTGGCAACGAGACCCGAAGCGGCGTCGGCGCAAAGCTCTCCATCACGCAGCAGACGCACCGAAGTGCAGAAATTGCCGCCCAGAGCCATTCCGGCCGGAGCGCTGATCTGCGCGCAGACTCTGGCGATGTTGCCATAAAACACCTGATTGGAAGCCGGGTCACAGCCTTCGATGGAGAAGGAGATGATGTCCGGCTCAGCAAAGTCGCCGGCCACTGGAGTGGCATCATAATCCATGGTCACATCAGTAACGACTCCGCCAGCACGCACCATTCTGTCGGCCGAGAAAGCATATAGAGTCACTCTGCTGGTCGAGCCTTCACGTTGAGCGGATGGCACATGGCCCTGCACGGTGAAACGTCCGGCAGACACAGAACCCACCAGCTCGGTAAGCTGCTCCTGATCGAGTTCAATCTCGTTGATGGTTGATGGCTTGACACCTGACGACACGTTGGGAGCGCGGTTAACCGCAGAGTAAGGATGGTCGTAGACAGCGATTTTCACAGTGCCTTCAAAGTCGCTGTCGACAGATCCGTCGGCCTTGGTGACCGCACCCTCAAAGGTGTTGATTCCGCCAGGCACAATGGTGTGTCCGCCACCATTGATGGCGCTGACGTCTATCTGCCGACTGAGTCCATAGTATGGCAACAGCGGATCCCCGAGATAATTATAAGCAAGCACATTGCACATTCTATACTTGTCTTTCGATGCGATCTGGCTATTGTGTGAGTTCATGAATGGTGAACCGAGCGCATCTCCGTCGGCCATTGTAAAATAAGCTTTTGCGAAGTCCTCTCCAAAATCCGCATTCAGCGTCTGATACACTTCCCTACCGGCAGCCACCAGCCCGATCACGCCGCCTGAAGGCATGAGAAGCATGGCAGTGCTCAGCGAATTGAGATCAATATCAAAAGCCGCGACATCGCATGAGCCTAACATCGCCAGCGGAAACGAATGGCTATAATTTGTCTTGTTGACATCGGTGAGATTCCAGACTCCGGTCAAACCAACCGAGTTGCCATGACCGAAATAAGTCATGAACCCGACACCGCGGCGCAATGTTGAAGCAACCAGAGCTGAGATGGCACGCGTATCAGTGGTCTTGGAGCCGAACATATTGTGGGCGGCGCGATGAATTGTCAGCGCCGGGCCAGCCACCGACATTCCGACATCGGCCATGCGCTCGGCATCGGCCATGTGCATATCCTCCGTGCGGCTTGCAAAACCCGACATGAAGAGGGCGTTATTAGGCGCAGCGACCATTGGCGGATTTTCAAGATAGTGCAGCACCTTGGCATTATAATCGTCGGCCTGCGACAGCGAAGTCACAGGAATACGCCCCACCATGACGGACAATGGCGACGCAAGCACACGGAAAAACGGCGAATTGAACCTGGCATCCGGCTCAAAATCATCCAGACGGCCAAAATAAGTGTCGGTGGCAAAACTGCGCGTCATGTCATAATTTCCATATCGGTCAGACGAGTTTGACGACAACGAAGTGCCGTCGCCCGCATCTTCATTTTCGGCCGTAATCACAAAAATTCCGTCAGGCGAAAGATAAGACGCCTGATAGACGGTGCCGGCACCATATATTATCAGGCCGCGCAGACGACCGTGGCCGGAGTCAGCCAGGTGCCGTAGAAAACGGCGCACCGCCATGACATGTGGCGTGCCCGAAGAAAATTCATTGAATACGTCCTGCTGATCAACAACAGCCACATCAAGTCCCTGATACCGGCTGTGCAACCCGGCCAGAACAGCAGCCTTATCAGCAAAATATGAATTAGTGAGAATCACAGCGTCAGGACACGGCATGGCCGCAAGATTCCTATCAGCCACCGGATCCGGACAGATATGCGGCTCACGCTGCTCCGCCGAAGGATCGAACGCCACCAGATGCATCGCGTCGGCTGCGTCAGGAATGGAGAACGTGCCGTCGGCCGAGAGCCGATATGACTCCACCCTGTGCAGATCGGCCACATTCCATACCATGGTGCCGGCAGATGCACCTGTCAGCTCCACGCTCTCACCGGCTCCGACTCCATATAAAACCATGTCGAGCGCCGGGACACGGCTCATGTCGTTGCGCCTGTCGTAAGATATAACAAAGTAATCTACAGCGGCAAAAGTGAAATCGGCCCCCTTTGCCGGTGACGACGGAATGGCCCTGAAGCGGCAGGAAGAGCTGCCTGAGCCAGGCTCACGCATTGAGGCCACGACAACGTTGCGACACGGTCTCAAACGCTCATAGACCGACTGCACTCTTATGGCCGAAGTGAAACAATCGTCGGCCACGGCTTCAAAATCGCCGTCGGGAAATTCAAGAGTCAGATAATTGTTCTGGCTCGATTTCAGATTACGCACTGCTCCGGCCACCTGAAAAGAAACTCTGTCGGATGCCGGATCAACAATATCGACCCGATAGTCAGGCGACTTTCCGTCTTTCAGCTCATGTCCGACAAGAAACGTGCCGCCACCGGCCGGCGCGGCAAGTTCATCCTCCATGAACGTCACGCTCACATGACTTGTACGCGCCACGCCGCCAGAAGCAGGCGTGGCTGACGCCACTGGCACCACCGCAGCCCCGGTGCCGGCCGCCGGCACCGCATCACTGAGAAAATAGCAACCTGACGACGATGCCGGATTTCGTTCACGTTCCACCGCCCAGAACAGATTGTCGTCCAACGGCTGGGCATATGAGAATTTCACCCCGGCCTCGGCATAGAAAAGCAGTTTTCCAGACGCATGGACAGATGCAAGCTCAGGCAATCCGGCTGGAGCGGAGCCAAAATCATGATCCGCCAGTTCAGATGCCGGATAACCATAGACCCGCACACGCTCAGGATCACCGAACCCAAGGTCACGCAGGCGGCTATGAGTCACCTGATACAATCCCAAAGAATCGACCGAAATCCTCACCCACCGACCTTCAGACATCGGCAAGGATGCCGCGGCGGCATCACAAAACGCAAAAAACAAATATATAAACGAGGTTATCAGGCAGATATATTTCATAAGCCTACAATGACTATTTAATATTGAACGAAAGTACAGGAGTGCCGTTCAGCAAAGAATTCACCCGACAGCCGGCCAAAGCGTCACGCCAGACGACGTCAGGAAGATCGACGGCAAGCAGATCTCCGGTTTTCAACGTCACACACCGGCTCACAAGCGCAGCCAACGCTTCAAAGCCGAATTCATGAAAGCCGACGGACTCAGCGCTGTCCACTCTGACTGACTCCGTTATATCCACCCATGAACCACACACTGCGGCACCATCCATGCAACCGAGCAACACAGACGCCTCAGGAGCGTCACACTCCGGCACAAACAGCAGAGTCATCGAGTCGAAATACCGACGTGCGAACTTCGGCGCTATGCATTTTCCAAGCCGGCCTATACGCACGGCAACCATCACTTTCCAGCGCCAGGCAGAACCGAAATCCGGCACGAACCACGGCTGTCCGTTACGGCCGATCGCCGAATCGGCAACCATGCGGAAACCAGCCGGATTGCAGTCACAGATCAGGGCCTTCACGGTCGGGAGCGGCGAAGCTGTTCAAGACGGTTATACATAAGCGCCAGATCGGAATAAATCGACGTGTTCTGCATCACCACTCCGAAACGCGGACGCAGACGGTGGGGAGTGAAATTCCACAAAGCCTTTATGCCGGCCGCCACCGATGCATCGGCAACAGTCTCGGCATACTCATGTGGCACGGTAATGATAGCGATCTCCACCCCCAGCGACGAAGAAATCTCGTCAAGACGGTCGATATGATAAACTGGCACCCGGCCTCTGTTACCGATTTTAGCCTCATCGGAGTCAAATCCTGCCACGATGTCGAGTCCATAGTTTCCAAGTCCGGAATCCTGGATCAACGCACCTCCGAGCGAACCGACGCCGATCACCACTGCCGGGTGCGGTTTCTGAAAGCCAAGAAAGTCACGCAATATGCTCTCAAGTTCATTGACAGCATAACCGATACGGGTCTTGCCTCTGATATCAAGAAATGACAGGTCCTTGGCAATCTGCGACGAATCGACATTCAGACACCGTGAAATCTGAGTAGACGAGACCCGCTCCACTCCCAGATCCTTGAGCTGACTAACATAAGCCAGATACCATGGCAGACGCTGAAGCGTAGGTTCAGGCAAAAGCGCCGACCCCACCAGCGGAGCTACTGATTTTATATCGTTGTTCATCAGAATTTCTAATTTACGACCACAAAATTACAAAATATCCGCCACATATAGAAATTTTACTCGCCCTTGCCGACCTACTCCGAAAAGTTTTTTTTGCACATCCGCGGATTTTGCGTAACTTTGCAGCGCTGAAACACTGCGCGCGTGGCGAAATTGGTAGACGCGATAGACTTAGGATCTATTACCTTACGGTGTGGGGGTTCGAGTCCCCCCGGGCGCACAAATCTCATCATTCATATCCCACCAATCACCATTCATTTTATATGAATAGCCAATTACCTCCTTTCAAGGTGTTTTCAGGCACCAAATCCCGTTACATGGCCGAAGAAATCTGCAAGGATCTCGGTGTGCCTCTGGGCCAGATGAATATCCAGCACTTTGCCGACGGTGAATTTGAAGTGTCGTTTGAGGAATCAATCCGCGGCTGCGAAGTCTATCTGGTACAGTCCACATTCCCCAACACCGACAATCTGATGGAACTGCTGCTGATGATCGACGCTGCAAAGCGTGCCTCAGCCCGTCAGGTGGTGGCCGTAATACCCTATTTCGGATGGGCCAGACAAGACCGCAAAGACAAGCCGAGAGTCAGCATCGCGGCAAAACTTGTGGCCGACCTGCTCAGCGCAGCCGGAGTCACCCGCGTGATCTGCATGGATCTTCACGCTGACCAGATCCAGGGCTTTTTCAACGTGCCGGTCGACCACCTCTACGCATCATCGGTATTCATCCCTTACATCGAATCTCTCCACCTTGAAGATCTGGTGATTGCCTCGCCCGACGTCGGCGGCGCAAAGAGGGCCAACAGCTATGCGAAATACTTCAACGTTCCGCTGATCCTCTGCCACAAACAGCGCGCAAAGGCAAATGTGGTCGAAACAATGACTGTGATCGGCGACGTCAAAGACAAAAACGTCATCATCATCGACGACATGGTCGACACTGCCGGCACCATGACAAAGGCAGCTGACCTGATGATGGAAAACGGCGCCAAGAGCGTGCGTGCTCTCTGCTCACACGCCATCATGAGCGACCCCGCATCCGAACGCATCGACAACTGCGGCCTGACCGAGATGATTTTCACCAACTCAATTCCTTTCCACAAAGAGTGCAAGAAAGCCACAATCCTGACCGTAGCCCATCTCTTTGCCGACACGATCCGCCGAGTACATGAAAATCAGTCGATTTCCTCGCAATACCTGATCAAATAAAACAGGTTCGCGTTTGAAACAAAAGCGTAGAACAAACGCCAACGATGCCGCCGCACGCCGACTGCGCAGTGCGGCCGACCCGGAGGCGATGGACAAAATACTGCAAGACGAATGTCGCCGCCGGGCTTCCCGCAAGCTCGCGGCGACTTTGCTTTGCCAGGAATTCAGATTCCCGACAGAGCTTAGTGCCGAGCAATGCACGTCAGACGAAGTGGCGTGCATCCACGCCGGAATGATATTTCAAGGCGACATAATGGCAGACCTGACCTGCGGACTCGGCATCGATTCATTCCATTGCGCCCGAAAAGCCTCGTCAGTAACCGCGATAGAACTCGACCCCGACGTGGCGGCAGCTATCGAGACAAATGCCCGCGCTCTCGGGCTGAACAATGTGCAGGGAATCTGCGCCGACTGCGCGGACTGGCTCCGCAACAACCCCGACCGACACTTCGACGTGGCATTCATAGACCCGGCCCGCCGTGGCGACAACGGACGCCGCCTCTTCGGCCTGCATGACTGCAAACCCGATGTCATCGAACTTATGCCACTGATCAGCCGCAGCGCCGATCGCCTGATTGTCAAGGCATCGCCGATGCTCGACATGACAGTGCTGCTGCGCGACGAAGGGCTGAAACCACATAACATTCTGATTATAGGCACACGATCAGAATGCAAGGAACTGGTGCTTGACTTTGATTTCAAATCGCCCGCACCAGACGAACCGCTGGTGCGCGTAATCACTGTCGGCAAGGGCGAATTCAGTTTCCACCCGTCAGATCCGGCGCCAATGAAACTTGCCGATCCGGCTGTGGGCTGCATCGTCGGCGAACCATGGCCGGCCGTGATGAAAAGCGGGGCCTACAACCACCTGCCTGGAGCGAGAATACATCCGTCAACCCATCTGTATGTGCTTTCAGCCGAAGAAGCAGCCATCTTCCCCGGAGAGACATATCGACTCGAAGAGATCATGGCATTCAGCTCGTCCATGATCAAACAAATCGGACGACGGGGAGTGGATGCGTCGGTTGCTACACGCAACTTTCCCATCTCGGCCGAAGAACTCCGGCGCCGCCTACATGCCCGGGAATCGTCAGAGCGACGACTTGTCGGAGTAACGGCATCGGCCGGGAGGCTACTGCTCACTCTGACCAGATGACAAAGACCCGCTCCACGGTGGAGCGCACGACATAAGGAGTGGCCTGTACCCTCTTCGGAGCCGGCGACATATAATAATAAAAAGTGTGCTGGCGGTCCCATGACGGAACAGAGAGGCGGCGGGTATGGCCGGATGGAATGTCACAACGCACCACACGGGTCTGCCGATGAAGCTGCCGTCCCGACATATCTTCATAGTCAAACGTCAGTTCAAGAGCTACAACCGAACAGGAATCAGCCATGGCGTTAGTGACAAAAAACGACTCAACGCCGGCACGCAGAGTCTTGTCATACCCGCTCAGACGAATCAACGAATCAGCCGGAGCCTCGATCGTGTCAACTCTCTCCGCCGCAGATGGCTGCTGGAGCGCGGGAACCGACGTCTCAACCGGAACGCGAGCCGGTCCGGTGCGCGTGCGCCGCGAGAATGCAGGCAACATTCCTGCGGCAATCAGAATCAGAGCCACAAATCTTCTCATAAGTAGCGCGGACCGAAATGGGGTGAAGCCACGGGTGGATAGACCCGTAATGCACCATCGAGATTATCTGGCCTGTTGTCACGCAAGCGCACCACGTTACGATACATATATGGCAACAATTTGAAAAGATTGACCGTCAGTCGACTCTTCCGCGGCTTAAATGTGAGCACAGAACCGTCATCGGCCATATGGAGGGTGAAAGTCCGAGGTATGCCGAGCCTATTTTCAACGGCGAAATCAGTATAGATACGAGCTTCATAAACACCACGGTCTGCAGTGGCCACAGCATAGCCTATCACAGTTCCCGGACGCATCAGACGGCCTGGCGCTCTAACCATCACCAGACGAAAACAAGCCGGCTGCGCTGCCGCAGGCAACGTCGGATCAACATAGCGTTCGAAGGCAAATGTGGCCCCGCCGTCAAGCATCTGCCATAATCCTTCGACCGGCATCATCGGCGCCTGGTCCATGCGGGCCATCACGGAATCCGGATCAGCATATCCGGCCACCACCGTCGACAAACCCGGCAACGCCTTCAGATAGTCGTTGCACCACACAGTCTGCGCCAACAGAATCGCTATGATAATCAGAGTGATTCTCATAGCCACAAAGTTACTATTTATTTCCGTCACCGACAAATCAAAAGAAACAAATATGTGACATGACAGCCGAAGTTCATCTTTAGGGCAGAGAAAGTGACTTCGGGAAGAACGATTTCCCGACGGAAATTACTAACTTTGCGCCTAAATTCCACTAAAAAGTATGATTCTAAAGAAACAGTTGGAAAACTTCGGACAATACTGCGTGTTCATGACACGCGTCTTCTCGTTGCCCGACAAATGGGGCGTGACGCTGCGCCGCATGATTTCCGAAATCTACAAACTCGGCATAGACTCAATCCCTCTTGTGGTGGTCATTTCGATATTTATCGGTGCCGTCATCGCTATCCAGATGCAGCTCAACATCGAGTCGCCGATTATTCCGGCATATGCCGTCGGCCTGGCCACACGCGACATCGTCCTGCTTGAATTCTCATCGTCGATCCTTTGCCTGATCCTTGCCGGCAAAGTCGGATCAAACATAGCCTCCGAAATCGGCACCATGCGCGTCACCGAACAGATAGACGCCCTTGAGATAATGGGGGTCAACTCGGCAAATTTCCTTGTGTGGCCCAAAGTCATGGGCTTCATGCTTTTTATCCCGGTGCTCGGAGTGCTCAGCATGTTCACGTCGATAATCGGCGGGGTCTGCGTGGCCGTGTTCACCGACATAATCACCCTTTCACGGTTCACTTACGGACTTCAGGCGTTTTTCAACGAATGGTACGTCTGGTACGCGCTCATTAAATGCGTGGTATTTTCCGTGATAATCAGTTCGGTGGCATCCTTCTGCGGATATTATGTCAAAGGCGGCGCACTTGAAGTCGGACGCGCCAGCACCAACGCCGTCGTCTCATCATCGATTCTGATACTGCTTTTCGACGTAATTCTCACCAAA
>CAMWTI010000093.1 GCA_947177135.1 uncultured Porphyromonadaceae bacterium | reverse complement strand
CACTTTCCCCTGTGGGTATTAACGATAACTTTCGTTGCCGAATCCAAGACTGCTGTGTGCATGGTTTTATAGGCAAAGCGACGGCTATAGTTGCTGGGTTTATTCAAAATTAGGTTAGCCAATAGCATGGCTCTCTTATCCGGCTATGGCATTCGGCAGTCTAATTTGGCAATGACTGGGCTTAGCAACATACCAAAATTCAGGAATCGCTATTCGGTTATAAAGGCTATATGATGTTTGGCTATCTGATGCGAAACTCAGAAAAGATAAACCAAGTTCCATTATCCGAAAAGACAGGTTATAATTGGGGGATTTTAATTGACACATCGGAATTTGCAGACAACACCGGATTTTAGACGACGAGCTTCTACGATGTTGAGATAATAGAATCACGACATCAATATTTGTTGTGTGCAATCAAACTATGTGGTTGCCGCATCAAAATCAAATCTGACATGAAACTACACAATCTTCTTAACGAGCTTTCGAGTGGTGCATGGTTCGGCATCGGGCTAAGAATGTTGCCATATCCCGATATGAAAAGTTATTCCGGTCGATAAAATATCAAGCGTAAAAGGTTTCGTCGTTTCTTTCTTTTTGTAGCTGACTATTGCAGTACACTTTCGCATTGAGTACACTTTTAGTACACCTCAGAAATAAGAAACCCTTTGAAAATCAATTGATTATCAAAGGGTTGTGGTGCCCAGAACAGGACTCGAACCTGCACGCCTCGCAGCACTCGCACCTGAAACGAGCGCGTCTACCATTCCGCCACCTGGGCTTTCAGTGCTAAGCATCTCCTTGCTTTTGCGCTGCAAAGGTACGGTGTTTTTTTTAATCTGCCAAATTTTTTTACCAAAATTGTGTGTAAAATTATTGCGGCAGGTTTTACCGCAGGTTCAACTGGCAAGTGCAAAATTAGCGATTTGTTTGAAAAACTCAGTCTTCGGGTTTGAAAAACCGAGTTTTTTCCTTGGTCTGAGGTTTAGTTTCTTTGCGACGTTCTTGATGTAAAGGTCAGTGAAATCATTGAGATCTGACTTTTTGGGTATGTATTGACGGATGAGCTTGTTTACGTTTTCAACAGCGCCTTTCTGCCAGTAGCAGTAGCTGTCGGCGAAATAAACGGTCACATCATCAACACCCTTCATGTGCAACCCGACAGTGATATCAAGGTGGGGCGCGAACTCACTGCCGTTGTCAGTAGTGATGGTTTTAAGATATTTAAGGTATGCGAACAGCATTCTCACGACAGTCTTTGACAAGGGCCTGGTTCTCTTCCTATAAGGCAGCTCTCCATCATCACGAAGCTTGTCATGCGTTCAACCAGCACAAGAATCGCGTGTCCGTAAGCGTCGACAATAAGGTCCATCTCAAAATCACCGAAGCGTTTGCCATCGGCCTCGGCCGGTCTGTCGTGTATGCTTGTGCGGTTCGGTATATTGGTGGCTTTAGTGGGTTTGCGTTCGCCTTTTGGTCGTCGTCTGAAGTCGGGATGTCTGCGGTGACGGCGCAGGTTCTCGCTTTCATCAGCGTTTATAATGCTGTAAATGGTCTGTATGGATACGGAAACGCCTTCTTTGGCCAATACACCACGGATTTGTTCGGGTGACCATTGGTGGTCCATCTGTTTTATACGCCACACAAGCAAGCTGCCGAGCTTCTTGTTGCTTGTGGTACGCTTTCTGCGTTCGAGGGCTTTGGCTTGAGCCTTTTCCCTCAGATAGTTGCCTTTGGCTGTGGAATTGCGTTTTAGCTCACGGTAAGGTGTTGACTGACTGCGCCCTACAATGAAGGCGATTTCTTCTCTTGGAGTTTTTCTTTGTAGTAAGGCGAAAATTTGCGACCTTTGCTGCGAGGTTAATTTATAGATATTTGTTTGTAAGTATAACAACAACCCGAATCGAATTGTTTAACATCACTCAAATATTCTAAATTCAATTCTTAATTTCAGTAGGAAAATATGATAGTAAGCTACCTTTTAGGCTGTTTGTTGAAGTGCCATTGGAAGTGAAGCAGGAAATAGGAGGGGATTACGTTGCTTATTACTTCGGTACGGGCTTGCGAATTTATGGTGTATGACACGCATTTTAGCTGCCTTAGCAGGTCGTAACCATCGACCATACAGAGCAATTGCCCTTTGAATAGCGACTTTGATAGGCGGGCATTCCATATCACATCGGTGGTGTTCAGACGATTATCGGTAAATCCGCGGCGCATATACAGGGCGATGTCAGATGATAGGCTCCACCCTTTGGGCAGATTCAGCAACACTGCGCCGCCATAGTTGCCCACCCAGGAGGTAAGCGATTCAAAGCCGGCACCGTCGCCGTCGCTGTGGTTCATTCGATTGTCGGCGTGAAAGGTGATTCTGTGCCGCCCTGTCTGCCAGTTGACCTTGATATTTTCCTGAATGGTGTAGGTTCTCACCTGCTGTTTCGGCGGCATGACCATATTCTCGCCTGCTGTCCCCGTGCCGATATAGTCAACGCTGTTGTTGATGCTACCTGAGGTTGATGAAGTCAAATCGAATTTGCGGTATTTGCCAAACGGCACAAACAGGTCATAGGCGCCGTCAAGGAGCCAGTTGCCGTTGATGTTGTAGGGCTTTATGGTGCGCAGATCATTCCGCATCAGTCCGACAGATGTGCTTTGGGGATTCAGGAGCATGTTGTCGCTTGGTCACACGCCCAAGGGGCGCTGGCAATCACGTACCACATTCACTGGAAGCATCAAGCCAATCAAAACCAACCTCTACAACCTGATCGAGATAGAAAACACGACTGACCCGCTGAATATCCACATCGGCAATCCCGATCTACACAATGCGTTGGATTTGAATGTATCGCTGCGCACAAATTTCTGGAAATCCGGCGTTCCGGTCAATCATACCGCCCGACTCAGTTTCTCCCAGCAATTCGACCAGTTTGCCAAAGGAGTGATGTATAATCCCGACAACGGCGTGCGCTGCGCAGTGAGCAAATAATCATAGCTGCGCGAAAGCACCTTCACGGGCACGCTGATGTCGATTGTCAGGGCGGAATTGTCGCTTAGAGTTGCCGCCGTGATGAATTTCGGCGTAACGGCGTTTTGATACTCCTGTAGCCTTGATTCATAGCTCTGGCCTGCATCGATGGTCGGGGCGTATTCGTGCCACGACGGAAGAGTGCCGATTAGTGAACCTTCGGCGTCGAATCCGTTGACTTTGTCGAGCAGATAGAGCAACGATGAGCGCCGCTCATATAGTCCTTCAAACTTATACTCTATGTCAAGATGAGTGGAAGTTGTAAAATATTTGGCATAGGTCAGCGAGAAGTCATACTTCTTATCATTATCAGGCGAACCATCGAAATACTGATATGACTGATTGACCGGGTTGGGATTCAGCCGGAAATTGACCGTATAACGATTGAATCGGGAATTGTCGCGATGCGTATAGTCAAACATCATCGAAAATCTCAGAGTCTGCCGCTTGATGGGTGACTTGACCAGAGGCACGAATCCGTTCATCAGATCAACAGATATGAGATTGTTACGGTTTTCATCAAGGCGCACAATAAATATTGCTTCCTCTGATGGATTTATGACCTGCGATTTATCTTCGTTCAACTCCACTTCAACAGCGGCCACGCCTCGATCAGAGTAGTTATTGCGCGAAAGCGCATATGGGCCATTGGCAGAGACCAACACAACGTGAGAGTCCTTGCTGATCTGAGTCAGCGAACTATTGACAATGTCGTCAATGCTGCGGACCAACCGCCATTCAATACGAGTTTCCGCTCCGGCCGTCAAGCTGCAAGCCAATCCAGCCATAGCAAAGACAGCAGTCTTCCTGGCAACATTCTGAAATATTTTCATGATGGGAATAATGTGATATTTTTTATTATTTGTCGACAAAATTACGACATTACTTCCAAAGTACAAAATATTTCTTCATTTTTTCTGCCAATTATCTTTATCTCCTTTTAAGGATTAGTATAAATGGCATTAAAATCCAGCTATCAGAATTACCGCTTCCGCATCATTCGCGTTCATAGAACGCCTGCATATGTTTGCGATGAGCTATGTGATCATGCATAATTATCATCTGGCCGCGGCCGATACTGATACAGATGTTCGACATGCGGTAGTTGTAGCCGATGGCCTTTGTGGATAATAGGTTTTGCCGGTATTCGCAATACAGTATTGCTTCTTCAAGTAATCTAGAATCCCTATTCCCCGAATTCTTTTTCAGAACTGATGAATACAAGTGTTGCGCCAAGGTATATCATCAGATGGCTTTAAGCGCCTTTACTTCTTATTATAAGATTCTCCTATTATTATAGGCTGTTCATTTTCAATATAAACAGGAGCACCATCGACATCTCTAAGCAAGAGATTTCCAGAGGGATAATCCCTCTGTATTGACCCCGTTATCTCATCATCTCTATCCAAGGCTAACAACAATTGTGCTTCAGAAATATTCTGGCCAGCCATTGCAAATGAAGAACTGAAAGCAACATGACGAATATTGATTTCGGTAATTATGGGGTAACCTTCAGCATCCTCTTTCATATCAACTACAACAAGACCATTCATCTTCTCGCCAGTCTTATCACATAATATGTCGATGGCTTTTAGAGCAACATCTTTTATTTTGGATTCATTCAATAATCTACCCTTCGAGGTGTTTCCTGTTATCCCAGATATGGCAACCTTTGCCATTATGTACTCAATTCTCTGTGCTTGTGCCATCTTAATGAGTTTGCCTTCCTTGAATAAGCAAAAGCAACCTAAATTACGCCCGGGAAGAAATTGTGAGAGTTGGAATTGAGTCGTATGTGGATTGATTTTTACCCACGCTTGTAATTCTTCAAGTGATTCTGCTTTGAATGCACCTTTTGCAGATGCTGTTCCTGCTGCTCCATCACGAATCCAGACCGGGTAACCTAATGAACTCTTGAAGTCAGCCTGCATAATCTCATCCGCAGCAATATTTCTATACTCTGGAACAAGCTCTGTGCCTGCTAGAGCATCAAATAGTCGTTCTTTTGAAATAACTAGTTCCGCAAACTTAGCCGGAGGCACAATGTGCGGTACCTCGAACGGTTTTTTAGACCAATAGAGCACCTCAACTTCCGGCACTACAATAACAGCATCTGGTTTTTCTTCGTCAAGGATCTTTTGTGCAACTTTTCTGTAATCAGAGGACCCAGCAGCAGGTACTTTATAGATTCTATCGAACTCTCCTGCATAGACTCCATACAAAAGCGAACACATGTCCCACCCGATAAACTCAGATTCTTTAAACAGTTCGCTCATTTTTAAGGAGCGCAAGACGCTGCGAGCCGACACTGCGCACGCTCCAGTAATAAGAATTTTCATATTTATAGGTTTATGTTTGTTGTAGCTATTAATTATAAATCTGCATTAGTTGTATTATCATACCCTGTCTATAATATTATTCCTGGCCCGAAAGTAATACATCCGCTGAGCAATGATGGCATTAACTTGAAAATTCCAATAAATCAATGCCATAGATATAAACACGCAGGAACAGTACCAATGACATGAATCAGGAGCACTTCAGAGCATTTGAATTTTGGCCCCCGACTCAACATAGTGTTTTACTTTTTCTTTCTATGTCAAGATAGTTCTCTGTTTTGTCTGCAACTACCCCATCTCGCATCAATACTCCTTTTATGGTATTGAATATGATTTTACAATCAGTAAGAAATGAAATATGTTCCACATACCAAACATCCATTTCAAGCTTTTCATCCCACCCCACAAGATTCCGGCCATGCACCTGGGCCCATCCAGTAATACCCGGCCTGACATCATGTCTATGCTTTTCTCTGTCGGTGTACCATGACAAATATCGCGGGAGTAAAGGCCGAGGTCCAATCAAGGACATGTCTCCTTTCAATACATTCCACAACTGAGGTAACTCATCTATAGAAGTAGAGCGCACGAAACGTCCTACTTTAGTGAGTCGCTGAGTATCTGGCAGCAGTTTTCCATCTTTGTCGCACTCATCTGTCATTGATTTGAACTTGCAAATCTTGAAAATCTTGCCGTCCTTGCCAGGCCGTTCCTGTAGGAAGAAAGCACCGGCGCCCTTATTGGCAAAATGCAGCCAGGCCGTGACGATGGCAATGGGCACAGAGAGCATCAAGAGCGCCCCGCCGGAGGCCACCACGTCGATGGCCCGCTTGAAAAAATCCTTGTATGGTTTCATCGATTGATTGGTGATAAGATTTCTTTGTAGTAGTCTTTGAGGCAACGGCGGACGAATGACTGCTCATAGCGGGAGGAGACGAGCGGGCGGGCCGCGGTAGCCATGGCCAGAGTCTTGTCTGGGCGGTCGATCAGATCGGCCATAGCTTTGCGCAGGGACTCGACTGAGCGCGGGGGAACGACCAGTCCGTTGCGGCCGTGGAGAATGATTTCGCGTGAGCCATTGATGTCGGTGACAATAGACGGGAGGCCCATGGCGCCGGCTTCGATTACGACGTTGGGGAAGCCTTCGCGATAGCTGGGAAAGACAAGTGCATCGGCCGCCGCAAACCAAGGGCGGACGTCTAACTGCTGCCCGACCGCTTCGATGGCCGGGCATTGTTCGATGGACGCAAGTGTTTCGGGACGCAGAGGGTCGAGCGTAGGTTCCTGGCGGCCAACCAGAAGAAGGCGTGTTGCCGGATGAGTAGCATGAAGCGCAGTGAAGGCTTCGATGAGTTCGTTGATACCTTTATCGCCGACAAGACGGCCGACGAAGATGAAGGTGAACACTCCGTGGCGGCGTAGACGGGCGGCTTCGACGGAAACGTCGGGTCGACCGGCGCGGAAGCGACCAAGGTCAATGCCCATCACATTGCCATGGCCGAGAACACGCAGCGGCTTGCGGGTGATGCGATAGGTGATGAGGTCGTTTTTGACGCCCTCTCCTTCGGGGACTATGTGGGTGGCACAGGCGCAGGTGAGACGGTCGGTGAGTATCAGTATTTTTTGTTTCAGGCCGGTGGCTGTCGGGAAGACAAGGCCGGTGAAGGTGTGGAGTCTGACCGGAACGCGACAAATCCAGGCGGCGATCATCGACAGCAGGCCGGCTTTTGGTGTGATCGAGTGGACCATCACAGGCTTCTCGCGACGGAATACACGGATCAAACGCCATAGACTCTTGAGGTCATTGAGCGGAGACATGTGGCGTTCCATCGGAACGGCGACGGTCTTGACTCCTTCGCGGCTGCCGACTTCGTCGAGCTGACGGCCAGGTGAGCTGACGGCCACTACCTCATAGCCCTCTTTTTCACGCAACTCCCGGAGAAGTCCGTTGCAGAAGGTGTTCAGCGAACCGGGGACTGTCGATGTGCGGATAATTTTAACGTTATTCATCCAATGATTGATAGATTTTTGAGTAGCTGTTAACCATGGCTGAGATGTCGAATTGGTCGGCGCGTCGGCGGCAACGGTCGGCCACAGCGGCATATTCTTCGGGATTATCGGCCAGGCGGCCGATTTCGGCAGCCAATGCCTCGGCGTCACCATGAGGGAACAGCACTCCAGCGCCCCCGACCACCTCGCGCAGGCCGTCGACGTCGGAGGCAAGGAACGGTTTGCCTACGCACATTCCCTCGACCGATGACAGCGACAGGCCCTCGAAGTGGGATGACATCAGCACGTAGTCGGCAGCATGTAGTAGCTCGGCGATATCAGTCCGCAAGCCCATGAAATGGACTCTGCCGGCCACTCCCTGCTGCCGGGCAAGCTCCTCACATTCTAAGCGACGGACACCGTCGCCTACAAGAAACAGATGGAAATCATCGGGCAACAGGAGCAACGCCTTGATGATTGTGTCCTGGTCTTTTTCCCATCTAAATCCGGCTACCATGATCAATTTTCGACAGCAGGGAGCTATATCCTCAAGATCGAGTGAAGCCGATGCGGAGGCATATTTCTCAACATCAACACCATTGTTTATCGTGAGGATTTCGGCTTTAGATTTTCCGATGAAACTACGGAGATTGTCTTCGGCTTTTTGTGAAATACAGACTACTTTACTGTAACAGCCATACATCCAGCGGTCTATGGCTGCATACCACTTCCAACCGCGACGGCGGTTGGAAGTGGTATGTTCGGTGGTGTAAAGCACCACCGAACATAACAAGCTGCCTACGGCAGCAAATAGTTGCGGAGCTGTATTGTGTGTGTGAACCACGTCGTATTTCCGGAGGTAAGGCAACAGCTTCATGAACTTCAGAGGCGAATAGACCGAACCGCCCTTGCCGAGATCCATCACTTTGACACCAGCCTCTTCAGCCGCGCGGCGAAACGGCGTTTCTGTTCCATCAAACAGCAGCAAATCTACCTCATATCCACGATCCTTGAGCCTCGGCAACAAATCTACCATCAGTTTCTCGGCACCACCGGTACGAAGCGACGTTATAACGTGCAGTATCTTCATCGGAATAATAGTGAAAGTATTTTTTTGGCACGTCGACGCCATCTTGATGCATGTATCTTCATCTGCGCCTCATCAATAAGTGCGTCAATGTCTCTGTTGGCAATATATGAGTATATTACATCTTTTTCCTTCTTAGACATTTCGCAGATGTCAGCCCATAAGGTTGAGTCATTCAGTTCATTTATAAGCCATCTGCTTAATTCGTCCTTACTTTCTTTAAGATAGATGATCCTCTGACACAAAGACGATATAAATATATTCTTTAATTCAATATTTAGAGGACGATATGCTTTGGAATAGTTATATTGATGGGCAAAATCACGCTTTATGCAATACTGACGCTTCAAGTCTTCCCATAAAGTTGGATTATAACGAGATGTCAAACCTCCCAAGCGATAATTATATCCTCTATAATCAATTATCGAGTATTTTTTGAGATTAGGGAACAATTTCATGTTGAACAACAAATCCTCTCCCATTTTAAACCCTGTCGGTTGTAGCCCGGACGCAGCAAGAGTTTCCACTCGATATAGTTTAGAGCACATATTAACATCCAGAATATTTATACCAAAAAATGATCTAAAATAATCGTCAAACAATGTTGGCTGTTCTATGGTTTGAGGCTCTATTGGCGAAAAATATTGTCGTTTTATTGGTCCCAAAAACCGCGTTACTCTCATCTGAACGACATCACTATTTGTTCGAATCATCTCATCTGCTAGTAAACGCAGAGAGTCCCGCTCAATATAATCACCTGAATCTATGAACATTACCCCCCCCACGATTTTCTGCCAGAACTTTATAAAGTACCGTAAAACGCGATTTGTCTGCCGCTTCGTGTATGGGGATATCGATAAAAGGGAGCG
>CAMWTI010000092.1 GCA_947177135.1 uncultured Porphyromonadaceae bacterium | reverse complement strand
GGGTGTAGTTCATCATTCCCGGATCGTCGGCCAGATCCGGACGCTTGTGGCGCATCACGTCAGTGAGTCCGAAGCAGAATTTAAGTTCGGGAATGAATTTGAAAAATGGCAGATAGAAGTCGCATCCGAACCCGACTGTGGCAAACACGTCGAAGACCTTTGTCTGGAAATATTCCGACCGCCGTTTCGATACGTCGAATGTCGGCATGGCCCCGACCGTGACGTAGGGGCGCGAGTTGCGGTAGCGCAGTCCCGAGAATTTCAGGTCCACGGGAATCACGATCAATGTCGACTTGATGTTCTGGCTCAGCAGGGGCCTGTCGTCGTCCGGTGCTGAAGTGTCGGTTATCTTCATCACCTTATTGCCGAAATAGAGTCCTGGCGAAAAGCGCAGATTGAAATGGGTGGAAAAGCGCAGGTCGATCAGCCCGTTTACGCAAAATCCGGGCGACAGGGCCGGCTGGTCGGCAAACCACGTCTGGCCCTCGGGCGTCGTGAATCCGCTGTGGCTCATACGCAGACTCTGCGTGTGGAGGCCGACGCTGAAGCCCAGATGCCATGCCTTCAGGTCGGCATACGGACGGTTGAGCAGCTTGTCGTTAAGCTGCTTTGCATTGCCGCACAGGGCAGTCAGCAAGATAATCAATATGGCGGCACTGCGTCTGATCACGCATTATTAACGCACGGTTACTCCGGTTTATTGTCCTGGCCGGTATTGTGTTGTCGTGTTGCCGCCGTCAGCGTAAAACCAACGGCCGGTGCGTGGCGTTATATCGGTATGAAACGCCTCACGTTGGATATTTTGCGATGGGTGGTGCTGGTGTTGTCGCTGCTGCTCATCGTGTTTATTTCGGTCGATACGTTCGAGCGACGGCCTTTTTTGCAGAATCACGCCTATATGACGTTTCAGTTCTGGGTGTGCGTGGTGTTCATGGCCGATTTTTTCGTTGAGCTGGCGCTGGCCGGGCGCGGCATGCGGCGCGGTTATCTGAAGCGGCGGTGGCTGTTTCTGGTGCTGTCGGTTCCGTGGCTCAATGTGGTGCAGTGGATGCACTGGCAGCCGGGCGAGTCGGCGCTCTACTGGCTGCGTTTCATCCCTCTGGCGCGGGCCACGATGGCCATGGCGATCGTGACGGGCTATGTGTCGCGCAACCGCGTGTCGTCGATGTTTGCCAGCTATGTGGTTGTCATGGCTGCGTTTGTCTATTTCGGATCGCTGATTTTCTTTAATGCGGAACTTGGGGTGAATCCTATGGTCAGAAATTATTGGAACGCCATCTGGTGGGCCTGTATGGACGCGACCACCATCGGGTGTCAGATCCAGCCGGTCACTCCGGCCGGCAAGATTGTCGGTACGGTTCTGGCGCTGATGGGCGTGATGGTGTTTCCGCTGATCACGGTTGTCATGACCACGAAGGTCCAGCGCTACTATGCCTCGGCCAAGCAGAAATCCGCCACAAAATGACCGCGTCGTGAATTAGTCCCGCGACCAAGGCCCCGTGGGGACCGGCAGAGCAGTAGGTAGGTGCAAGCGCCACAGGGTGGTGCGCGGCGCCTGTGTAGGAGCGGTCACCACATATGGGCGCGCCGTAGGTGTGCCACTGCTGTGCACAAACGGCCCGGGAAGGGACTCGCCGGGCCGCTTGGGATGCTGTGGATTATTTTTCAGTTATTCGAGATACATCATCGTATGTCTCTATGACGTTCTGCAATTCAGCCTCGGAAGGGAGCAACTTTGCCGCTTTCTCAGAAATGAATTCTTTAAGCTGATATTCGGCAACCCCAAGCGGCTGATTCATTCCTCGGAATGACCATTCAACAACTGTATCATCTTTAGACTTGCATATAAGCAATCCTATTGTCGGATTATCATCAGATTGCTTCATCAGTTCATCAACGGCCGAAACATAGAAGTTCAGTTTCCCGGCAAAGTCTGGGATAAACGGAACTACTTTTAACTCACAAACGATATACGATTTAAGCCTTGTATGATAAAAAATCATATCGGGTATGAATGTCTGGCCTCCAGGCATCTTCAACTCCATCTGACGACCGACATACGCGAACCCTTGTCCTAACTCAAGAAGAAATCTGGTGATGTTGGCCGCAAGTTCATCTTCCAATTGTTTCTCTGTCGTAATTTTCTTGTCGATGAATCTGAAATCATAAGGACTTTTCAATATGGCCTTTGCGAGACCGCTATACGGAGCCGGCAACTTCTCATCGAAATTGGTAAGGGCATTACCACGTTTCCCGTAAAGATTATCATCTATTTCGGCATTAAGTTCAGGGCGGCTCCAGTCATTTCTTATGGTTTCATCGATATAGAATAGCGCCTCTTCAACAGTATTGCTGCGAGTAAATATGTCTATGTGATGTCCCCACGGAACCATGCCAAAATCAGTAGGCATATCAAATTCGTCAACGACTCGTTGACGAATTACATAGCTCTGATTATAAAACTCATACCAGCGTCTGGCATACTTGATGTTGGTGACGGAAAAACCTGTCTGACCTGGGAATGCTGTCTTGAGGTCGAGACTTAGGCAATCGAAGAACGCGCTTCCCCATTTGGCAGCCTCATGAAGTTTAGAAATATCCCGTCCCATAGACCAGTAATATTCCAGCATAGATGTGTTGACCTTAATAGCAGCCTTTATCTGCGACCTGCGGAAACGTTCTTTCAATGTAGTCAAAAGCTGAGCATATTCCTTGCCAGCAATAATGGTATCGCGTTTCACAAATGCTGGTTTCTCGTCTTTCTTTGTCATAATGATGATAATAAGTCTGACACAAATTTACGATATTTTATTACACCATCCAACTCCGTGCGAAAAACCGTCGGGCTTGAGTGGCACCGCTACGCGGCATCCGGGTGGTGCGCGGCGCCTGTGTATGAGCGGTCACCACATATGGGCGCGCTACTTATATCGACGCGGCCTTTTCGGGACGCAAAAACGGCCCGGGAGGGGACTCGCCGGGCCGTTTGGGAGGGTAGGGGATGCTGTGGATTATTCAGAGATGGTGGTCAGATATCTTATGATTATTGCTTTGATGGATTCGCGGCCGCCTGTCGGGTCTATTTCTGAGTTTCTTTTCAGGCAGGAACTGTTGTAGGCTGAAACGGAGTATTCATACATGCCCGGTTCCATCGCGCTGTTGGCGATTCAGGAATCTTTGCTGAGAACGCCGGTGCGTATCACTGTCTTGTCGGCTGTACGGCTCGAAGAAGCCTTGATGACATGCCTTGCCTGGGAGGCGCTCCGGAGCGTCAGCGTGTTGACGGAATCGCGTTTGAGCGACGTTTCGCTGCTTTGGGCCGACAGACCTGTGACTGACGTCACGAGCAATGCCGACACCAGGATTGCGTACTTGAAAAAGGAATTTTTGCGCTTTGGCTCAGGACATGGCGCGGTTGAAGGCCACCATCGACAGCGCCGTCTGTGCCGCCTCGATGCCCTTGTGGCCGGCCGGGCCGCCGCAGCGGTCGAGCGCCTGCTGCTGGTCAAGCACTGTGAGCACGCCGAATATAACCGGAATCGGCGAATCGACATTCAGCTCGGTGACTCCGAAGGTGACGCTCTGACACACGTAGTCAAAGTGGGGTGTGTCGCCCTTTATGACGCATCCGTGCACGATGACGGCGTCGAAGCGGTCGGAGTTGATGGCGGTCTGGGCGGCGAACGTCAGCTCAACGGCACCGGGAACTACAAACAGTTCAGCTTCGGCTCCTGCGGCCTCCAGGGTCTTTATGGCGCCGTCGGCCAGCAGAGTAGAGATGTGTGAATTCCATTCCGTGCGGATCACTGCCACCCGGACCGGATCCTGGAATTCGACGGGGACAGGAGTGTACTGATTGTTCATATGACGAAAATAGGATTTGACTGTGAATGTGATCAGTTGATAGCCTGACGCTTTGTGCGTCGTCACGGCAAAGTTACGCATTTTTTTCGCCAAATTCGTCAACTTTGGGAAAAAAGGTGTAAATTTGCCCTTAATTAGAATATATTATGGCATATCATCTGCTTTGGTTGCTTCTGAGGGTCATATCCTGCATTCCGTTTCCTGTGATCTACGTCATATCGGACGGATTGTTCTACATATTGTACTATCTGATACGCTATCGCCGTGCAATAGTGCGGCGCAACCTGACTGGATGTTTCCCCGACAAGACCCTGCCGGAAATAAAGAAGATAGAACGCGGGTTCTATCATTTTTTTGCCGACAACATTGTCGAGACATGCAAAATGGCGGGGATGTCGCCGCAGCAGATGGCCCGACGCATGAGATTCACCAACATCGAGGAGGTCAACGACAGGCTCCGACAGGGGCGGTCGGTGGCCCTTTATCTCGGACACTATGGCAACTGGGAGTGGATCTCGTCCATGCCGTTGCACCTTGAAAAGGATGCGACGGCGGCCCAGATCTATCACAAACTGCGGAATCAAAGCATGGACCGGCTTATGTTGCGGCTGCGCCAGCGCATGGGGGCGGTCTGTGTGGAAATGCGCTCAACGGCCCGTTTCGCCACAAAGCAGGTGGCCGACGGCAAGGTGAGCATCATCGGCTTCATTGCCGACCAGTCGCCGCGCAAGCGCGAGGTCCGGCATTTTCTGCCGTTTTTCCACTATCGCACGCCGGTGCTCACCGGCACTGAGAAAATCACCCGGCATTATGGATTTGACGCATGGTTCGTCGACATCAGGCGCGTCAGGCGCGGATACTATGAAGCCCGGTTCGTGCAGATGACTCCTGATCCGGCCGCGCTTCCAGACCTTGAACTGACAGCTGTCTATTATCGCATGCTGCAGCAGACAATCGAGCGGCATCCGGAGTTATATCTATGGACTCACAATCGCTTCAAGCATGCAGAACTCATCAACTAACATGGAAATTGACTTTATTGTGACGTGGGTCGACATGGACGATCCGCAATGGAAGGAGGAATTCGCACATTATTCCGATAAGAAGATAAATGAAAAAAACGGTGTTTCAGATGCGCGTTTCCGCGACGGAGGATTTCTGAAATACTGGTTCCGGGGAGTCGAAAAATTCGCTCCGTGGGTGCGCCGGATCCATTTCGTCACCAGCGGACAGAAGCCTCACTGGCTCGATGTCTCCAATCCAAAAATCCACCTGGTGGAGCATCGTGACTACATTCCGCAACAGTTTCTGCCGACCTATAACTCAGTGGTTATCGAGCGATACATGCACCGCATTCCCGGATTGTCCGATCATTTTGTTTATTTCAACGACGATTTCTATATCACCAATGCCATCACGCCGGAGCGGTTTTTCAGAAACGGACTGCCGTGCGACATTGCGGCATTCCTTTATAATCCGTCGTGGTCGCAATGGTATCGCCGCATAAAAAACAATCTGAAGATCATAAACAGCCACTTCGACAAAAAAGAGGTGATGGCCCGCGATCATGACAAGTGGTTTGACCCAAGCTATGGCCTGCGCGCCCGTTGGAACTATCTGTTGAAACCATACGGAAAATTCATAACACTGCGCACTCCCCACAACGCGCAGCCCTATCTGAAATCGACATTCGAAGAGGTGTGGGCCGTGGCCGAAAAAGAACTGACCGAGACTTCGGCCAACCGTTTCCGCTGCGTCACCGACTACACGCCGGAATTGTTTCGCACATGGCAGATCTGCCGCGGCAACTTCATGCCTTACAATACTTATGCCGACACGAAGATGTTTCCGCTCATGATCAAGCCGAAGCAGGCGATCCGCGCCATAATGGAGCAGAGCTATTCTCTGATCTGCCTCAACGACAACGTCCACATCCGCAACTATGACCAGGTGATGGAGCAGATACGCCGCGCCTTTGAATTCATTCTTCCCGAGAAATCATCCTTTGAGCTATGAACAAGGTCGCTGCCGAGATAATTGCCGGAGTGATTCCCCACAAGATGACCAGAAACCGCTGGCGCGGAATCCTGCGCTATGGTCTGACCAATGCCGCCAGACTGATGTGGAGTCTGAAGCACGACACATCAGAGCCGCGTTATTATCTGGCGGTGTGTGCCATCGCGAAAAATGAAGGGCCATATTTCAAGGAATGGATCGAATGGCATCGCAGCCAGGGGGTGGAGAAGTTCTATATCTATGACAATGAAAGCACCGACTGCACACGCCAGGTGCTTCAGCCATATATAGACTCGGGTCTGGTGGAATACACCTGGTTTCCGGGACAGCGGCGCCAGCTTGCCGCCTATGATGACTGCTTTGAGCGCCACCGCCTTGAAACGCGATGGCTCGCTGTGATCGATCTCGACGAATTCATCGTGCCGGTCAAAGACAGATCGGTCGCCGGGTTCCTGCGGCGCATGGAGCGCTTTTCGGCGGTCGAGATCAACTGGCTGGTCTATGGCAGCGGAGGTGCGAAGACCAGGGAGCCTGGAGGCGTGATGGAACGCTTCCGCCGGCACTCTCAGCCCGGCCACCGGCTCAACACCCACGTCAAGAGCATCGTCGACCCGAGGCGCGTGTTCTCCATGACCGGCTGCCATGAGGCGGCGCGTCTGTCGGGACAGGCGGCCGATTCTCACGGAGTGCCGCTGACAAAAGGATTTCGCGACCGCGTGCCGCAGCAGGACGTTATCCGCATAAACCACTATGCCGTGAAATCTTACGAAGAGTTTCTTGCAAAGCGTGCGCGCGGACGCGCCAGAGTGGCCACACTCCGCGACATGAACTATTTTGAAAGCTATGATCTGAACGACATCGCCGAGTGAGCGCTATTTTTCGAACGATGATTTTTCGGGAAAGCGCTTGTCGAGATACTCTTTCATGCGGACGCGGTCGGAGTCGGTGCAATATTCCGAATCGTTCATGCAGAAAAAGATCGGGTTCATCTTTCTCAGCTGGTCGTAATGATGGCTTTTGTGGATTTGTACAAGCATGGATTCATGCTTGTCGACATAGCGTAATTGGCCGCGCTTTTCGGCAAGAGCCGCATATGAAAATACAATGCGCTGGATGTCTGAGTCACTGCGGGTGTGGTTGCCGGCGTTTGCTGTGAATTCCGCTTTCATCACTTCTTCCGCCATACGCCGGCAGTCGTTTTTCAGATATGAGTCGATGTTGTGGTGCGGCATTCCGGTGTAGTAGACACCGTATTTGTCACAGACGATCTGAGAGGCGATACCGAGGGTGATGCTGTAGTTCTTGAGCGGTTTTCTCATTATTTTCTCCCGCCATAGCCACCGTAGTTTCCTGAGCGGTTTTCTGGTTAACCTGATAATGGGGAATCCGTCTGCGGTAAAGAAGTCGGACCTTGTAGCCGGCCGGTTTATGAGCATATCGTCATTGGCATACAGAAAATGGTCTGACAGATCAGGTATCCGGTATAGAAATTTTTCGATCAGTGATGAATTGAAACAAGGCAGTGATGCCGGCGGGATGATCTCCGTGAGGTCCACAATGCGGACTTTAGGGTTAGAAGTGTCGATCCACTGCGGGGTCTGGTTGTCAGTGACGATGAAAACTTTGCGTATCCATGGCGCGTACATCTCCACAGAGCGCAGGCTGTATTTAAGCTCGTCGTTGTCAGTGTAGCGTCCTTTGCAGTTGGTTGGAGTGTTGTCCGGTTCTTTTTTCCCTGTAAAAGCGCTGCGTTTAGCTTGCCATTCAGGATCGTTGCCGTCTACCCAGAGATAGACCAGATCGATCTCGGGCGTTGTTATATTATTGTTCATTGCTCAGAATCTGTTTTATTGCCGGAAATTCTTCGGCTATGGCCCGGATAGCGGCGGTGTTGCGGTCTTCGCCTGACTTGAAATTGGTGGTTTTCAGCGAGAGTTCGCGCGGTTTGCCGAGTCCGTGGGGCTTGTTGTGGCCGAAAGGCACCGGCATGATCCTGGTTCCGTTGGCCACTGCGGCCGCCCAGAACCAGATGTCGTCGGTCGTCGGCGCGATCCTTGTGAAGAGTTCCACGTCAAGCATTTCTCCTTTAAGGCAGTGGGGCGGGTAGAGCACTCCGCCCACTCCGGTCTGTATGTTGAGGAAGCTGCGGCGGGCTTTCTGCGTCAGGAAGTGATACCAGCGGTATTTGCTCCATTTCCGGTATGGCAGTTCCGGGCGGATGCGTTTGGCTCTGTGGGCCAGCACGGAGTCGGGATACAGGCTGTGCATCCGCAGGATGTCACGCAGCATGTGGCGGTGATAGGCCACGTCGTCGTCAATGGTCACGATCACGGCCTCAGGAAAGTCGATCAGGGCCGGAATCAGCTTGCGGTATGACCGTATGTCTCTGTCGTAATTCCGGATCTCGAAAACCGGATTGTTGCGGGCCATGTCTGTCAGTTCGTGCGGTATGCCTTTGTCTCCGAACTGCGAGAATGTGAGATACAGCACCACCTTGTCGGGTTTAACCGAGCCTTCGAGAACTGATTTTATGGCGCGTCCGGCAAATCCGATGGCTGCCGGAAACGATGTCAGTGACACGATTACCTGTGGTTGATTCATCTCGGAGTTACAATGGCTGAAGGGATCCATGATGGTGGGGTCACGGGTGTTTTTTTCTCTCTGATAGTTTTTGCCTGATGTTAGGAAAGTGCCGGAGAATCCGGTCCAGCGCCTGGCGGTTGCGGTCGTCGCCCGGGCGCAGGTTTGTGGTCTTCAGCGAAAGTTCGCGCGGTTTGCCGACTTCGGTCAGTGCGCTTTTGCCGTTGGGCAGCGGAACGACGTATGTGCCCTTGGCCACTGCGGCTGCCCAGAACCAGATGTCGTCGGTCGTCGGCGCCAGCTTCAGAAAGAGTGTCGGGTCAAGCATGGTCTCGTCGAGCGATCGGGGCGGATATAGCACTCCGCCGGCTCCAGTCTGCATGGCATGGTGCGAGAAGTGATGGCGTTTGAAGATGAAGTCATGCCACTTGTATTTGCGCCATTTGCTGTAAGGCTGGTCTGGCCTGAGGCGGCGCACCCGATGTGCGATGATGGACTCAGGCAGTTTGTTGTGCAGTTTCACCAGATCGCGCAGCATATCGCGGTGGTATCTGATGTCATCGTCGATGGTGACGATCACGTCGTCGGGAAATTCCTTGAGTGCCGGAATCAGTTTTCCGTATGAGCGGATGTCGGTGCCCATGTCGTGCAGTTCGACTATCGGGTTCTCCTTGGCCAGATCGAGCAGTTCCTGCGGGAGGCCGGCGGGGCCGAAATCACGGAAAGCCAGGTAGAGCACCACTTTGTCGGGCTGCACAGATCCGTCGAGGACCGAGCTGATGGCCTGGATGGCGTAATGTATCGCTTTGGGAAACGACGTCAGGGAAACGATTATCTGCGGTTTGTTCATGAGC
>CAMWTI010000091.1 GCA_947177135.1 uncultured Porphyromonadaceae bacterium | reverse complement strand
TTGCGGAACCATCTGTTCGATGCTGTGCCCTGTTGCGATGGATTTTCTTAAGAATGTCGATGACAGGGAGCATTCCGGAGCATCGACGAATGTGACTCTGTCAGGTAACTTGTCGGTTTCGACCGGATAGCCAGGCCTCGGATAGATGATCACTCCGAATTCCGAGATGATTTCTTCGGCAGATTTCCATCGTGAGAATATGCGCCAGTTGTCAGAGCCGATTATCAGCCGGAAGCGGCAGTCGGAATGAGACTTGCGCAGTTGGCGCAGAGTATCGATCGTGTATGACGGTCGTGGCATTTCCAGTTCCACATCGCAAATTTTTAGTCTTTCCGATCCTTCAGTCGCCATGGCAAGCATGGTGAGTCTGTCGTTCTCGGTTGCGGAATCATCGGTAGATTTCAGTGGGTTCTGCGGCGACAGTGTTAGCCACACTTCATCAAGCTCTGTCCATGATGCCAGATATGACGCAACCATCATATGGCCGCAGTGGACCGGATTGAAAGAGCCGCCGAAAATTCCGATATGCCGAATCTGTTCAGACATTAGTCATTGTTCAGAAAATCGACAATCACGCGCTTGACCTCGGCTACAGCAGTGTCAAGATCATCATTGACCACAGTGACGTCATATCGTGGCGCCTGTTCTATTTCATATTGCGCGCGGTCGACTCTGGCATCTATGCTCTCCATCGAGTCAGTGCCGCGTTTTTCGAGCCTTGACCGCAGAGCGCCGATGCTTGGCGGTTTGATGAATATGCTCAATGCTTTTTCGGCCAGTTCGTGTTTGACGCGCAATCCACCGTTCACGTCAATGTCAAGCACTACATTGCTGCCATTCGAAGCAATACGGTCGATCTCGCTTTTCAATGTCCCGTAAAACCGGCCGGGATACACTTCCTCATATTCCAGAAAAGCGTCTGTGGCTATCGCAGAACGGAATTCTTCGTCAGACAGAAAATGGTAATCCTTGCCGTTGATTTCCTGTCCGCGTGGGGCGCGGTTTGTCGCAGACACCGAAAACTGCATGTTAATTTCTCCGGAATTCATCAGCGCGGATATGATGGTGGATTTTCCGCAACCGCTGGGAGCCGATATTATAATCACTTTACCTGCCATAGCTCTGGTGTATTGTTGTTGCCTACATCACGTTAAGCACCTGTTCCTTGATCTGCTCAAGCTCGTCTTTCATCTTCACGACGAGTTTCTGCAGTTCGGCATGGTTGCTTTTTGAACCCAGTGTGTTGATTTCCCTGCCGATTTCCTGTGCAATAAATCCGAGCTTCTTGCCTTGACCAGGCGCAGGGTTGGAAAGAGTTTCGGTGAAATATTGCAGATGCTGGGCCAAACGCTGTTTTTCTTCGTTGACATCGAGTTTCTCGATGTAGTATATCATCTCCTGCTCCAGTCGTCCGCGATCGTAGTCTACCTGGGCGATGTTGCCGAGGGCATCCTCCATTCTGGATTTGATTTTGGCCACACGTTCCATTTCAAACTTGGGGACTTCGGTAAGCATATCGGTGATAGCTTTGATTCTGGATGCAAAGAAGTCTTCAAGCCTGCGTCCTTCCTTACGGCGGAACTCCATCACGCCTTCAATCGCTTCAGACACGACCTGACGCACAGCCAAGATCTCTTCTTCTGACATTTCTGCCGAAATTTCCGTACTGTATACATCTGGCAAGCGCAACAATGTGGCATACCAATCGTCAGGCAGCGGAATGTCAAGATCTTTGCTCATAAGCTGAATCTGCTCCTTGTAAGCCTTGAGAGCCGGGATGTTGAGCTGTACGGGGACATTGCCATGGAGGGCTTCAACGCTGATAACCATGTCGACTTTGCCACGCTCCAGACGCGCCGCGGCCATATTCCGCAAGTCCAGTTCCAGTTCCCGGTAGCTTCCTGGAATCCGTGATTGGATATCGAATTGTTTGCTGTTGAGTGATTTGATCTCAACTGTTATTTTTTTTGCGGGAATCTGCACTGTGGCTTTCCCGAATCCTGTCATTGATAGAAGCATATTACTTGATTTTATGATGCAAAATTAATAAAAAAAGTGCAATATCCAAAGCCTTTTTTTTAGCGGTCGACACAATCGCTTATTTTGCCGTATTGGCTATATTTTGTAATTTTGCGCTGAAAAATAAGTCGTAAAAATGAATATGACAAGTATCGCCTTTCCTAATAAGGAAAGATTCCTTTCGTTTCTATGGCAACATGTATTGCTTCTGTTCTCCCTCTTTGTTATGACATTCGGAGTTGCTCTCTGTCTGCGCTCCAATCTGGGCTGTAGTGTGATTTCAACCATTCCGTATGTGATGACTCTTGCTGGAAACAGCAATATTGCTCCGGCGCTCAGCATAGGTGAATATACTTATCTCATGAATTTTCTACTGGTGGGCCTGCAGATTCTGGTGCTCCGGCGGCGTTTTGAGCTATTGCAGCTTTTTCAACTTGCCATCGGGTTTGTGTTCGGCTATCTGCTTGATGTGAATATGTGGCTGACGTCATCCGTGGTCTGCGAGTCATTGCTCGGGCAGTGTGTTGCGCAGATGGCGGGATGTATGGTGCTTGCCGTCGGTATCTCTCTCGAGATACGTTGTGGCTCTGTGACAATGCCCGGTGAAGGGTTGCCTGTGGCCATCAGCCGGGTGTCCGGCATCAGATTCGCCAGAGTGAAAATTCTGGTAGATGTTGCTCTGGTGCTGATCGCGATCTGTCTGTCGTTTTTCTTTTTTTGCCAGTGGCAATGGAATGTTGTCGGCATCGGAACCATCATTGCGATGGTGCTTGTGGGGGCTGCTGTCAGATTTCTGGATCCGCATATGGCCTGGTTTGAGCGTGTGCTTCATTATCGGCCTGGATTCCGTCGGTATATCTATGGGTTGGCCCGCTTCATTTATCAGCGCCGTAAGTCTGGCTGAGTTACGTGTCTCTGGTTCAGCGTCGTGTAGTCAGGCAGGGTGTTATGACCGCTGTTGCGCTGCCTATGATTGCGGCAGTAAGGAGTATTGGAATGAGATCGGCGGCATGAAATTCTACAGGATAGGCACTAAGACTCAGTGACGCCGGATCGGCTGCGAGTTTGACCCATCCGAAAGATTGTTGTCCGAGGCTCAGCAATGATCCGGCCAACGCTCCGGCCAACGCTCCGGCCATTGTGATGAAAACGCTCTGAAAAGAGTATATGGAGCGAATAAATCCTGACGAAGCGCCAAGAGCTTTGAGGGTGTAGGCGTTCGGCTCTTTCTCAATAATAAGTAGAGTCATTGTGGATATTACGTTGAATGAGGCAATCAGCAGGATAAACGCCAATAAAAGAAAACTCATCCATTTTTCCACGTTGACGATCCGGAAGGACGATTTGTGTTGTTCCATGCGGTCCAGAACAGTATATTCAGGCCCAATGAGTCCGGCGATGGCTGTGATGGCGTCTCCGATATCGGTCTCTGGCGTTGTTTCGACTTCAATCGCGGTCGCTTCTGTTGAAAATTGAAAAAGTTTTCTTGCCAGACCGATAGGCACATATACCATGTCGGCGTCAAACTCCGGTTGATTTACTGCAAAAACTGCGCTCAGCGAGGCGGAATCCGAGCGGAATGCGGTTGTCGGGTTGGCGGGATTTATCCGTCCGACCCGGCGCGGCGCATAAAGATGGAGAAGATGGGAGGAGCCGACAGGTGCACGCAACGCATTGGCGACACCAACGCTAAGCACCGATGGCGGAGCATATGGGTGGAAATCATGCCATGGATGTCCGTCGATGATGACGGAATCGAGAGCCGCGACATTGCTGTAGGAATTAATGCAGACGCCTTTGACTCTCACCGGAGTCTGATATTGGCCTATGACTGCCAGGGCACGCTGTTCGAGCGTGGGGGTGGCCGCGGTTATTTCAGGCAGCGATTCAATGAGCGCGGCAAGGGAATCAGCATCAGCAAACGCTTTGCCCGGAGATGATGACAATTCGACTTTAAGTATTGGATCAAGTTCGCTAAGGCGTGACGCTATTAGAGAGTTGAATCCGTTGAAAACCGACATGACAACCACCATCGCCGCAACGGCAACAGCCACTCCGGCAACTGTCACTGCTGAGATGACGTTGACGACGGAGTGGCTTTTGCGTGAGAACAGATAGCGGAATGCTATCCGTAGTGATGTTTTCGACATTAGCGAACTGCGACTTTGGCTGTGGCAGATGTCCCGTCGGGCAGCATGGCCGCAATAACGTATATGCCGATAGGCTGGGGACTTGATGGATTAACAGTGCGTCCGTTTATATCGTAGATTTTAACGGAAACGGCGGGTGACACCACATTAATGCGTTTGTCATCATCTACGAATACTTTGAGTTTCCCGTTGGCTGCCATTGTGACGCCAGGCATGGAACTAGGATCAAACGGGCGAGAGTCGCCGGCGTTCAACACGATGTTGTCGCGGAGATCCGATTCGGAATTGCGGTGCAGGATCGATACGTAATGACAATTTTCGCGTTTCCATGTTTTGGCGAATTCAGGGGCGGGATAGGTGACGGAATAATATCCATCGGCATCGATGTCAAGCTTGTCGCCCATGGCGGCGGTGCTCAGATTGACGCGGATGATTCCATTGTGGCGGAATTTGTCGCGGAGATCTGCTGGCGCATCATCAGGCATATTGGATGTGATGCCTTCCTGAGGATAGATGTCGGTGCCTATGCCGTCCTCTATCAAATATGTAGAAATGACAACATTGCCGTCTGTGGTTTTCTCTCCCAGTCCGACACGACCGCTGACTGTGACTGTCTCGTCTGTAGCCGACACTTCGACAGAGGCGAGCGCCGGGGTGTGAAGCGCCATATTTAAGAGCGACAGATATCGGCTTCCGCTGTTCTCCGCTGCTGCTCCGACCATCAGTTCACCTCCAAAGCCAGGCCATATTGTGCGGTCGACCATGAGAGTCGGGTTGCGTTTGTTGCCGGCAAACATGTATTCCATGTCGCGGTCGACTTGAGAGGTAAACACGTCATAATTGAACCCCGAGTGATGGCTGACATAAACGTATTGTTCTCCAAAATCATGAAGAGCCTCTTCAAGATAATAGAACATGAACGGACAATTGACACACGTCATCGATGTGAATTCCTCGACCAGCGGAACGCGGTTGAATGCGTCGTGCGACACATATAATGTCTGGGTGACGGGGTGGATGAGCGAAGTTTCTTTTCCGTTGATGGCCGTGACAGTAAGAGTGTGTGGAACATCAACCGCGACATCGGCACCTGTGATTATGGAATATCCTGGCAGTACCCTTCCGTCATATGCGGCAATAGGTTCATCAAGGGTGATTTCTATCTTGTCAGTCTGGTCACCGTGGGAATCTGTAACGGTTACTGTGGCGCTGCCAATCGGTTCGGCAGAAAGGTTACGCAGGTAAATTTTGCCGTCAAAGGCCGTTTCTGGAGCCACGATCAAAGGGTGCTCACAGACGGTAGCGAGTGCGGCTGGAGCCGGCGCGGCATCTGGTTCTATTATGGCTTCGATCTGTAATGCTCCTTTGTCATCAAGAGCCTGCCAGCCTTGGCGGTTCAGATTTATATAATAGCTGCCGGGGATGTAGGCGGGTTTATATGAAACAATAGGATAGGGCGCTCCCTGCAATTCAAAAACCTGAAAGCCGATATATAGATCTTCATCTCCGAGAATGAATGGCTCGTCAAACGAAAATTCATTCCAGCCCTCGGCAAAATGTACGGTCTGGCGTATCGGTTCAGCGTCAAGTGATCCCTGATAAGCGCTTATTGCCGAGAATTTTTTGCCGGTCGGATTTCTGTATTCCGTGCGTAGGCGGCAACGGATTCCTGTGACTTTCGAACCTTTCAGTGCGTCAAGGACCTGGTATTCAGATGGCGAAAGTCTGATAACTGCTTCTATATAATTATTGCGTCCGGACCCTTGCGAAGAAGAGTCATCCAGAGACGGATCAGCCGGGGCAAAGCCAAAATGCATTGGCGATGTTTCGCCGGCTGATGTCGCCGTGAAGCCTCCAAGAAGAAGCATCACGGCGGGAATCAGCATATTTTTGTTCATTACTTGACGATGATTTTAGCGACATTATTTTCAACGCGCACCACATAGACACCAGGGCGTAGCTGTGAGTTGTTAACGCGTGTGCCGGATGAAGTGTAGACTTCGACTCCTTCTGTCGATCCGTTGACTGTGGCACATCCGTTTTTGATAATTACAGAGGTATGGCCGACAGCTGCAACAGATTCAATAGACGCGCCTTCAGGATCCATTTCCGTCTCAGTTACGTTGACGACATTACGGTTGGCCAGCGAGTTGGTCATGCGGCGGTTGACCATGGCGATAATCTTCATGTCAGCAGCTTTCCAAGTCGGGTCGATCTCAACTTTATAGGTGCGAGTGAAATCTCCACTGTGTTCGGTCACTTCTTCGCCTGCCATCGGAGTCGGCTGCTGGCGTATGACTGCCATATGGTAGAATTCACCGGGATTGGGTTCGTTCGGATCACCGCTTTCTGATGGAAATTCCTGAGAGTCGGAGTATACATTGTCTTCTGTTACGTATACTGTGAGCAGTAGATTCTCATCGTCAGGAAGTACGTTTTCGGCAATTGAGCCGTTGATTGTGATTGTGGCAATTCCTGATTCAGGGTCGTATGAAGATTCGGCGTCAAGCCCTGCAAATGTTGGAATATCAAATGCTTCCGGGAACACAAGCGCGGCACCTTCGGGTGTTACTGTGCTGTATGTTATGTTGCCGGCTTCGATTATAGGGCTGAATATCTGGCGTGAGCGGTCAAGCGCCATTGCCGGACATTGTGCCTGGTCTTTGTCTGTCAGAGCCAGCGCAAGCTGGAGATCTTCATTTTCGCCGATCATGAACTGATCGCTGATATGGTGTATGACCAGCGACATTCTGTCCTGGAAAGGTTCGTAGGAAGGCCAGAGGCAGCTTTCAAAATATTTTGGAGTATGATAAATTGTTTCACTGGCAAACCATTCCAGGATGCAACGACGCTCATATGAAGCAGCTGCAGCGGCCGGGATACACAGCAGTTCGGCAGTCTGGTAGGTCGGCGTGTTGTTATTGGCATTGTCGTTGACTTTCGAAATTGAGATAGTATGTTCGCCTGTGCCCAGTGCGATCATTGGCACAGCGAAACTTGAAGACCGTCCGGCACGGATAGGTTGAGATAGAGTCAGATCGTAATCTCTTGTATTTTCTCCTAATTTGTAGGATATTGTCATTACAGACACGTCATTTGATCCATTGTTCTGTACCCACAATATCGCAGATCCAGGATCGGTATCGACTACCATCGGGTTGTATTCCATTTTGGTTAATGCCACACGGTCCGGGAATGCCTCTGTGTCGAATTCTACAGTACCAGCCGCCAGAATCATGTAGTTGTTATACGGATTCTCCTGGCGCAGCCAGTCAACGTCAATAATGGCCTGGTCTCCGATTTCGGCATATTCGTCGCGGTTGATGAGGAAGCAGGCATCGGCCTTGCTGTTGCCGCCATAGGTCGAAGTGGCAAAGTAGAATTCGCCGGGCTGCGCCACAACATCAACGCCAAACAGCAGATCGCCACAATTTTCGTCAATGACGTAAGGAGAATCGAACCGAACAGTGTTCCAGCCGAATTTCAGGTCAGCTGTGCCGCTGGCAAGATCTTCATCTCCATATGATTTTCGCAGCCAGACTTTTGCGCCTTTCATTATGTTGCGGCTATCCCATGCAATTTTGACAGAGGTGAACGAGGCCCCGCAAACATCCTGGATGGTTTCAGCCGGAATTTTTATGGCGCACGATACGTTGAGTACCGATGCCGAACCATTGCTGAAGCCAGTGTAGTCATAGACATACTCATCTGTGGTGACGTATCCGAGATCACGCGTCACCACACTCGCTTGCGCGAAGTTGCTCAGGCCTGCTGCAACAGCAAGACAAAGCATCAGGCTAAGGACTTTCTTCATTGTAGAAATCTGTAAGTTGTTAATAAAAGAAAAATATTGGCACAAATATACAATTATTTTTTGAAAATTTCACATAAAAAACGATTATTTATAATGAGAAGATAAAATACGAGATGTATAACGCTCATGTCGTGTTTTTTCACTAAATTTGCAGTGATAAAATTCACATGACCCGATGATTGATACTTCAGAATTGATGGAGATGATAGACCGTGGGATTTCACGGTTGCCACTCCCAGACCATTTGCCCGGACTATACGACCCCATACGTTATGCGATGAACGGAGGTGGAAAGCGTTTGCGCCCTCTTCTTTGTCTGGCCACATGTCAGGCTTTAGGGGTGTATCCTGAAGAGGCTTTGAATCAAGCTTTGGGCGTGGAACTGTTTCATAATTTTACGCTACTTCACGATGATGTGATGGATCGGGCTGATTCGCGTCGCGGACGTCCGACAGTGCATTGCAAATGGAATGACACAACTGCAATATTAAGCGGTGACACAATGTTGACGCTTGCGACCCAGATAGTGGCCAAATGCCCGTCTGACAAACTGCCATCTGTGCTTGCTATTTTCAATAGCACGGCAATGCAGATCTATGAAGGCCAGCAGATGGACATGGACTTTGAAAGCCGCTCAGACGTCACTGTAAATGAATATATGGATATGATCAGGCTGAAAACATCGGTGCTGTTAGGCTGCGCCTGCCAAATGGGAGCGCTGATGGCAGATGCGTCTGGTTCGACCGTAAGGCAGTTGAATGAATTTGCAGTGAATCTCGGACTGGCTTTTCAACTGCAGGATGACTATCTGGACACATTCGGCGATCCAGCCACATTCGGCAAGAACACCGGCGGAGATATTCTGAACGATAAGAAAACGTGGTTGCTGAGTACCGCCATGCAGGAAGCTCCGGAGCGTATCGGTCAATGGATAAATGCCGGACGCACGCAGGAGAAAATCGAGGCTGTCAAGGCTGTGTATGAAGAGTTGCGGCTGCCTGCCCGGATACATGAACTGATAGATTCGTATGCCGCTGCGGCGCTTTCCGCTCTTGATATGGTCAACATTAGCAGTGTCGATCATGAATGGTTCGCATCGTTGACTCACAATCTGTCGTTACGTGAAAAATAACAGGCGGCGACAATTCGTTTTTTGCAGAAAAAATCGTAATTTTGCACTATTGAAAAAACATTATTAAAAATAATATCACATAACCAACTATGAGAAAGAAAATTGTGGCCGGTAACTGGAAAATGAACACTACTCTTGCCGAGGGTGTCGGTCTGGCCAAAGATGTGAATGAAGCTCTTACATCCCGGACTCCGAATTGCGACGTGGTCATCTGCGTGCCTTTCACTCATCTCGCATCAGTTGCCGCT
>CAMWTI010000090.1 GCA_947177135.1 uncultured Porphyromonadaceae bacterium | reverse complement strand
ACGTAATTCTCACCAAACTGTTGCTGCAATGATCGAAGTCAAAAACATAAGCAAATCGTTCGACGGAAAGCAGATTCTCCACAATGTGAGCTGCAAGTTCTATTCCGGAAAGACCAATCTGATCATCGGCCAGAGCGGATCGGGCAAAACCGTGCTCATGAAATCGATTGTCGGACTGGTGCGGCCCGAGAGTGGCGAAATCCTGTTTGACGGCCGCGACCTGATGAGAATGGACACCCAACAGGTGCGCCATCTGCGCGAAGAGATCGGCATGCTCTTTCAAGGGTCAGCCCTGTTTGACAGCGAGACAGTGCTGGGCAACGTGATGTTTCCGCTGGTGATGTTCAGCAAAATGACGCGCGCCGAGATGCTTGACCGGGCAATGTTCTGTCTGGAGCGCGTCAACCTCAAAGGCGCCGAAAGCAAATATCCGTCAGAGTTGTCGGGCGGCATGCAGAAACGAGTGGCCATTGCCAGAGCGATAGCCCTTAATCCGAAATACCTGTTCTGCGACGAGCCAAACTCAGGACTCGACCCGAGAACATCAATCCTTATTGACGAACTGCTCAGCGACATCACCCACGAATACGGCATTACTACCATAATCAACACCCACGACATGAACTCGGTGCTCGGCATCGGCGAAAACATAATATTCCTCAACAAAGGTCACCGCGAATGGGTCGGCGACATGACCCAGATATACCGGTCAGACAATCAGGCCCTGACCGATTTCGTCTTCGCCACCGACCTCTTCCGCCGCGTCCGCGAATATCTCAACTCACAGATCAGATGACACATACGTCACAGGCCTGATATATCAGACGAGAGTGACGCGGATACGCCTCGACTTGATGCGTGAGGCCGAAAGCATCGCGGCTACTGACGCAGCCGATTGAGCTGGGACAGCGGCGAGTATACGATGGTCGTGCACACTGATAAGCCCGATTGAGTCCGGAGCGAGTCCGGCCACATGGATCAACGCGCCGACAACGTCGCCACGACTCAGTTTCTCCTTCTTGCCTTCATGAAACCATAAGGTCATCACAGTGCGGCGCCATGGGGCGGAAAGCTCGGCAAGGGTAAAAAACGGAGCATCCGGAGCATAAGGACATTCCTCGCCAGGGCCGGTAATGACATACACATGGCCGGTGGCGCCCATGCGTGCGGTGCGCCCGCAGCGGTGGGTCCACGCCTGTTGGTTCACGGGCATATGATAGTGTATGACCGACTCAACAGCGGCGATGTCCAGCCCGCGCGCGGCAAGGTCTGTACACACCAGAATTGGTGAAGTGCCGTTGGTGAAAAGATCTATGGCCGTTTCGCGGTCATACTGATCGAGCGCGCCGTGATACAAAGCGGCTGGAAACTTTTTGGATTTCAGGAACGAGTGCACGCGCTCGGCACTTTCGCGATGATTGACAAACACCATTGTCCGCTCGCGCGGCAACGAACGCAGCAGGCGTTCGAGAGTGTCGAGCTTATCAGCCACAGGACTCGCCACACGATTCACTTCAATCTGAGGAACGGTTTCAACTCCGGCGCTGAAGTCCATGACCATAGGAGCGTGAATCCGCATGAATTCCGGCAGTTCGTCCACGGCGGTGGCTGAAGAGAGCAACGTGAAACGGATCGAACGCATGGTCTTGACAATACGCTTCATCTCAGACTCAAACCCAAGTTCAAGCGATTTGTCATATTCATCGAGCAAGAGCTGCGGAGTATCGGTCAAGTCGACATTGTGACGGTGGATATGGTCAAGCAGACGGCCGGGAGTGCCGACAATCACATCCGGCACTCCAGACTGCAGCGAACGCGTTTCATCCGTCATCGGATGGCCGCCATATACGGCCACTACCCGCAGGTTAGGCGCCAGAGCGGCGATCACTCCGGAGATCTGCACCGCAAGCTCACGCGAAGGAGCGATCACAGCCGCCTGCACGCCATTGCCGCGGCCGCTGATGCGTCCGAGAAGCGGCAGGGCGCAGGCCAGAGTCTTGCCTGATCCGGTCGGCGACACCAGAATCACGGCCGGAGCCTTCACGGTCGCCATGCTCTGCTGCATCGGTGTCAGTTCTTCAATGCCAAGCCGCTCACGCGCGGCCTTGATTATTTCATCGGTTTTCATATTCGACCGCAAAGATACTTAAAAAATGTGAAATACGGCATCGTTGTCGACTTCAAACATGAGTTAGTCTAAAAAAGTTGCGAACCAATTTCATCATTGATAATTTTGCAGTCTCAAATATTTAACCTAATTTTGCCTATATTGATGATGAAGTTGATTTTGCTGATAACGGCCGTCACGTCCGTGGTAACAAACGTACACGCGACGCCAGCCACAATGGTAGTACGAACGGCAGACGCTGCCGACAAAACGATTGAGTTAAGCCATATAAGTGAAGTCGTGTTCGATGACGAGATGGTGTGTGTTAAGATGACATCGGGCAATGACTTCACTATGGCTGACTCTAAATTCGTTTCATTCCGGTTTGACAGCAATGGCGGCAATATGCCTGAAGCATCGTTGATTACTCTGACAGACAACAGCGACACCGACGACAGCATCTCAGTCTATGACATGAGCGGACGAAAAGTCGGAAGTTCCGTCAACGACCTTGGCTCCGGAATTTATCTGATTCGTAAACCAGGCGGCAAAGCCTCAAAAACCATAGTGAGATGAAGAGTCTGCAAACCGTTTTCACAATCTCGGCGCTTGCCGCATCGGCAGTCCTGTCAGCTGCCGCCAACGACTATCTATGGTTCATCCAGGGAGCAAACAATCTCGGTCTTGACGTGGCCGATGCCGACAGCATTTCGCTCAGCACCGACGGATCACAGATTCTTGTCGCCACCCGTTCAGGCGCTGTCAAAAACCTTGACAGATCGTCAGTGGACAGAATGACATATTCCGACTTCACTCCCGCCGAAGTGCTGATCGAATACTCCGGATCAACAGCCAAAGTAACTAATCCCTACGCATTTAAGGGCGTAGACGTGACAACAGATGGTGCCCATGTGACCGTCATCGCCGACACTCAGGACGAAATAATCTACCGTCTGAGCGGAGCATCGACCGACGGATCGCTCAAAGTATACTCTTCGTTCAAGCTGGAACTGCTGCTCGACGGAGTGGATCTGACCAACACCATGGGCGCCGCGATCAACATTCAGACCGGCAAGAAAACCACCCTGAGAATTCCTGACGGCACAGTCAGCAATCTGACTGACGGTACCACATATGCCACAGCCGACGGCGAGGACGAGAAAGGCACCCTCTTCAGCGAAGGACAGATCGAATTCCGAGGCAAAGGCACACTGAACGTGACCGGGCGCAACAAGCATGCCATCTGTTCAGACGACTATATCGAAATCCGCAACACAACCGTCAATGTATTGTCGGCCAAATCAGACGGAGTGCACGTCAACGAATATTTCCTAATGGAAAGCGGACACCTGACAATCGACAACATAGGCGGCGACGGCATCGACGCTGACAAAAACGGATACATAACCGTGCAGTCCGGCGACATTGAGATCGCCGTCAGCGCGGACTCAAAAAAAGGCTTCAAGACCGGAACCGCCGGAGCATTGACGATCAGCGGCGGCAACGTCAGCGTGACAACGTCAGGAGCAGTCACAGTGACCGACGGCGATCCATCATACTGCACCGCACTTAAATCAAACGGCGACTTCGAAATGAGCGGAGGCTCTCTCAAAGTGCGCGCGTCTGGCACCGCAGGCAAAGGCATCAAAGCAGACGGAAACGCACGCATCACCGGCGGAGAGATCGACATTGAGGTGACAGGCGCCGGAGGCTCTTATACCAACACCGCGTCAGCAACCGACTCCTACACCTCCACCTGCATAAGCGTTGACAACACCCTCGTTCTCACCGGCGGCAACCTCACCCTTGCCACCGGCGACAAGGCCACCGGCGGAAAGTGCATCAAAGTGGACGGTGACGCAACCATAGGAGACCAAACCGACGCCCTGACCATCACAGCCACAACACGCGGCGCACGCTTCTCCGTCGGGTCATCGTCATCATCCGGCGGAAACGGAGGATGGGGCGGAGGCCCTGGCGGCGGTCCTGGCGGCGGTCCTGGCGGATGGGGACCGGGATGGGACAATGGCGGATACTCCAACCCCAAAGTCATCAAAGCAGAAGGGAATCTCACTGTTGCCGGCGGACATCTTGTTCTCTCGGCAACCAACGGCGAAGGCGGCGAAGGGCTGGAAAGCAAGCAGACTCTCTCGATCACCGGAGGCACTATCGAAATCTCAACTGTCGATGACTGCATCAACGCGGCAAATCACATAGACATCTCGGGAGGCAGACTATTCTGCAACGCATCTCAAAACGATGCAATCGATTCAAACGGGACTTTGGCAATCAGCGGAGGAATAATCGTCGCTTTGGCCACCACCCAGCCTGAATGCGGAATCGACTGCGACCAAAACTCACGCTTCACCCTTACCGGAGGCACATTCGTGGCAATCGGAGGCGACAACAACACCCCGTCAGGGTCAGGCACATCACAACGCGTGGCGACCTACTCCGTCACTCCATCCACAACCGCCACATATTCCTTTACCGACGCATCCGGCAACCTGCTGCTGGCGTTCAAATGCCCTCGTTCATATCAGAGCCGCATGAACATGATGGTGACATCTCCAGAACTCAAATCTTCTGGCATGACCGTCAATGTGCTCACCGGCGCGACAATATCCGGCGGCGAACAATTCAACGGACTGACCGTCGGCGCTTCCGCCACCGGCGGGAATAATGTCTCATCTCTCACAACGAGATAGGCCCGCATAAAATTAAGTAAATCTACCGACTTAATGTGTTTTTTCACTGCTGTGTGATGATTATTTGATCGAATTTTCGTAATTTTGCAGCATATGTTGAAACAACTCCTGGAATCATATCACTGCGTGTCTCTCGAACAGATGGGCAAGGTCAAACTGCTCAATCGTGTCGATACTAAATTCGTGACCACACAGGACGGCCTGTGCCGGCTGCTTGAAATGGCCGCCAAGGATTACAGCATACAAGAAATCGAAGGCCACAAAGTGATGCCATACACCACCCTGTATTTCGACACTCCCGGCCACGACATGTATGCCGAGCATCAGCGAGGTCGCAAAAACCGGCAGAAAATCAGAGTGCGCCGCTATGAGAATTCGGGAGTATCGTTCTTTGAAGTCAAACGCAAGAACAACAAAGGGCGAACCGACAAAAAACGCATCGAGATACCGGTCAGAACTCCTGACCCGGAAGACTATCACGAATTTCTGGCCCGCTATTCACGCTATGCCGACTCGGATCTCACGCCGCATCTCAGCAACGAGTTCCGCCGCATCACGCTGGTGAACCGCGCCATGACCGAACGGCTTACAATCGACCTCGACCTCAGGTTTCACAATGAACAGACCGGACTCGACGCCGACATGGACTCTCTTGTGGTAATCGAAGTCAAACGCGACGGCCTGACCCATTCGCCTGTTCTGGCAATGCTCAACCAACTGCGCATTCACTCCTCGGGATTCAGCAAATACTGCATCGGCATGACTCTGACCGACCCGCAACTGAAAAGCAACCGCTTCAAAGAGCGCGTGCGCTATGTGACCCGCCTGATCCACGGGCGCGCATAATCTTGACAAAACCATATAAACATCCTAAAAACCTATTTTATCACACCACAACATCCATGGACGACATCTTCGATTCTGGCTCTGAAGCCGCGGCATCAGTTCATAGCATTCATTCTGGAATCTGGCATCTGATCGACCCGTCTGGATTCACCATGACAGATATTTGGGAACTTCTGATCCGATTCTTCTTCAACGCTCTGGTAGTCACGTTCATTATCCATTTGCTGTATTATCCCAAAAGTCGGCGCCGTGATTATTACTTCACATTCTCGCTGATCAGCGTGAGCGTGTTTTTCCTGATCTTCCTTTTGGGAGGCGTAAAACTTAAAGTCGGCTTCGCTCTCGGACTGTTCGCCATATTCGGAATCATACGATACCGGACAGAATCGATGCCAGTGCGCGAAATGACATATCTGTTCGTGATCATCGCCATCTCTGTCATTAACGCCCTGGCCGACCATATGATCCAGGCTCTTGTGGCCAACATTCTGTTCATCGGATGGATCTGGCTCTGCGAAAGCTCACACTGGCTGAAACACATCGCATCGAAACTTGTGCTCTATGACCGCCCGGAACTCACCATGCCCTCACGCCGCGCTGAACTGATCGCCGACCTCGAGCAACGTACCGGACTCGACATCCAGCGCATCGAAGTGGGCCATATCGACTACCTGCGCGACACCGCAATGCTCAAAGTCTACTACATCCCCGAAGACGGAGCCAGCAACTCGGTCGACAACGTGATCAAATTCCCAAAAGAAGGCCAGTGATGAAAGTGAATATCAAAGCACTGACAGCTGCAGTCGCTGCAATGGTCTGCGCCATATCGGCCCAGGCCCAGGGCTTCTCCGGAGAAGCCTCCGTAAAATACGCAACCCCGCTCCACTTCGACGTCAGCGCCGCTGTGGACTATCGCACCACCGACAATTTCAAAGACACCGACCAATGGGGACTTGAGGCCGGAATCGCCGCCAAACCGCTCAAATGGCTCAAAGTCGGCGTCGGCTACAACTTCATTCAGGAGCACTTCCCATCAGCCGTCTCAAACAACCAGAAATACGACGTCAACGCCTACTGGACCACAAAACACAGAGTATATGCCGGACTGACCGGCTCGCTAAAAATATGGAAATTCACCCTCTCTCTGCGTGAACGCTACCAGTTCACACACCGCCCTGGCTTTGAAGTGCCACGCTTCTCAGTCGACGACGGCACTCCAGCCGGCAACAAAAGTGTAGACCGCAAAGACAAACACGTGCTCCGCTCTCGCCTCGAGCTAAGCTTCAAGCCTTACAAAAAATGCCGCTTTGAACCATATGTGAGCTATGAGATATACTCACAGCTATACTCGGTTAAAGACGACAACAAGAACGGAACAATAACCGAAGGAGGGCGCATATCCGAAAAACAGAAACTCACAGCCGGATGTTCCTATAAAATCAACAAACACAACTCCGTCGAACTTTTCTACCGTTACGTCAATGCCTCCGACCCCGACGACCGCGACGCATCCCACCTCATCGGAGCAGGCTATTCACTGAAATTCTGAAACGACAGAAAAAACAGATCAAACATAAAAAAAGGAACACGCCGTGGCGACTGCTTTTCCGCATGTGTGCCACGGCGTGTTCTTGTTTATTGACAAGAGGTCAGTTCTGCAAGCGAGTCAAAGCGGAGAGCAGAGCCACGGTTGCAGCCCGATCTATCACGCGGTCACGCGAACCGGGAAAGCGATAGACCGACGCTTCCGTGCCTTCGGCAGTGGCAACGGCCATCCACACCGTGCCGACAGGCTTTTCGGTAGTGCCGCCGTCAGGTCCGGCAATTCCCGAAGTCGCCACTGCAATATCCGCGCCGAACCGCTTTAGCGCGCCGGCAGCCATCTGCTCCACCACCTGACGCGACACCGCGCCATGAGTGGCGATCATGGCCGGATCAACCCCGAGCATTGCCGTCTTGGCCTCGTTGGCATAGGCAACTACCCCGCCACAGAACGCGCGCGACGCTCCAGGCAACGAGGTGATCCGGGAAGCGATCATGCCTCCGGTGCAGCTTTCAGCCGAAGCAAACGTCAGCCCGCGATCCACAAGGCAATCAAGCAGCGCCTTCTCAGGCGTCACATCGGTCGCGGCCATCAGATTGCCAGAAGGAATCAGCGCGATCAGCTCGCCATGAAGACGCTCCATTTCGGCTCCGAGGAATGCGGCGTCAGTGTGGCGGCCGTCAATGCGCAGACACACCACCCCCGGCTTCGGCAGATAGGCCAGATGGGCATAAGACGGCAGCGAATCCTCCCACTCCACAAGCATCTCGGCGATAGCGCTCTCACTCATGCCATGCACCATCACCACCCTTCGCTGGAGCGAATCTGCCGACGGAAAACGCCCGACAAGACGGCCAATCACCGCCCGACGCATCATTGTCTTAGTCTCAAAGGGCACTCCTGGCATTGCCACCAACACCTTGCCATCACGCTCAAACCACATCAGCGGAGCGGTTCCCACTTCGTTCTGGATCACCGTGCAACTTGTCGGCACCATGGCCTGCGCGGCAGTCAGACGGTTGAGTTTGAGTCCGCGGGCACCGACCACTCGCTCCACGTTGGCAAGCACTTCGGCATTTTCATAGAGTTCGCCTCCGAAGATGCGGCACAGCGTCTGCTTGGTGAGATCATCTTTCGTCGGGCCGAGACCGCCGGTGGTCAACACCACGTCCACATCACAAAAAGCCAGGTTCACCGCCGCGACAATCGCCTCCGGCGAATCTGAAATCACACTGACGTGCTGCAGTTCCCAGCCGTGAGGCTCGAGCATACGGGCTATTGATCCGGAATTGGTGTCGGTGACCTGTCCGGCCAGAAGTTCGTCACCGATTGCGATGATTGCGTATTTCATATCATGAAAAATGGAATAGTCAAATGACAAAACAATCCACGAATCATCGTCGATCCATGGACTGCAGGGTCAAACAAAAAATCATGACTTATAATATCTGGTAGCGGGACCGAGAATTGAACTCGGGACCTCCGGGTTATGAATCCGACGCTCTAACCAACTGAGCTATCCCGCCAAAAAGCGCTTTCCTTCCGGATTGCGAGTGCAAAGTTACGCCTTTTTATCCAACCCACCAAATTTTCAGGCCATTTTTTTGGTTTTTTTTGCGATAATTCTGATTTTCAACAAACTGCACAATCACAACAAAACCTCCTCATAAAAAAGTTATAAGATCATAGTGTGACTTTACTAAATTTTCATTAACTTTGCCCGAACGATTAGACAGAGCGTGGCTGCGGCCGCGCCGATTGAATGTGAATCTATCTCATTTTTTACCTGCAATATGCGTAAAAAACTCAGAAGAGTAAAAATACACCGTGAAGGCACCGGTATTCTCATCACGGTTTTCATCATTATGCTGGCTGTGTGCCTGACCGGCTGGTGGCTATCCTCCATTGCCGGAATTGTGCTGACCTCCATATCGGCTATCATTTACGGACTGCTTGTCAACTTTTTCCGTTCTCCAAAGCGCAACTTCACGGGCAACACCGCCAACGTGGTTGTCAGCTCAGTCGACGGCAAAGTGGTGGCGCTTGAAGAGACATATGAGTCGGAATACCTGCACCGACGCGTTATCCAGCTATCTGTCTTCATGAATCTTTTCGATGTCCACGCCAACTGGTTTCCGGTCAACGGCGAAGTGATCTAC
>CAMWTI010000089.1 GCA_947177135.1 uncultured Porphyromonadaceae bacterium | reverse complement strand
TTCGGCAACGAAAGTGAAGTATTTATGCTCCGACGCAGAAACCTAATCCACGGCAATGGCTTGAAGCAGTCAAGGCGGCTGGAATGAAAGGCGGTATAGCTGTTGTGAAACATCATGACGGATTCTGTCTCTGGCCCACCAAGACCACCACACATTCGATTTCGAGCAGTCCGAGCGAGAATGCCAAGGTGAATATTCCTGAGGCGTTTGCCGACGCCGCCCGCGATCTGGGAATGAAGTATGGCTTTTATGTGAGTCCGTGGGACCGAAATTCCGCATATTACGGCACCGACAAATATGTTAGTGAGGTGTTCCTCCGCCAGTGCTATGAACTTTGCGAATATGGCTCTGACCAATTCGAAATGTGGTTTGACGGCGCCAACGGCGGCGACGGATATTATGGCGGCGCCAACGACTCCCGCTCTATTGACGAAACCACGTATTACGACATCCCCAACCTGCGCGACTCTGTCCATAAAGTCATGCCCAACTGCGTGATGTGGGGCGTTGGCGCCGAAGCACGCTGGATCGGCAATGAGGCCGGCTGGGCCGGCGAGACCAACTGGGCCACAGGCTCGAAGAATTCCGGCACCAGCGGTGATGAAAACGGAACAGAATGGTGTGCCGGCGAGAGCGATGCCAAAGCCACTTCGGCCGGATGGTTCTGGCATAGCGGCCAGAGCGTGCGCTCTCTCGATGAGCTGTGGAAATTCTATATGGAGACGGTTGGTCGCAACGCCACTCTGATCCTTAACTTCCCGCCTGATCAGCGCGGCCTGCTGCCTGATGCCGACGTGGCCCGCCTGAAAGAATTCGGCGAAGCTCTCCAGGCCCGCCTTGGCACTGACCTTGCCCTGCGCGACGACTGCACAATCACCGCGACCGAGACCAGAGCCAACGGCGCCACCCGCACCTACGACGCCAAAAATATGACTGACGGTGACAAGGAAACTTATTGGGCCGCTCCCGACGGCGTCACCGACGTGACCATCGAGCTGCTTTTCCCCGAACGCGTCAATCTCCATTATGTGGCGCTTCAGGAGTATATCCGTCTGGGCCAGCGTGTAAAAGAATTCGAGATCACTGTCAGCCCTGACGGCGAACAGTGGCTCCCAACCGCCAACGGCGTTACCACCACAACCGTGGGCTACAAGCGCATCATACCGCTTAACGGCTCGACGACCGAGTATGGTTCGGGTTATAACCTCCGAGGCGTGCGCATTCATGTCAAGGACGCCAAGGCGTGCCCCACCTTCCACACCATTTCACTTTTCTAATTACCATTTTATCAGAAAAATTCAGTTATGAACAATATACATAAATATATCAGCTGCGGCATAGCGCTCGCTTTTCCCGCGTTGGCTTCGGCGGCTGACTGTATCATAGATTTCGAATCAGAAAAGGGTTATACCGCTATTGGGGTCTACGATTGCTGGGAGCAGTCTCCTTTCCGGACCGATCGTCTTGCCGGCAATGCAGCTGTTGTTGCCAATCCTTTTGCCGATGAGCTAAATCCTGAAACAGAAGAGCCTGTCAACGGGTCGGAATATGTGCTTGCGGCACAGCGTTCGCGCTTTGCCGGCAACCGATTCGGCGTGCGCATAGATCTTGATGAGACTTTTGAGCTGACTCCGACCGCACGCTATGTCCATGTGTATATCCACACTCCCAAGAAAGGGCGCGCGATGCTTGTGGGCCTCGGCTCACGCCAGGAACGTCTGGACCAGAATCCATATTGTGAGCAATTCTGGGAACTGAGTTCTACCGGATCGCAGACAGACCAGTGGTATGATGCTGTGTTTGCCATCAAGGGCGCGGGAGGTGTCGACGTGCGTTCATTGGTGGTGGTTCCCGATTGCGAGTCTCCCCACGATCTTGCCGAGGATTTTATCTTCTATGTGGACGGTATCGAGATCAATGACGATATGCAGCCGCGCATTACAGATGATTTCTATTATAAGATCAACGGCGACAAGGGCACCTTGATGCTTAGCAGAGAGGACCGCTACACAAGAACCGTTTCGCTGAACGGATCGGCCGATGCTTCCACACAGACATTTACGGTGCCTCAGGAGCAAGACAAGCATGTCTATTTCGATCTGACGGAAAACGTGTTCAGCGCCCGTCCTGGTGAAGTGCTGTCGCCGTCGATCTCCTATAACGGCACGTGGATGCACGGCTATGTGTATATCGACTACAACTCCGACGGCCAGTTTGACGCTGTGTTTGCCAACAATGGAGGAGCCGCTGAAAATTCAGAGCTGGTGGCCTATTCTTTCTATGAAGACAAGAATTCCAAGGGAGAGACGATCACTAACAAGAACACGCTGAGCATTCCGTCGTTCACGCTGCCTGCAGGAACTGCTCCAGGTATGTATCGAATCCGTTATAAGGTGGACTGGAACTATGCCGACGCAAAGGGTGCTCCGGGTGATGCCAACACCACAAATTCGATTACGCAGAATGGCGGTGTGATCGCCGACTTCATGCTGCACGTGCATGGAGACAATGTGACAGTGAATGACAATCAGCTCAATGGCGAGGTGCTTGCCGCCGAGGGTGACCAGAAGCTTAATTCGCTTGCTGTGCCTTTCAAGCAGGATTTCATGATCCGCATGAACCCTGAGCAGGGCTTTGAGCAGGACGGATTCACCATGCTTTGCGGCTACAACTTCGACGGCACACCGGTAGACAAGATGGGCAACCGTCAGTATTTCGTCTATGAAGTGGAAGCTTCCGAAATTTCGGAAAATGGCCTCTATACCATTCCGGCCGAGCGCATGGGCCATGGCAATGTGATGATCAATGGCAACATGAAGGAGGTTGACGCTATCGTAAACCCTAATGTAGAACCCGCCGTTCCGGCCGCTGAAGGTGACGTGATATACGACCTGCAGGGCCGTCGCGTGAAGAGCGCCGACCGGGCCGGGTTCTATATCGTCAACGGACAGAAGGCGCTTGTGCGCTGACGCAGTCTGATATAACGCATAAGACTCAAATCAACAGTCAGGGTGAGTCCACGGACTCGTCCTGACTGTAATGGTAAATATCAACAAGTTCTTAATATGGAAATAACTATCAACTCTCTGGCCGAACTGCATGAGGCGGCACGGGCCATTATCAATTCACTCGGAGAAAGAACGGTCGTGGCCTTCCATGGCGAGATGGGCGCCGGAAAGACCACTCTGATCAATGAGATGTGTCGTCTGCTGGGCGTTGAGTCCGACCCGACGGCATCGCCGACTTTCGCCATTGTCAACGAATATCGCTCGGACACGACTGCCGAGCTGATATATCATTTTGACCTCTATCGCGTGGAGACCCTTGACGAGGCTCTTGACATGGGAGTGGAGGATTATCTGGACTGCGGCGCGCTCTGTCTGATTGAGTGGCCCGACGTGATAGATCCGGTTCTGCCCGATGACACCGCCGACGTCACAATCGAGGTGAACGCTGACGGATCGCGCACGGTCCGTGTCTCTGACTGACGATGTTCGCTTCAGTGGCGGGGGGTGAGTTTTATCACCGGAATGATCATTTCTTCCAGTGATATGCCTCCGTGCTGGAAGGTGTCGGTGTAGTACTGCACGTAATAGTTATAATTGTTGGGGTATGCGAAGAAGTCGCGCCCCTGCGCGAAGATGTACGCCGAACTGATGTTGGGCGACGGTAACCCGAATTTTGTCGGCTTTTTGATTTCGTAGACTTGCCGCGGGTTGTAGTTAAGGCTTTTCCCGACTTTGTAGCGCAGGTTGGTGTTGGTGTTCTTGTCGCCTATAACCTTGACAGGGTTGTCCACCCTTATGGTGCCGTGGTCGGTGGTGAGGATCACGGTGTGGCCCTTGGCGGCTATCTTTCTGAACAGTTCTATGGCCGACGAGTGGCGGAACCAGGATTCTGTCAGCGATCGGTAGGCTGCGTTTGTCGACGCCAGCTCGCGGATCATTTTAGATTCGGTGCGTGCGTGGCTCAGCATGTCGATGAAGTTGAACACGATGACGTTCAGGTCGTTTGTCTCGAGGTTTGAGAATTCGCGTATGAGTTTCTCGCCTGAGGCAGAATCGTTGATCTTGTTGTAGCTGAACTTCACCCCGCGGCGCCTGAAGCGCTCGAACTGGGTGGCGATGAGTGGCGATTCGTTGAGGTTTTTGCTGCGCTCGTCGTCTTCGTCGATCCAGAGGTCGGGAAACATATGCTCGATGTCGTGAGGCATCAGGCCCGAGAAGATTGCGTTGCGGGCATATTGTGTGGCCGTTGGGAGTATGGAGCAGTAGAGTTGCTCGTCGGAGTTGAACATGTCGGTGAGCATCGGGCTGATTGTGCGCCACTGGTCAAGTCTGAAATTGTCGATCAGTATGAAGAACAGCGGCTTGCCGCTGTCGATGGCGGGGAAGACGTAGTGCCTGAATATTTCGGGACTCATTACCGGGCGTGAGGGCTGTGATTGCGCGGCGTCGGGCTGTGTCCATTCCGAGTATGAATTGCGGACGAACCGGGCGAAGCCCATGTTGGCGTCGCGTTTCTGCTGTTCAAGCATTTCGTCCATGTTGGTGTCGGTTCCCGACAGCTCCATTTCCCAGTATATCAGTTTTTTGTATAGCTCGGCCCAGTCGGCAAACGTGTGGCAGTCGCTTATGGCGTTTGATATGTGGATAAACTCCTGGCGGTAGTTTCCCGAGGTGTTGGCGCTGACCAGTTCGGGCGAATGCAGGTTCTTTTTGATTGAGAGGAGGATCTGGTTCGGGTTGACGGGTTTGATGAGATAGTCGGCGATTTTCTGTCCGACGGCCTGGTCCATGATGTCTTCCTCTTCGTTTTTGGTGATCATGACCACCGGGGTGTTCGGCGATGTCTGTTTGATGCGGCTCAGGGTCTCGAGTCCCGACAGTCCCGGCATGTTTTCGTCGAGAAAGATAAGGTCTGGCCTTTCTGTCGCGGCCAGTTGCACTGCTTCGAGTCCGTTGTTGACGGTCACAACCTCATAGCCTTTTGACTTGAGGAATATGATGTGGGGTTTGAGCAAGTCGATTTCGTCGTCGACCCAGAGGATTTTCGCCATATCGTTGGATTTTATGTTGGACAAGGAGGATTTGGGCCGCGCGTCAATATGGCGGCGGAGTGTTACGGTTTTTGGTCAGCCCCGGAACAAATTGGCTATTCCGGCTATTTCGGCGGCGTCGGCCGGCGATGTGCACCGGCTCACCGGCAGGCTCACCACCTGGTCGGCGAGCTGTTCAGCCACAGGCAGCGATGTGTGGCGGCATGTGGCGGCATAGCATGGCTGCCTGTGTATCGGGGTGGGGTAGTGCACTGCCGTCTCCACTCCGTGTGCGGCCATGTGGCGGCGGAAGGCGTCGCGCCGTCCGTCAGCGATTCTCACCACGAACTGATGCCACACGTGGTTTTCCGGACTGTCTGGCACCCTCGGGGTGATTATCAGCGGATTGTCTATTTCGGTAAGGTAAACTTCTGCGTTGCGGCGGCGTGTGGCGTTTTCGGCGGCCATGTGTGGCAGCTTGGCGCGCAATATTGCCGCCTGGATCGGGTCAAGGCGTGAGTTGATGCCGGCATAGATGTTGTGATATGGTGTGTCGGCTCCGTAATTGCCGAGCATTCTGACGGTGTGGGCAAGTTCGTCGTCGCAGGTGGTCACGGCGCCTGCGTCGCCAAGCGCGCCGACGTTTTTGGTGGGGTAGAAGCTCATGCCTGCTGCGTGGCCTATGGCGCCTGTCATTCGTCCGTCGAGGCTGGCTCCGATGGCCTGCGCGTTGTCTTCGATGACGATCATGCCGTCGGGCAGGGAGTCTGGCACGGGGCAGACGCGCCCATAAAGGTGTACGGGCATCACGGCGCGGGTGCGGCTGTCCAGCGGCAGACGCGCCCAGTCGATGTTGGCGGTGTCTGGGTCGACGTCGGCGAATCTGACGTCAAGTCCGCATTCGGTGACGGCCAGAGCGCTTGCCACGAATGAGTTTGCCGGGACGATCACTTCGTCACCGCGGTGCAGGCGTCCAAGTTCGATGTAGCCGCGGATGATCAGTCGCAGGGCGTCGAGTCCGTTGCCGACTCCGATTGCGTTGGATGTGCCGATCATTGTGGCCAGTTCCTTTTCGAACTCTTTGTTTTCGTTGCCTCCGATGTATCGGCCCGAGTCGATGACTCGGGCGACGGCATCGCGTATTTCTCCTATGTAGGGTTCGTTGACTGTGGCGAGGTTCAGAAAGGGATATCTGATGTTCATTGGCGTTTGCTGGCGGTTAGGTCGAGAAATTGGTCACGGGATCGCACATAGTCGTCTTCGCTGAAAAGTTCGGACGTGAGCACCAGGCAGACCGCTCCCGACGAGAAGTTGCCGATTTCGCGCCACAGGCCAGGCGGGACGTATAGTCCGCGGTAGGGCCTGTTGAGCATGAAAGTGCGTGAGCGCGCGCCGTCGTTCAGTGTCACTTCGAACGATCCGCTCGCGGCGACGATCAGCGACGAGTTGCGTCGGTGGGCATGGCCGCCGCGCGATGAGTCGCCAGGAATGTCATATAGGTAATAGACCCGCCTGATGTCGAAAGGCAGTTGTGCTCCGTCGTTCTGTTGGAATGTCAGTGATCCGTTTGGGTGGACAATGCGCGGCAGGTCCAGGAGGGCGCAACGGTCGACCGAGCTGTCGGCAAACGGGTTGTCGCCGTCGGGGGCTGTGCCGGCGATCCGCTGGCAGTCCTGAGGTTTCGGCGGCGTGCCGGGGCTGGAGTCTGTGGTATCTGCTACGGCGGCTTCGGCGGAGAAAATGTCGAAGTCTTCGATGTAGTCACCGGGGTTGTAGGCGGTCGACGACAGCACCAGTGCCACCGAATTGGTCGAGAAGTTGTCGAGCGCGCGCCATGTCATCGGCGGGACGTATAGTCCATAATAAGAGCGGCAGAGGTGGTGGCGCGTGGTTGTTCCGTCGGGGGCTGTCGCAACCACGTCGAACGATCCGCTCAGCGCCACGATCAGTTCATGGCTGCTGCGGAAGGCGTGGCCGTGGCGGTCGCGTCCGCCCGGAACGTCATATATCCAGTATGCGCGTCTGATGCCGAACGGAAGCCCCGGGCCTCCGTTCTGGACAAACGACAGATTGCCGCGCGGGTCTTCCACGCGGGCAATCCTGATTATTTCAGTCTCATTTCTCGGCATCGGCCATGATCGGGTCGACCACCGCGGCGATGGAGTTGAAGATTTCGTCGACCGAGCCTGATCCGGCTATTGCGTGAAACACGGATTCGCCTGTGTAGAAGTCTTTGAGCGGCTGGGTCTGGCTGTGGTATACGTCAAGTCGCTTGGCGATTGTTTCCGGAGTGTCGTCCGATCGGCCCGATTCGGCACCGCGCTTTATCAGCCGGTCGGTCAGCTCGTCTTCGGGCACTTCCAGTCCGATGACTGCGTGGACTTTGGTGCCCCGTCCGGCCAGCATTTTGCGCAGTTCTTCGGCCTGGGGAATGGTGCGGGGAAATCCGTCGAAGATCACTCCGCGGGCATCGGGGGCGGCGTCGAGTTCGTCGGCAAGTATGTCGAGCATGAGTGCGTCGGGGATCAGGTTTCCTTTTGAGATGAACCCGTCGGCGATTTTTCCTGATTTTGTGCCGCGGGCGATGTGGTCGCGCAGCAGTTCGCCTGTCGATATATGACGCAGGCCATAACGGTCGACCAGTTTAGCGCTCTGAGTGCCTTTGCCGCTGCCCGGGGCGCCGAAAATAACCAGATTGAACATATAATAATTATTGCAGTTTATTGCTATTTGTCGAGAACATAAATGTCGCGCAGGTTGCGGGCTTTGCCGTCGAGGTCGAGACCGAATCCGATGATGAATTCAGGCGCGATGCTGAATCCCACATAGTCGGGGGTGACGTCGCACACCAGAGACTCCGGCTTGAACAGGAGAGTGGCCACCCGCAGGTCGGCTGGGCGTTTCTCGCGCAGGGTCGCCAGCAGTTCGTTGATTGTGTGGCCGGTGTCGACGATGTCTTCGATCACTATGACCGGCCGGCCCTCGATGTCTTCGCTCAGGCCCATTAGTTGCTTGACCTGGCCGGTAGTCGAAGTGCCTTCATAGCTTTTGAATCGCACGAAGGTGATTTCGGCGTCGGTTTCAATGGCGCGGAACAGGTCGGCCGCAAATGGAAACGCGCCGTTGAGCACGCATATCAGCAGCGGGTTTCGTCCGCTGAACTCTTCGGTTATCTGGCGGCCGATCTCTGCTATGCGGGCCGATATCTGTTCATTGGTGATGAAAGGCTTAAACGTAAGCCCGTTGTATGTAACCTTGTCCATAATTAAAATTTGGGCAAAATTAGCAAAAAATCCCGATGTCAGCAAATCTAAATTTTATATTATTTATTGTGTATCGGGCCGTTTTGGCTGAGGCGCGCGGGCGAAAGCAGACGTTATATATACGGTGAAGACCGGAAACAGGATCAGCCCTTCGGCGGCCAGAAGCACACCGAGGATCTGTCCGGTCGGAGTCATTTCGTTGATCGATGATCCGCAGGTGGTCATGTCCATGATCCCCCACCATAGGGCGTCGAGGTAGCACGTGACTCCGGGGTTGACCGTCCGCTCCTCGACGAAAAACATCAGCGAGCCGAAATAGAGAGTGGTCAGCAGTAGTGTGATGTAGGCAGCAAACAACGATGTGATCTTGTTGGAGGTCAGAGATCCGCTCACCAGCCACAGCACGTAGGCCGCCCGCAGCAGCGGCATGAACCGCAACGCATATTGTGCCGGCGGGGGCACCGCCAGCCCGAGGCGGTGGATGACGCTGGCGTATGGGATGCTCACGGCGATGAACAGCAGGTTTTTCCAGAGGTATCGCAGCTTGTGGCGGCTCATGGCCCACTCAACGGTGATGTCGAACAGGAAGAACAGGCATATCCGATATTGTATCTTGCGATAGAAAGGGTCGGCGGTGAAAGTGAGATTATGGAACGTGTCCCATGAAATCACCAGTATAAGCAGTGCCGAAGCGGCGAGTACGCTCAGATGGAGCGCCATCAGTATGTGTCGTCTGGCCGTGGAGTGGTCTTGTCGGTCTGGAACGTGGGTCATGTTTCTGTCGGGGCTTTTGCGGGAATAACGTTGGCGCGTGGTGCAAAGTTGAGGAAAATGATGCCGGAATGGAAAACATCGGAAAGGGAATGAAAAATCCGGATCGGGGTATATGGTTGAATTCTAATACGTTGCTCGGTTGTGTTTGAAAAAAGTTGGAATTTTTTTGCTGAAATATTTGCACAGTTCAAAATCTTGATCTAACTTTGCACTCGCTAAGCCGCTAAAGAGTCGGTTAAGCAATGCATCAGAGCTGCCTCTTTAGCTCAGTTGGCCAGAGCACGTGATTTGTAATCTCGGGGTCGTTGG
>CAMWTI010000088.1 GCA_947177135.1 uncultured Porphyromonadaceae bacterium | reverse complement strand
CGTCGGACGTGGCCGGCGACGCGCTCGACATCAGCGTCGGACTTCAGTATACCCATCCGCGATTTTCGGCCGGCCTGTCGTGCACCCACATCAACGCACCGGCAGTGAAAATGAAAAGCGAGTCATCGACCGGAACCACAGGATCTCCAGGCGAGCAATATTACGAATTCAAATTCTCGCGCACCCTATATTTTACTGCTGAAAGCAATATTCCGATAAAAAACACGTTATTTGAAGTGTTACCTTCGCTGCTTCTGCGTTCCGATTTCAACCGTGTGCAGGCCGACATAACAGCACGCCTGCGATGGAAAAAATTCCTCACGGCCGGCATCGGATACCGCACGCAGGACGCCGTGTCGGTGATACTTCAGGCTGATTACAAGGGATTCACCATCGCCTACAGCTATGACTATGCCACATCCGCCATCATGCGCGCCTCGTCAGGCAGTCACGAAATCTGGGCCGGCTACTCCCTCAAACTTGACTTCAGCGAAAAAAACCGCAACCGCCACAAAAGCATCCGCCTGATGTAAAAGCAACACAAACCAGTCAATAAATACCAACTCTGCACATATGAAACGATTCACTCCATTGTTTATCCTCCTGTCTGCCGCTGTCATGCCGCTGCTGCTGGCGTCGTGTGCCGGTTCGGCATCATCCGGAGCCGGCGGCGAGGTCACCGGAGTGGGCGGCTCGGCATGGACCGAACCGACCCCCTACGGGATGGTGCAAATCGACCGTGGCTCAATGAAGGTCGGCCCTGCCAAGGCTGACTCATTGCGTGGCATTGCGGCCAACCCCCGCGGCGTGTCGGTCGAGTCATTCTGGATGGACGAAACGGAAATCACCAACAGCAAATACAAGCAGTTCGTCTTCTGGGTGCGTGACTCCATAATCCGCGAACGCCTGGCTGACCCGGCATATGGCGGCAACGAGGAATTCCGCATCGAGGAAGACCGCGAAGGCAACCCCATAGGACCGTTCATCAACTGGAACAAGGCTATTCCGTGGCGCAACCCGTCGGAAGAAGAGCTGCGGGCCATCGAAAGCGTGTATCGCACCAACCCGATCACCGGAGCGCGCGAACTCGACCACACCCAGCTGAACTACCGCTATGAGGTCTACAATCACACCGAAGCCGCCCGACGGCGCAACCGCATAGACCCGGCCCGCCGGGAATACAACACCGACCGGCCTGTGCCGACCCAGCGCCCGACAATCTCGAAAGACACAGCCTACATCAACGACGAAGGAGTGATCGTGAGAGAGACCGTGCAGCGCGAACTCACTGGCGACTACGATTTCCTCAACACCTACATTGTCAACGTCTATCCCGACACGACCGCCTGGATCAACGACTTCGACAACGCCTACAACGAACCATACGTGCGCCTGTATTTCTCACACGGAGGCTACAATGACTACCCCGTGGTGGGTGTGAGCTGGGAGCAGGCCACCGCCTTTGCCAACTGGCGCACAGACTTCCTGCGCCGGTCGCTCGGCAAAGAAGGAGTCTACATCGAACCTTTCCGTCTGCCCACCGAAGCAGAATGGGAATATGCGGCACGTGCAGGCGAAAATGACAACGCATACCCTTGGGAAGGCGATCTGCCTCTGACCGAAGACAAAGGCTGCTTCTATGCCAACTTCAAGCCTGCAGAAGGCAACTACGTGCGCGACGCCCACCTGATCACAGCCAAAGTCGGCACCTACTCCCCCAACGACTTCGGACTTTATGACATGGCCGGCAACGTCAGCGAATGGACTTCGACAGCCTACACCGAATCAATCGACAAACTCACTTCGGACCTCAACCCGCAATACAGCTATGACGCGGCACGCGAAGACCCGTACAAGATGAAACGCAAGATCGTGCGCGGCGGCTCATGGAAAGACGTGGCGGCCGACATCCGCTCCGACATCCGCATGTGGGAATATCAGAACGAACAGCGGTCATACATCGGATTCCGATGCGTGCGCACCCGCATCGGCTTTGCCCGCGGTCAGAAATCAGGTAAATAATTCATTGCAATGACTAAGATCAAACGATACAAAAACGCCATCGAGCGTTTCCTGTCAGGCGAAGGCGGACAGCGCTTCTTCAACTTCGCATACTCGATCGGCGCAGCCATCGTCATCTGGGGCGCGCTGTTCAAAATCCTGCACCTTCCGGGCGGCAACACCCTGCTCTGCATCGGCATGGGCACCGAAGTACTGATGTTCATTCTCACTGCCTTTGACCGCCCGGCCAAGGAATATCATTGGGAAGAAGTGTTTCCGGCACTGAATCCCGACGCATCGCCTGAAGAAAAAGAAGCCGCGCGCAACGCCATGACGGCATCGCCGGCCGCTACCGGCACCGTTGTCATCGGAAATTCCGGCACCACAGAAGCAACGGGTGCAGGCCTGACGCCGGTCTCGGACAGGATCGCGCCGCTCGCTCCCGGAGCATCGGCCACCGAAGTGAGCGATCACTATGCAGCGCAGGTATCGGCCCTGGCCGAACAGATGGACCAGTTGCGCAAAAGCACCGAAGCGCTCAACGAAGTGAGCCGCGTGCTGCTCGACAGCTATCGGGCCATCACCGAAAATTCAGCCGACATCAACCGGTCGTCGACCGGCTATGTCCAGGAAATGGCCACCCTAAACCGCAACATCGCCGGACTCAACACCATCTATGAGATCCAGCTCAAAAGCGTCAGCTCGCAACTTGACTCCATCGACCGCGTCAACCGGGGTATCAAAGACATACGCGACATGTATGAAAAATCGGCCGAAACATCGTCGCTCTACTGCGAGGAAACCGAGAAGATGGCCCGCTACATGCAGCAACTCAACTCTGTATATGAAAAAATGATCCACGCCATGACCCTCAACATGATGGGCGGAGGCGCGGCTCCAGTATCACCGAAACCAGAATAATCCAGCACGTCAATGGCCAACAGTACCCGACTTTCACCACGCCAGAAGATGATAAACCTGATGTATATCGTCTTGACGGCCATGCTTGCGCTGAATGTCAGCGCCGACGTGCTCGACGGGTTCACGCAAGTGGAAGAGGGTCTGCAACGCTCCAACACCAACGTGGCCTCACGAAACGATGCAATCTATGACCGCATCGCATCATTCGCCGGACAGAATCCCGAAAAAGGCGAACAATGGCTGCGGCGGGCAGACGACGTGCGCGAATTCACCGCCGGACTATACCGCGAGATCGACTCACTGAAAACAGCTATCGTGCACAAAGCCGACGGCAAGGACGGCAACCCGGCCGAAATACGCAACCGCGATGACCTCGAAGCTTCGTCAGTAGTGATGCTCAACCCGACTTCACGCCAGGGAGAACGGTTGCGCCACAACATTGACGCATACCGCACGTTCATAATAACCATGATGCCCGATTCGGCCAAACGCGCCAACATCGAGTCGGCGCTGTCGACCGAAAATCTCGATGCCAACGGCAACAGACGCCAACAGTCGTGGGAGGAAGCCAATTTCGAATCCAAACCGGTGGTGGCGGCGGTCACCCTGCTGTCGAAGCTTGAAAACGACGTGCGCTATGCCGAAGGCGAGGCTCTGTCGACGCTCTATGCGGCCATAGACGCCGGCGACGTCCGCGTGAACGAACTCAACGCATTCGTCATCCCGCGATCCCGCTCGGTGATGCGCGGCGGACAATATTCCGCCAACATCGTTCTCGCCGCAGTCGACACCACACAGCGTCCCACAATCTTTATCGGAGGCAAACAGCTCCCCGAAGGATCTGACCTCTACCAGTTCAACACATCGTCAACAGGCTCGTTCGACTATTCAGGCTACCTTCAGGTGCGCCACGGCGACGGATCGGTGACAAACCACGAATTCACCTCGAGCTACACGGTGTTTGAACCGACGGCAACCGTCAGCGCCACAATGATGAACGTGCTCTATGCAGGCATCGACAACCCGATATCGATCTCGGTGCCTGGAGTGCACAACTCCGACGTGAACGCTTCGATGACAAACGGCACCCTGACCCGGAGCGGCAACGGATGGCTCGCACGCCCGTCGAAAGTGGGAGCCGAGGCCGTCATCACAGTCACAGCCAACGTCGACGGACGCCCACAGACAATGGCCACGACCTCATTCCGCACCCGCAAACTCCCCGATCCGACCCCCTACATCAGCTTCACCGACGCACAAGGCAACCCCGACCGCATCCGTGGCGACAAACCGATCAGCAAGTCAGTGCTGCAGAGCGCTCCCGGAATCGGAGCCGCCATCGACGACGACCTGCTCAACATACACTTCAACGTGGTGTCGTTCCAGACCGTGTTCTACGACTCCTCGGGCAACGCCATACCGGAAAACTCCGACGGTCCGAACTTCTCGGCCAGACAACGGGAGCAATTCCGCCGCCTGCAGCCAGGCAAGCGATTCTACATCAGTTCGGTCAAAGCCAGCGGACCAGACGGAATCACCCGCACTATCTCACCCCTCGAAGTCATCATAAAGTAACGACATGAAACGCATAGCCAAACATATTCTAATCGTACTGACAGCCATATGCGCCGCCACTACGGCCCAGGCCCAGGAGTCGCAGAGCAGCGGAGTTAGCCGCGGCTCACGCACCCGCCCCGGACGCACCGAAACGCAACAAAGCGCCGCGCCCGGTGTCTCGGCCCGCATGCAGCAGCATCTTGGAGCGTCATCGGAAGCATCTGACGCCGACACCCGCTGGATGCGTGTGATATACCGCGAACTTGACCTTGAAAAGGAAGACAAGAACGCCCCGCTCTACTTTCCGGAGGAGATCATCGACGGCAATGAAAACCTGTTTCGCATCATCATGCGTCTATATGCAGCAAACCAGATTCCGGTCTATGAATATCTTGACGGACGAGAAATATTCACAGACCAGTATCGCGCCAAAGTCGACGAAACTCTGCGTCGTTTCGAGATCAATTTCACTCCTTCCAAAAATTTTTCGGATAAAAATCCGGTAGTGGAGATCGACGAATATGACGTGCCCGCATCGCAGGTGCTCACATACTATATAATCGAACGCTGGCGTTTCGACAACCGGACAAATTCCATGCGCACCACAGTCGAGGCCATATGCCCGGTGCTACATCGCCTTAACGCCTTCGGAGCATCTGAAAAGACCCCGATCGGATGGATCAGAATGGACGATCTCCGCCCATATCTGAAAGCGCAATATGTATTTACCGACGACGACAACAACCTGCCGCGCTACACCTACGATGACTTCTTCACTCTCGGTCTTTATAAGGGCGACATATACAAAACACGCAACCTGCGCAACCGCACCATGGCCCAGCTGTATTCCGACCCCGATGACCTGAAGCGCGCACAGGACAGCATACAGAACCGGCTCGACCACTATGCCGACAATCTCTGGGTGCCCACTCGCGAAGAGATCGCCGCAGCGCGCCTGCGAGCCGACTCCATCGCGGCGGCGGCCGACACACTCAACGTCGTGGCGCCAGCAGCCGAACGCCCCACCCGCGCCAAATCGTCGAGCCGCACATCAAGCCGCTCAAAAGCCCGCACCTCAAAAGTGAAGAAAGAGCCAAAAGCCAAGGAAGCCAAACCGGCCCGATCCTCAGCCACACGCTCCGTCCGCAACCGGCGCAAATAAACCCCACCCGGCAAAACCATCGCAGCCATAGCGAAAATAGCTGATTTCAGCCGTCTGTGCCTCACGGGTGCGGGGCAAGTGATGCTCCGCCGTTCGTGGGGCGCCGGTGTGCTGTTTCTCACGGCAATAGCAGTGGGTGGAAGAACACTGGTGACGCTCGGTGCCGTCGAAGCCCTTGTGGTGGCCACAGCAATCGGCCGCGACCGACAGGGCCTGTCGGGATTCAATGCACTACTCGTTGGCTGCGCCGCCTTCACCCTCCTCTGCCCGGGAACAGCGACCCAGCTGCTGATGCTCGGAGCCGCGCTGCTCACCCTTCCGCTCAAACGGATGCTCGACTGGCCGCTGTCACGCCTGGACCTCCCGTCACTCACCCTCCCGTTCATCCTGGCCACATGGCTGATGCTTGCCGTGGCGCCGATTGCCGGAGTCGCTCCATACGCGGCCGAAGCCATCGCCGAAACGCCGTCAGCCACCCCGATAGCAATCCTCCAGGGCTGGTCAAAAGGCCTGTCTCAAGTGTTTCTGCTCGACTCATGGCCGGCAGGGATGCTGATCATGGCCGGACTATGGCTATCCGACAGACGCGCCGCCCTCTGGGCCGCAACCGGATCGGCACTCGGCATGGGCTTTGCCGCAGCATGCGGATGCCCGTTCAGCGAACTGGCGGTCGGCCTCTGGGGCTTCTCGCCGGCGCTCACCGCAGTGGCCCTGGCCGGACGCCGGCCCGCCGCCGTCGTGGCAGCCATCGCCCTGACAGTCCTGATCCAGCTGCTGCTCCGGCCCACCGGCATACCGACCCTCACACTCCCATTCTGCCTGGCCACACTAATTGCGGATTTCTGCTTGAAAAACATGCCGATAGGCACAACCGGGCGCAACACCTGACACAAACTTTCCGAATTTGGAAATCACGAAAAAAATGATTATCTTTGCAGCCGATTTTTAAGAGGTTGTTTAATAACACCTATACATCCTGACAGATGCAATTTTAAGCCCCTCCTAAAAAACTGAAATATATTAACAGGCAAAACAACCCAAAGAACCAAGCCAGCGACGCTGTTCTTAAACAACCGCTAAGGATATCTATCAAAAATGATTAACATAACCTTCCCCGATGGCGGCGTGAAGCAATTCGAAACCGGCATCACACCCATCCAGATAGCAGAATCAATCAGCCCCCGTCTGGCGCAAGATGTACTCGCAGCCAGCGTCAACGGAGCCGAATGGGATCTGACCCGCCCGATTGAATCCGACGCAGCCCTCAAACTCTTCAAGTGGGAAGACGCCGAAGGCAAACACGCATTCTGGCACAGCTCGGCCCACCTTCTGGCCGAAGCTCTTCAGGAACTGTTCCCCGGTGTGAAGTTCGGCATCGGTCCGGCGCTGGAAAACGGATTCTACTACGACATCGACCCCAACGGACACGAAATCACATCGGCCGACTTCCCCGCCATTGAGAAAAAAATGCTCGAACTGGCGCAGAAGAAAGAGCCTATCGTCCGCGCCGAAATCGCCAAAGCCGACGCTCTCAAAGCCTTCGGCGACCGCGGCGAAACATATAAATGCGAACTGATCTCAGAGCTGGAAGACGGCCACATCACCACCTACACACAGGGAGCCTTCACCGACCTCTGCCGTGGTCCCCACATTCCGTCCACCGCTCCGATCAAGGCCGCAAAAATCATGAGCCTTGCAGGCGCATACTGGCGCGGTGACGAAAAGAACCAGCAACTTGTCCGCGTCTACGGCATCACATTCCCCAAGAAAAAGATGCTCGACGAATATCTGCAACTGCTCGAAGAAGCCAAAAAGCGCGACCATCGCAAGCTTGGCAAGGAAATGGAACTCTTTGCCTTCTCCAGCAACGTCGGAGCCGGACTGCCACTGTGGCTGCCTAAAGGCGCCGCCCTGCGCGACAGACTCGAACAGTTCCTCCGCAAAATTCAGAAACAATACGGTTACCAGCAGGTAATCACCCCCCATATCGGCAACAAGCAGCTCTATGTCACTTCCGGGCACTATGCAAAATACGGAAAAGACTCCTTCCAGCCCATCCACACTCCTGAAGAGGGCGAAGAATACCTGCTCAAACCGATGAACTGCCCCCACCACTGCGAAATATTCCGCGCCCTGCCACGCAGCTACCGCGACCTGCCCCTGCGTCTGGCCGAATTCGGCACAGTCTACCGCTATGAGCAGAGCGGCGAACTCCACGGACTCACCCGAGTGCGCGGTTTCACTCAGGACGACGCCCACATCTACTGCGCACCCGACCAGATCAAAGACGAATTCCTGAAGGTAATGGACATCATCCTCTATATCTTCAAGACTCTCAACTTCACAAACTATGAAGCCCAGATCTCGCTGCGCGACCCCGAAAACAAAGAAAAATACATCGGATCCGACGAAAACTGGCACCTGGCAGAACAAGCCATCATCGACGCCTGTGCCGAAAAAGGGATCAACGCCCGCACCGAACTCGGCGAAGCCGCATTCTATGGTCCGAAGCTTGACTTCATGGTCAAAGACGCCCTGGGACGCCGCTGGCAGCTCGGAACCATACAGGTGGACTACAACCTGCCGGAACGATTCCGCCTGGAATACACCGGTTCCGACAACGCCAAACACCGTCCGGTAATGATCCATCGCGCGCCGTTCGGATCAATGGAACGCTTCGTCGCAGTGCTTCTCGAGCACACCGCAGGCAAATTCCCGCTCTGGCTCGCCCCTGAACAAGTCACTATCCTGCCCATTTCCGAAAAATTCAACGACTACGCCTATAGCGTGGCCAAAGAACTCGCCGCAGCCGACATACGCGCGTCGGTCGATGACCGCAACGAAAAAATCGGCCGAAAAATCCGCGACAACGAACTCAAACGAGTGCCGTATATGCTCATTGTCGGTGAAAAAGAAGCACAAAATGGCGAAGTTTCTGTAAGAAAACAAGGCGAAGGTGACAAAGGTTCGGTAAAAATTGCTACCTTTGCAGCCGATTTGACTCGCGAAGTCAACGAAATAATCAATCAATAACCACCACTGAATGGCCAAAAAACCCTTCTATCGCCCACGTCCCGCCGCGCCACGTCCGGCATCATCCAACTCTCCGCAGACCCGTCGCCAGCAAGGCCCGGCGTCAAAGGAGCTACATGCAATCAACGATCGCATACGAGCACGCGAGGTGCGCCTGGTAGGCGACAACGTGGAACAAGGCATATACTCCATTCAGCAGGCACTGCAGATGGCCGACGAGCTGGAACTCGACCTTGTTGAAATCTCGCCCAGCGCCGAACCGCCAGTATGCAAGATCCTGGACTACCAGAAGTTTCTCTATCAGCAAAAAAAACACCAGAAAGAACAGAAAGCCAAGGCAGTCAAAGTGGTGGTCAAAGAGATCCGTTTCGGACCTCAGACCGATGACCACGACTACAACTTCAAGCTCAAGCACGCCATCGGATTCCTGCAGGAAGGAGCCAAAGTGAAGGCATACGTCTTCTTCAAAGGACGCTCCATCCTCTTCAAGGAACAGGGCGAAGTGCTCCTGCTACGCTTTGCCAACGACCTTGAGGAATTCGGCAAAGTAGAGCAGATGCCGGTGCTTGAAGGAAAACGCATGATCATCATGCTCTCTCCCAAAAAGAAATGAACCAATTATAATTTCATTAAAGTAATACAACAATGCCCAAGGTTAAGACTAACTCCGGTGCCAAAAAGAGGTTCGCCCTTACCGGATCAGGAAAAATCAAGA
>CAMWTI010000087.1 GCA_947177135.1 uncultured Porphyromonadaceae bacterium | reverse complement strand
TCAAGGATCCCAAGGACGAGACTCCGGTGTCTTATGGTCTTAACTCACGACTCGTCAAAAATCCAGACGGATCTATCAGCGAGGAGGTCTACAAAATAGACGGACTTTATGGCGACAAAATTTCCCGAATTGTCGACAATCTGAAAAAAGCTTCGGAATTTGCAGAAAACGCGACTCAGAAATCGGTTATCGACAAACTGATCGAATTCTACACTACCGGATCACTCAAGGCATTCGACGACTATTCGATCGCATGGGTTGGTGACACCGACTCGCGCATCGACTTCATCAATGGATTTATCGAAAGCTATGGCGACCCGCTTGGCATGACCGGTTCGTTTGAATCAATCGTAAACTTCAAGGACCTGGGCGCATCTCACCGCACTGAAGTGGTGGCCGGTAATGCCCAGTGGTTTGAGGATAACTCACCTGTAGACCCCAATTTCCGCAAACCTGAAGTGAAGGGCGTGACAGCCAAGGTGATCACTGCTGCAATTCTTGCCGGCGACTCCTACCCCGCCACACCGATCGGCATTAACCTGCCTAACGCAAACTGGATTAGAGCGGCCCACGGTTCTAAATCGGTAACCATCGAGAACATCACGAAGGCATATGACGAAGCCGCCAAAGGCAACGGATTTGCAGAAGAATTCGTGATCGACGACTACACCCGCTCGCTGATGGAAAAATACGGTTTCATAACCGACAATCTCCACACTGACCTGCACGAATGTCTGGGACATGCATCAGGACGCCTCATGCCAGGCGTAGACCCTGACGCGCTCAAAGCCCACGGATCAACCCTTGAGGAAGCTCGCGCCGACCTGTTTGCTCTGTATTATCTTGCAGACCCGAAACTGCTTGAACTCGGACTGCTTGACAACCCAGAGGCATACAAGGCCGAATACTACAAATATATGCTCAACGGACTGATGACCCAGCTGATGCGCATCGAACCAGGCAAGGACGTTGAAGAAGCGCATATGCGCAACCGTCAACTCATCTCGGCATGGGCACTCGAAAAAGGCAAAGCTGACAACGTGGCTGAACTGGTGAAGCATGACGGCAAAACCTACCTGCAGATCAATGACTATGAAGCCCTGCGCGGCCTGTTCGGACAACTGCTCTCCGAGATCCAGCGCATCAAGAGCACCGGCGACTATGAAGCAGGACGCAAACTGGTAGAAACCTATGCCGTCAAGGTCGATCCGGAACTTCACAAAGAAGTGCTTGACCGTTATGCCACTCTCAACATAGCCCCCTACAAAGGATTCGTGAATCCGGTCTACACCAAGATCACCGATGCCGACGGCAACGTCACTGACATCACCGTAGACTACACTGAGGAATATCTGCCACAGGTGCTCCGCTATTCACAGCAATATTAATAATTACACACTTCGAGACCGATGCAGACCGATCTGCAAAACGCACTCGATGTGCTCCGTCGCGGCGGCGTCATACTCTACCCCACTGACACAGTGTGGGGCATAGGGTGTGACGCCACCTGCGCCGAAGCGATCAGGCGCATATTCAACATAAAGCGACGGGCCGACGGCAAAGCACTCATAACGCTGCTGGCCTCGGCCGACGACCTGCCGCGCTGGGTTGACGGAGTGCCTGATGTGGCCTATGAGCTGATTGACGCAGCAGTCGATCCGATCACGGTCATATATGACCGCGCGGCAGTCCCTCCTCTGGCCCAGGAACTGCCGGCCAATGACGGATCTCTGGCCGTCAGAATCACGCGCGAGCCATTTTCGGCCGAACTATGCCGGGCATTGCGACGCCCGCTGGTATCGACTTCGGCCAATGTGTCAGGAAAGCCGACTCCTGTTACCTTTGCTCAAATCTCTCCTGAAATAATTGAGTCGGTGGACTATGTCTGCACTACCGGACGTGACTATCCGCCGTCAAAGCCATCGTCGATCATCAGACTGACAGCTTCAGGCTGCGTTTCAATAATCCGCTGAAACGCCGATGACAAACACCACCAGACTGCGACTGACTTACATTTGCACCGATTGGGTCACCACATCGGTTGCACTGGTGATGTTCAATCTAATCCGACACATGCTCAAACCAGAAACCGGCAACTTCGCTCACTATTATATGTTGCCTCAGGTGATCGGAGGCCAGGTATTATTTCCGGTAATGATGTTGTTCATCTACTGGCTGTCGGGATACTACAACAATCCGAACGAACGCTCACGCGCACAAGAACTGCTGACCACCCTCGGTTCAGCTCTGACCGGCGCTCTGGTCATTTTTTTTCTTGCCGTGGTCAACGATCTGGAGTTCAGACGAAGAGTGGCCATAGAACTTGTCGGAATACTCGCCATTCTCTTTTTTGTGTTTGTATATGCCGGTCGGTCGATAATCACACTGTCGACAGTACGCCACATTCACCGCCGCAACCGATTCAAACCAGTGATCATGATAGGCGATGACCCTGAATCACGCAATCTTGCGGCTAAAATTAACGGTCTGCCCCGCGGAATGGGGCTCAAGGTAGTGGCGTTTGTCAATCCAGAAGACAACGATCCGGCAAAAGTATGCCGGGAACATGGGTCGGACACAGTCATCGTGTCGCCGCATCTGGCCCGTTCAGGTTCGATGCCCTCGCTGCTGAGCATGCTGATGCCGGCCGATCTGGCTGTTCTGGTGTCGCCAGGCATATATGAGTTTCACACTGCGGCCGGACGTATCGGCAATGTCACAGGCGAGCCGCTTGTCGATATCACACGCCCCCGCCTGTCAGAATCGACGGCCAACATCAAGCGGGTGATAGACGTGGCCGGAGCCTCGCTGGCTCTCATCATCCTGTCGCCTCTGCTGGCCGCGTTAGCAATTGCCGTCAAGCGTTCGTCTCCTGGTCCTGTAATCTACCGCCAGCAGCGCATGGGACGTCGCAAGCGCGAATTCACAATACTTAAATTCCGGTCAATGTATGCCGATGCGGAAGCGGCTTCAGGACCTGTTTTAACCCAAGCGGACGATCCGCGCATAACATCCGTCGGCCGGTTCATGCGCAAATACCGTCTTGACGAACTGCCTCAATTCTGGAACGTGATCCGCGGTGAAATGTCGCTCGTCGGTCCTCGCCCGGAACGTAGAATATTTGCCGACCAGATAGCCGAACGCGTTCCGGTATATTCTGCAATCTATCAGATCAGACCAGGAATCACGTCATGGGGCATGGTGAAATATGGCTATGCGTCAACAATAGACCAAATGGTAGAGCGCCTACGCTATGACCTGATATATCTGGAAAACATATCAGTGGCCACCGACCTCAAAATTCTGCTTCACACAGTCGCCACCGTCATAGGAGGCCGCGGAAAATAATCAATCACCAGCACGTATATGACCGAATCACAGATACCCTCCAACAAATTTCCGAAACGTCTCAATGCATGGCTGCTCCGCTTCGTGGCATGGCGCCAGCGCAACATAAAGGAACGTACCTTCGTGATGGTGCTGGCCCTGATTGTCGGCGTGTTCTGCGGTGTGGCGGCAATGGTGCTGAAAGCTCTCATCCATTACATTGCCACCGTGCTCACCGGCCATATGAACACCATCGGCGGCAACTATCTGTTTATCATTTACCCGTTTATCGGAATTTTGATAGCCGGATGGTATGTGCGCCACATTGTACGCGACAACATTTCACACGGTGTGACCCGCGTGCTATACGCCATCTCGCAAAACAAATCGAGACTCAAAAGCCACAACATGTACACATCGGTGATAGCCAGTTCAATAACCATCGGCTTTGGCGGTTCGGTCGGAGCCGAAGGACCGATAGTTTGCACCGGTGCCGCCATAGGCTCGAGACTTGGCCAACTGTTCCGCATGTCTCCGCGGGTGCTGATGATTCTGGTTGGCTGCGGAGCGGCGGCCGGCATTGCCGGCATATTCAAAGCACCGATCGCCGGAATGCTGTTCACACTCGAAGTGCTTATGCTGGATCTGACCACTGTGTCGGTAATGCCTCTTCTAATCGCTTCGATATCAGCCGCTACGATAGCTTACGGCTACACCGGCTACTCGTTTGAGTTTTTCTTCACCCAGAGTGAAGATTTTTTCACCGGACGCATTCCATATGTGATTCTGCTCGGTATCGGATGCGGCTTCGTGTCGCTATATTTCACCCGTACCATGAACATGATGGAAAACACGTTCAAACGCCTTGGCAAACCATGGAAAAAGACACTCCTTGGCGGGCTGATCCTGTCAGCACTGGTATTCATCTTTCCGCCGCTATACGGCGAAGGCTACGGAGCGATCGAAGACCTGCTTGGCGGCGATCCGTCAGAGATTGTCGAGCAGTCGGTCTTTGTCAGTGAATCGGCTTCGCCCCTGTTCATATGTCTGTTCATCGGAGCCATAATTCTGTTGAAGTCATTTGCCACGTCAGCCACCAACGGAGGAGGAGGCGTTGGCGGTACTTTCGCGCCGTCGCTCTATGTGGGATGTATGGCCGGATTCCTCTTCGCGTTTGCCATGAACAGCGCGCTCGGACTCGACCTGTCGACCAAAAACTTCGCCCTGATGGGTATGGCCGGAGTGATGAGCGCCGTTATGCACGCTCCTCTGATGGCAATATTTCTCACAGCAGAACTTACCGGAGGTTACAATCTGTTTCTGCCATTGCTGATAGTGAGCACTATTGCCTATGGCACAATCAAAGTGTTCGAGCCATACAGCATCTATACCATGCGTCTGGCCCAACGTGGCGAACTTCTCACTCACCATAAAGACAAAGCAGTGCTGACTCTGCTTAAAATGGACTCGGTAATCGAAACTGACTTTCTTACAGTCTGTCCGAACATGAGCCTGAAAGAAATGTGTGACACGATCGCCCGTTCTTCACGCAATCTGTTTCCGGTTATTGACACAAACGGCGTGTTGCTTGGAGTCGTGCTTCTGGATGAAATACGCAATATAATGTTCCGCCCCGATCTCTACAGGCGCATGTATGTCAACGAGTTCATGTCAACTCCGGCAGCCAAACTCACCATCGGACAGTCCATGGAGAACGTGATGAACACGTTTGACACGACAGCGGCATGGAATCTGCCTGTGGTCGACGAATACGGCCGCTACGTAGGGTTTGTTTCAAAATCCAAAATCTTCAATTCCTATCGTCGGGTCCTTCGCCATTATTCAGAAGATTAACCTTTGCATGAGGCCCGCCACCCATCGTAAACAATTAACCCTGAAAGTCCGTCAAAGACTTTCAGGGTTAATTGTCTGCCAAGCATTCATCAATGCTCTATAACCGACTCATTTTGGGGCCCATTAGAATCATCGGATAGTATCAGCATACTGGACGCGTGCACGGGTCAGACGCTCCATCATCTCGGCCGTGACTTTCTCCATGCCTGGTTTGCCATAGAGGTTGTTCATTTCGTGTGGATCGGCTTTCAGGTCGTATAATTCCCATGTGTCGATATCATTGTAGAAATGTATCAGCTTAAAGCTGTCGGTAGCCACTCCATAATGACGTTTGACCGAATGCTCCGCCGGATATTCGTGGTAATGATAGTAAAGCTGGTCGCGCCAGTCTGCCGGATGTTCATCCTTAAGCAGCGGGAGCAGCGACACTCCCTGGATATCGTCAGGCACATCCACACCGGCCAGCTCAAGAAACGTGGGGGCATAGTCGATATTCTGCACCATCTCGGAAATGTCTCCGCGGCGTTCAAATCCGGCCGGCAGACGCATGACAAGAGGAGTTGCAAACGACTCCTGATACATAAACCGCTTGTCGAACCATCCGTGCTCACCCATATAGAAACCTTGATCAGAAGTATAGACCACCAGAGTATTGTCCAGCAATCCGCTTTCATCAAGATAGTCGAGCACACGGCCTACGTTGTTGTCTAAGCTTTTGAGCACTTTGGCGTAATCACGCATATAGCGCTGATATTTCCATTCGGCAAGTTCCCGCCCCTGAAGATTGCGGGCAAAGAAGTCATCTCGTATGGGCTGGTAGAATTCTTCAAAACGGGCACGCTGAGCGGAATCCATGCGATTGACGAACGACATGTAGGTAGGTTTCAGAGCCGACGTAAGATCCTCACGATCCATCTTAAGGTCATAGATCAGATCCATGTGGTCAGCAATGCGCATCTCGGCAGACGATGCGGCCTGGCGACCGGCATAATCGTCAAAAAAGTTATCTGGCAGCTCAAACGTCTTGTCTTCATAGAGTGCCAGATGGGCGGTATCAGGCAACCAGTTGCGGTGTTGGGCCTTATGGTGGATGAGTATGCAGAATGGTTTGGATTTGTCGCGTTCCTGATCCATCCAGTGTATGGCCTTGTCGGTGATCAGGTCTGTGAGATAACCGCGTTCAATGATGGTATCGTTCTGCATGTTTATGAACCGAGGATTATAGTAGTCTCCCTGTCCAGGCAGAATCTCCCATTTGTCAAATCCTTGCGGAATGCTTTCCAGATGCCATTTTCCGATCAGTGCAGTCTGGTAACCTGCTTGTTGCAGATATTTCGGAAATGTTGGCTGATCGCCATCAAACACAGAATGTTCGTTGTCAGTGAATCCGTTGATATGACTGTGTTTGCCGGTGAGCATACAGGCTCTTGAAGGGCCGGAGAGCGAATTTGCCACAAAACTGTTCGTGAACCTCACCCCGTCGGCCGCAATGCGGTCTAAGTTCGGGGTTTCAACAAAGCGCGTGTCATAACAGCTCATCATCTGTGCCGTATGGTCATCGGTCATTATGTACACTATGTTAAATGGCTTCTCCGGCGATATGGCATCAGCTCCGACACACGAACTGATCGTTGCCGGCACAACGGCCATAGCCGCCAGTGAGGAGAAAATGATAGGTTTGTGAATCATACAGCGATTATAATGTTAAGATCAGTCTGCAAGAAAATAAGGATCATATTGCAAGTCTTTTGTGACTTCAGTAGACCAGAAAATGAATTCGGCAGGCGAAGTCATGGCCACAGGCCAGTCAAACGTAGCGCACACACGATCATCGCTGTCGGCAGAAGAAGTCACCAGCACCATCTTGCCGGGCTCAGTCACCGAAAGATCCGAAACATTGTAATAAACGCCAGTGCATTCAGTCGGCATGCTGAGAGCGCCGCCGCCAGCCAGCATGGTTCCGCCGGTCAAAGCAAAGTTTCCAGTCATATGCAGAGCTTCTGTCCGTCCGAACGCATAGACCACGCCGTCCTGCAATACGGACGAACCAAGCACTTCAATACCGATGCTACCGTCGCCGACGGCCGACACATTAAGCACCCCGCCGAGCATATTGAAGTTGCCGTCGGTCTTTACTGCCTTTGGTGTGGCGGAGTCATTGTTGTCTTCCATACGTTTGCCAGTGCAGGCAATGGTTGTGCATCCGCCGCTGACTGATATAGCCCCGGTGATGTTGAGGCCCTTGCCGCCATTGCCGGACGCAGTGAGGCAGGCGTCAGCTCCGCGCAGCAGCAGCGAGCCATCTGTCTTAATGCATGCCGATGAACTGAGAGTATTGTCATCAGGATCAATGGCAGGAGCGCCCGAACAATTGAGATCAAGCTTGCCACCACGTATGTCGATGAGCAGATCGGACTTCAATACTTTACCGGCAGGCGCCGAAGTGTTAGCATAAACGTAACCGCCCATCATAATTATGCCATAGCCGGTAGTATTACCGCCCTTGGCATGGATGGCGTTCTTGGCGGCATCATTGACCACCAGAGTCACTCCGGGGCGTATGATAAGGTAACCGTCGGAGGCCAGACCATGTCGTTGCCTCCCGGTGATCTGTAACACGCCGTCACCACTTAGAATCACGTGGCCTTCGGCAAAGAAGCAACCCTTGCGGTCTTCAAGCGGATTGTCAGCCGGAGCATATTCCGGCGAATCTTCAAGATAGCTGTCGCCTTCGAGATTCACGAATACGCGCTTCTTGTCCTGATCATTAATAGCCGGGCCACGCGATGATTTCAGGTTCAAAGCACACAGGTTGAGCATATGGCGCTTCTCGCCGATGATACGCAATGATCCGTCGGCTGATTCACCGGTCACGTTCACACGGGCTTTTACTGTCGAGAGGTTGAGGTTGACGTGAGCGCCATCGACCGCAAACGTCACCGGCGCGCGATTGCCGGTCACTTCGGCCTTGTCGCCGTCAAATCGCACCGAGATCACCTGTTCCCACGCATTGTTTTCATGATAAGTGTCCTCATCCGCATGATTGACATTATCGTCGGTTATATCGGACGCCACAGTGCCATCCCACTGCTCTATGGCATAACGGAATGATGGTGTTTCTCCCGGTTCATAGACAACGTCTTCACCAGGAGTGACCGGAGGCACATCAGGAACAACCGGCTTCTCCGGATTTGGGTCGTCATTGGCACAAGAAGCTAACGAAATTGTCATGGCTGCCATCATGGCCAGCCGGATCAGATTTTTCATATAAGTACTAATTTAAAAGTTTGTATTGGTCGGCGACAGTCCATGCAGGCATACGCCTGCGATAAAGTTCAAGCTGTTCACGGTCTGCCGTGGAATAGACCGGTTCGGCAGGCGATTCTGACGAGGACTGCGCCACAATCGTGCCTTCATGGTCGACAATGACCGTCATGCCGTCATAGCATCCATATTCATCCGAGCCGGAGCAATCCGCTCCGACAAACCATGCCTGATTCTCAATGGCGCGGCCGATCAGCAGATGGCGGAAAGCATAGCCGCGCGACGATGGCCAGTTGGACGGGAGCAAGACCACGTCATAGTGCATATTGCGGTTACGGCACCACACCGGAAATCGCAGATCATAGCATACGGCCAACGCGATGTTCCACCCCCGATAGCGCACAATCGGCATAGGCTTGTTTCCGGCTTTCAGCAATGTGGACTCCGGACTGAGGGAAAACAAGTGACGCTTATCGTAGAAAGTAACTTCCCCACTCGGCTCCATGAGAAACGCGCGGTTGAAAACAGACGCATCCGCAGCATCGGAATTTTTGGCCAGAAACGATCCTGCTATAGCCATGTGATACCGTCTGGCCAGGCGCGACATGAGTTGCATGGCCGGTCCATCGGAGGGTTCAGCCTCACGTCTCAGAGTGTCCGCGTCAGAAATGAAACCAGTGGAAAACAGTTCTGGAAGCACCACCAGATCCGTGTCTGGCCTGATCTGCGACATGGCCACCTCCACTGCAGCGAAATTAGCCTGACGGGAAGCCCTCACAATCGGCAGCGGCACCGCGGCAATGTTAAGCGAACGATTGATCATCTCAGTCTGTCGAGAATTTTTCAGGATGAATGGCAGCGAACTGCGAGTAGTACTTTTTTATGGCGGCAAGATCAGCCTGCACATCATCTGTCGGCTGATAAGTTTCCGTCATACGCACAGTGCGTGTGC